>DASZJU010000175.1:0-11853 GCA_035947815.1 Reyranella sp.
GATCTGGCTGCCCATCCCGCCCAGCACGACGATGGCGAGAATGATCGCGGACTCGATGAAGGTGAAGCTTTCCGGACTGATGAAGCGCTGCTTGGCGGCGAAGAACGATCCGGCAAAGCCCGCGAACATCGCACCGACGGCGAAGGCGGTGAGCTTGGTGTTGGTGGGATTGATGCCCAGCGCCTTGCAGGCCGTCTCGTCCTCGCGCAGCGCTTCCCAGGCGCGGCCGACGGGCAGGCGGCGGACGCGCTGGGTGAAGAAGTTGGTCACCAGGGCAAGCGCCAGGATGATGTAGTAGAGAAAGATGAGACGCTGGTTGCCGGAGAACGGGATGCCCATCATTTCGGCGAAGGTCTGCTTGCCGGCTGGCGCGGTCTCCGCGAACACCGCTCCGAACAGGGTTGGGCCGGGGATGCTGCCGATTCCGGCCGGCCCGTTGCTGAGGTCCACCCAGTTCAGCAGGACCAGCCGGATGATCTCGCCAAAGCCCATGGTCACGATGGCGAGATAGTCGCCGCGCAGGCGCAGCACCGGAAAGCCCAGCAGCAGCCCGAAGCTTGCCGACATCATGCCGGCGAGCGGCAGGACCGACCAGAAGCCCAGCCCATATTGGGTGCTGAGCAACGCGTAGGAATAGGCGCCGACGGCGTAGAACGCGACATAGCCGAGGTCGAGCAGGCCCGCGAGGCCTACCACGATGTTCAATCCCCAGCCGAGCATGACATAGGTCAGGATCAGGACGGAGAGGTCCATCGTCTTTTGGTCGGCGAGCGGCGTCATCGGCAGAACGAAGGCGGCTGCCAGCAGGGCGGCACCGAACCATTTGGCCACGGCTTGCCCGACAGGAACGCCGCGCGGCGAGTGGCGCGCAACGGCGAGCGCATGGTTCGCCCATGGCCAGATCGTGCGCAGCACGATCAGCAGGCCCGCCAGCACGACGAACCAGTGCAGGAAAGTCGACGGAAGCTTGAGCGGCGACGCGCCGATCGCACCCAATACCGCGCCGAGGGCGAGGGCCGGCCAGGACAGGCCATCGGCCGCCAGCGACAGGCCGAGCCGGCCGAAGAAGATGGTGACGATGGCGATGCCGAGATCGACGAACTGGTAGTCGAAAGTCAGGCCTTTGCCGATGTCGTAGGTGCGGAAGCCAACGATGAAGATGCCGAGCCCGGCCGCCACCAGCGCGGTCAGGCCCGCATCCTTCAAATGGTGTTGCAGACGCGGCCCCATCGCCTCAGACCTTCTCGATCTCCGGCTTGCCGAGCAGTCCGGTCGGCCGGAAGATCAGCACCAGGACGAGGATGCCGAATACCGCGACGTCCTTGTACTCGCTCGAGAAATAGCCGGCCCAGAAGACCTCGATCAGGCCGATCAGCAGCCCGCCCAGCATCGCGCCGGCCAACGAGCCGATGCCGCCCAGCACCGCGGCGGTGAAGGCCTTGATGCCCGCCAGGAAGCCGATGAAGAAATCGACGATGCCGTAGTACATCAGGAACATCATGCCGGCCACGGCGGCCAGGGCGGCGCCCATGACGAAGGTGAGCGAGATGGTGCGATTCACATCGACGCCGAGCAGCGAGGCCATCTTCATGTCCTGCTCGCAAGCGCGCTGCTGGCGGCCGAGCGGCGTTGAGGCGATCAGCCAGGAGAAGCCCGCCATCAGCGTCACCGTCACGACGACGATGATGATCTGCAGCCAGGCCACGCGCACGTCGAAGCCGTCGGCGCTGAACAGGTTGAAACCGCCTTCGACGACCTGGCCACCCGGCTTGGGCCGTGCGCCCTGGGCAAGTTGAACATAGTTCTGCAGCATGATGGACACGCCGATCGCCGAGATCAGCGGCGCGAGCTTGAACGACCCGCGCAACGGCCGGTAGGCGGTGCGCTCGATCGCCCAGCCATAGATGGCGGTGAAGGCCATGGCGAGCAGCAGCACCAGGATGATCGCGACGGGGCCCGAGCCGATGCCCAGCATGGCACAGATCATGAAGCCGATGAGGGAGATGAAGGCGCCGATCATGAAGACATCGCCGTGCGCGAAGTTGATCATGCCGATGATGCCGTAGACCATCGTGTAACCGATGGCGATCAGGCCGTAGATGGCGCCGAGCGTAATGGCGTTGATCAACTGTTGTGAAAAATACGCCATGCCTTTGCTTTCCCCCGTACCCTGCGACCTACGACGCTTCCGGCAAGCCATGCAAGCGAACTATTCACCGGCTCGGGGAGGAATTGAATAGACGACCCGAAAATGGTCCGCGTGCAAATCGCGGACCACTTCCCACGTGTCACCATGGATTATCCGCCGGTCAACGCACTGAACGCCGAGCTCCCGGGCGAGATGATCCGCGCCTTTGACCCATCTGCAGGGTACCGAGGATTCCAAGGAAGCGATGCTTGCCTTCATCGAGAAGCGCAAGCCGGTGTTCAAGGAACGCTGAAGGGTCTATATTTGGTCCTGTGAATATCACTCTTCCCGCCGAGCAGGAGCGTTGGCTCAAGACGAGGATCGCTAACGGCGAATTCCAGTCTGCCGAAGATGCAGTCCGTCAGCTTATCGCTGAGCGGATGGTCATCGATGGCGACGACATGGCTTGGGCAAAGCCTTTGGTGGATGAGGCGCGGGCAGCCCTCGCGCGCGGCGACAAGTCTTCGCTCGAGGAAGCGGAATTGGATATCGACCGAGCGTTGGCGTCCCTCAAGCGCTAATGGCCCGTCTCGTCGTCGCCGGCACTGCCCGGCTCGATGGCCATGAAATTCTGATCAATCTCGGCCAAGTCGCCGATATCGCGGTCACCCGCCGCTATGGTGCCCGTTTCAAGGCGATGTATCGCTATATTGCCCAGTATCCCGCTGCCGGCGCACCCCGCCCTGCCCTCGGGCAGCATGCGCGCATCCGAGTCGTGCAACCTTTCGTCATCATCTATGACTACAGCGAGAACGAGGTGACAATCCTGCGTGTTGTCGACGGTCGCCGACAGATTACACTGGAGCTTCTGGCGCGCTGAGCACCACACGTCGGCGATTCCGCCTGAACATCGCGACCAGGCGCACGATGGCGGCGGCCAGCACGAGGGCGGCCATCGGCCAGTAGAAGCGGTCGAGCGGCACGCGCTTGCCGATGGCGACAGCGAAACTGATCCAGATGTACCAGCCGCCCAGCAGATGCAGCAGCCGCCATTTGCGCGGACCGAGCCACGCTGCCGTGCGGTCGAACGATGTCGCCGTCATCGCCGCGATGAAAAGGTATGCCGTGCCAGCCAGCACGATGGTCGCGGGGTTGGTGAGCTTCCAGAACAGCTCGCGGTCCAGCGTGGCGAGCCCCAGGATCGCGGCAAGATGAATGAAATGCGACACCGCGAAGGAGACGCCGAGATAGCGCCGGTTGCGGCGCTGCCAGCGGGTCGCGTCCGACGGGATCAGCTCGACCATTGCGCTTGCGGTGAAGGCCATGACGAACAGCACCAGCGAGGTGCGTGCCGTCGCCCGGATCACCAGGCGGATGCCTTCGACATCGCCGGCGTGGCTCGCCAGCAGCCAGAGGGACATCGCCATCAGCAAAAGCGACAACAGGCCGACCAGCCGCCATCCGTTCATCGGCCGCCTCCCCGCAGCGCCGCCGAGCGCCTGAGGCGCCGGCTGAATCCGATGACATGGAACGCGAGTAAGCCGACCAGCGCGATCTCGCCGGCCGCCGCCAGCAGGACAGGCAGCGGCGCACCCTGGACAAAGAGATCCGCGCGCACCATGCCCGCCACGATCGAAGCTAAAAGTCCGCCAAGGCAGATCGTGAAGGCCAGCAGAGAGCGCCGGAAGGCGAACCAGCCGATCGCACCCACCGCAATCGCCGCGATGAAGGCGTAGCGATCGACCAGCGGCGCCAGCGCCGGGATGGCGCCGTCATCCAGCCACATCGCGCGCAGCCGCATGGCGATGAAGGTGACGACGACGGTGACCAGCAGTGTAATCCAGGTGCGCCGCGCCTGGCGGTCGACGGCGTCGGCGGCGAATTCTGCGGCGATCTCGCGGGCGACACCAAAGCGTTCGACGGCGCGACGTTCGGCGTCGGCCGATGGCCAGGCCGGATCGGCCTCGGCGGCGTCGCGCAAATGGTCTTCGACTTCGCTGGCAAGCCGTCGCGCCAGCGCCGGATCGAAATCGAGCTCGCGCCGCAGCGAAGCGACATACTGGTCGATCACGCTGGCCATGCGCGCCCTCCCAGCAGCGTGTCGACAGCCTGCGAAAAGCGACCCCACACCTTGCGGCGATCGGCGAGCGCGGCCGAGCCTGCCTTGGTCAGGGAATAGACGCGACGGCGACGGCCGCCGGGCGGCGTGGTCCAGGTGCTGGAGAGCAGGCCCGCCTGCTCTAGCCGATGGAGCGCCGGATAGACCGTTCCCTCGGGCAGGTCGAAGGTGTTGGTGCTGCGCTTCTTGATCGTCTCGATGATGGCGTAGCCGTGCGCCGGACCCGCCTCGAGCGCGGCGAGCACGATGGCATCGAGGTGCCCTTTGAGCATTTCGGCTTCCATACCTAGCTATACTAGGTATAAGGCCTCACAGAGTCAAGCCACTTGAACTTCTGCGCCGAAAACCGATTAGTGCGCCGATGAATACATCTTCCTTCGACGTCATTGTAATCGGTGCCGGACCCGCTGGTCTCGCCGCGGCCACTGGAGTTGCCCGCGCCGGGCTGAAGGCGCTGTGTCTCGATAAGCTGGCGCCGGGCGGCGCGCTGATCAATCTCGGAGGACTGCACGACTTCGAGACCGCCGCCGATGGACCGACACTGGCCGCCAAGCTCACCGACGCCGCGACCGAGGCGGGCGTGGAGATCGGCTTCGGCGAGGTCGTGCGGCTTGCCGGCCGCGGCCCATGGACGGCCGAGACCGCCGACGGCGAGCACCACACTGGCCGCGCGATCGTGATTGCGACTGGCCTTGGCAAGGGCCGGCTCGGCCTACCCGAAGAAGACGACTATGAAGGCCGCGGCTTGTCGCATTGCGCCATCTGCGACGGCCCGCTCTATGCCGGCCAGCCGGTCATCGTGGCCGGGGCCGGCGGGTGGGCGCCTTATGAGGCCGAAGAGCTGAAGGCGTTCGCCAGCGAGGTCACCGTCATCGATACGATCACGGCACCGCTGCCCGACGGTATCCGCCACATCGACGGACGCATCGTGGCGTTGGAGGGCCGCGACGGGCTGCAATCCGTCGTAATCGAGAGCGGCGGCGCGCGAACGACCGTTCCGACCAGCGCGGTGTTCGTCTATGTCGGCCAATCTCCCGCTGCGGAATTCGTGCCGGATTCGCTTGCGCGCGACGCCACCGGGCATATCGTGGTCGACGAAGGGGGCCGCACCTCCGCCGCCACGGCGTTCGCCGCAGGCGACGTGCGGGCCGGCGCACGACACTATCTGGCCGACGCCATCGCCGACGGTCAGCGTGCGGCGCAGGCCGTGGTGACAGCCCTCGCCAAGACGACTTGAGGAGTAACGCGCATGCGCATCGTCAATCCAACCTTCGGCGTGTCCGCCACCACCGGTGCGACCGTGGCGCTGAAACCGGTCAACTGGAAGACCGACGCCATCGCGCTGGTCTCCAACTCCAAGCCTAATGCGCGCGAGCTGCTCGACGGCATCCGCACCAAGCTCAGTGCCTTCCGGCCAGTCGACAACATCGATTTCCTGTCGAAGAACAGCGCCAGCCAGGGCGCCCCCAAGGACCTGCTCGAGAAGGTCGCCGCCAACTACAGAGGAGCGCTGCTCGCCATAGCGGATTGAGGAAGCTGTTCATCGTGGAGTTTCCACGACAGCATCGAACTCGAGAAGCTCGGCATCACGGCCTACGTGATCGCCACTGAGACGTTCAAGCCGCTGGTTTTGGCCCAGGCCAAGGCCCGCAAGGTCGAGCCCAGGCTGATCGTCGTGAAGCATCCCATCGGCGGCCTGAACGCCGACGAACTGCGCGAACGCATCGAAGCGGCAACCAATGGACTGTCCGAGGCGACGACGAAATGAAGGACACTGCCGAGCAGGAAATCATCGAGATCGGCGACCTCGATATCGAGGCGTTCAACGAGTATGCCGCAGAGCAGGGTTGGAGCGACGGCATGCCGCTCTACGTGCCGACTGAGGACAAGGTGGCGAAGTTCGTCGCGACCGTGCGCGGCGACAACCGGCCCTACCCGCCCGTGCCGCCACGCCAGATCGTGCCGACCCTGCAGAGCCTCGCCGCCAATGCGGTGATGGCGGGCTGCAAGCCGGAATATTTCCCGGTGGTGACGGCGGCGATGCGCGGCGTGCTCGATCCCGAGTACAATCTGCACGGCACGCTGGCGACCACCCATTCCTGCGCCCCCATGGTCATGGTGAGCGGGCCGATCCGACACGAGCTCGGCATCAATTGCGGCTCCAACTGCTTCGGCCAGGGTTGGCGTCCCAATGCCACGATCGGCCGCGCGCTCGGCCTGATGCTGCTCAACATCGCCGGCGCCAAGCCAGGCGAGATGGACCGTTCGACCCAGGGCAATCCCGCCAAGTACACCTTCTGCTTCGGCGAGAACGAGGAAGAGAACCCCTGGACTCCTTATCACGTGCAGCGTGGCTTCTCAGCCGGCGACAGTGTGGTGACGGTGATGTCGGGCGAAGGCCCGCATAACCTCAACGACCACGGCAGCACGACCGCCATCGGCCTGCTCACGACATTCGCCGGCAGCATGTCGACGCCCGGCGCCAACACGGTTTATGGCAAGGGCCCGATGTTCGTCATCATCGGCCCCGAGCATGCCGCGACGTTGAAGCGCGACGGCTACACCATCGACAGCATCCGCGAAGAGCTGTTCAAGCGCTCGCGCGTCCATGCCTCGCGGATTTCACCGGAGAATCAGGACACCTACGTCAGCACCGGCCATAAACCGGACGGCGACTGGTTCACGATCGGGCGGACACCGCAGGACATCCACATCACCGTGGCCGGCGGCCCGGGCAAGCATTCGGCTTTCATCCCGTCGTTCGGCGGCACGACCGTCGCCTCCGTGCGCATCGCCGGATGAGCGAGTGGTGCGGCTGGCCGGTCATCGCTGACGCGGCGAGCTGGGAGGCTGCACAACAGATCCTGACCGACGCCGAATTATCGGACGGCCTGCCGCTGGTGCCGCCGACCCGCCGCCGCCTCGAAGCGATGGTGGCCGGCGTGGCGGGCCGTAGCGACTCGCACGGCATGATGCCACCCATGTTCGGCGACATCACGCCCGATTCCATCGCCTATCAATGCGTCATCGCCGGCTGCCGCCCGGCCGAACTGCCGATCGTGCTGGCTGCGGCGGAGGCGATCCTAGAACCCGATTTCAATCTTTTAGGCATCGCCACGACGACCGGTACGGCCTGCGTGGCGCTTTGCGTGCACGGCGCCATCGCGCGCCAGCTCGGCGTCAACGCCGGCACCAATTGCCTGGGCCCCGGCAACCGCGCCAATGCCAGCATCGGCCGGGCGCTGCAGCTCACCATCCGCAATGTCGGCGGCGCGCGCTCCGATGTCGGCGACATGGCGACCATGGGCCAGCCCGGCAAATACACGCTGTGCTTCGCCGAGCGCAACGATGGCCCCTTCCCGACCCTGACCGCGCGCCGCGGCCTGGGCGCCGATGCGAGCGCGATCACGGTGATGGGCGTTTCGGGTACCGCCGAAGTGCTGCCCGGCGACGGCGAGGGCGCGACACCCGAAGCCATCCTCTCGCCGATCGCGACGGCGATGCGGGCGGCCATCGTCATGTCGAGCATGAGCCGCAAGAACGAGCGCGGCGAGCAGGTCTTCCTGCTGCCGCTCGAGATGGCACAGAAGATCGTGCGTCACGACGGCTGGGATATTGCCCGCGTGCAGCGCTACCTGTTCGACGAGGGCCAGGGCGTGGCGCGCGCGCCCGACGCCATCCATGCCATTGTCACCGGCGGCGCTGGCTACAAGATGAGCTACCTGCCGATCTGGGGCGGCGGCTCGCAGACGGTGACGCGGCCGCTTCACGGCGCTGCGTAGGCAATGTACCTGGCGATCTTCCAGCTTCCATCGGACTGCCGGCGGAACACGTCGAGCCCGGGCTCGCGCGATTCCTCGGTCTTCGCACCGGCAGACGTCACCTTGAGTGTCCAGACCAGCCGAACGACGGCCATGTCGCCCGACACGATGATTTCCTTGATATCGAGGGCATAGCTGAACGCCCGTGTCGGGTCGGCGAGCGATCGGTGGAGCAGGCCGCACAGGGTCGGATAATCGCGTTCGGGAAATCCGCGATAGTCGTAGACGAGATCGGGCGCGAAGAGATCACAGATGCGCGCCGTGTCACGCGAGTTGAAATCGCTCGTCCATTTTGCCAATGCGGCGCGTATCGTTCTTTCCGCCTGATCGCCCGATTGCGCCGATAGCGGCGCCACGGCGCCCCCCAGCAGAGCCACAGCGGCCAGAGCCGCCAAGCTGAGACTTCCTAATCCTTCCATCCGATCCATTCGCTGATGCCGCGGCCCATCACCCACTCGAGGTCGTCGCCCTTCAACCACGGCATTTCCTCAGTGAACATTGTCACGCCCTGGCGGTAGCTGCAGGGAAGCCGCGACAAATCGGTCCCCCAGAAGCTGCGCCTGGGGCCGAAGGCGTCGACGACGCGGCGAATGTGAGGATGAACCGAGCGGAACGGATAAGTCTTGTCGGCGGCGTAGCACGGCATCGCCGAGACCTTGGCTGCCACGTTGGGCCGCTTGGCGAGCGCCAGCACTTTGTCGAGGGCGGCGAAGTTGGCGGCCTCAGTCACGTCCTTGCCGCTCTTGAGTCCGAGATGATCGAGCACCAGCCGCAAGCCCGGATGGCGCTCGGCCACCTTGTCGGCGAGGTGCATGTATTCGTGATGGAACAGCACCATCGCCGGAATGCCGTGCTTCTCCAGCTCGCCCCATACCCAGTCGAAGCGGCCGTCGAGCAGCGGCTGGCGTAGCACTTCGGTGTGAAAGGTCAGGCGCACGCCCAGCATGCCTTTCTGCTTCTTCCAACCCGCCAGCGCTTCGCGGGCGCCCGACGCATCGGGATCGAAGCGGCCCATGATGCAAAAGCGGTCGGGATGGCCGGTCGCGGCATCGATGGCGAGGTCATTACGATCGCCTTCCCACGACGGCGGCACGATGACGACGCCATCGACTCCCGCCTTGTCCATCTCGGCCAAAAGCTCTTCCTTGCCGAGCGGCGACGCGCGGTGCGGCGCGGCGCGCGCGGGCCACGGACGCGCCGGCGTGTTGGCGCCCCAGATATGGACCTGTGCATCGACGACTTTCATTGGTTTCTCCCTACCGCCAACCCATCGCGGCGCGCAACAGTCGTGCGATCAGCCACATGCCGAAGCCCCACAGTGCATAGACCAGCGGCACCACGGCCAGGCCCGGCATGCGGAAGCCGCCGCCCACCGGCGCGCCCTTGATCGGAAACACGACGAACCAGTTGACGAGCGTGACGATGATGGCGGCGAACAACACCCAGCCCAGCGCGCCGTTGAGCATCCCGGGCAGCCGCGGGACGAGGAACGCGGCACCAACGCCCCACAGTCCGCCCCAGAAGGCCATCGACAGGATGGTCGGCACGCCCCACGGCGGCACGGGTCGCAGATTGTAGAGCGGGGCGCGGGCATAGCCGAGTTCGTTGGCGATCCAGAAGCCGAGCTGATGGAAGATCAGCACACCGAGCGCGCCGGCGATGAAGCCGACGAGGACCGTACGCATACAGGAGTTCATGCGGCGGTACTCCCGGATGGGCGGCGGTCGCGCCACGGCGCGGCCCGTTCTAGCTCGGCCGCCAGCGAGAAGAGCATCTCTTCCGCGCCGAAGCGCCCGACGAAATGCATGCCGATCGGCAGGCCGTCTTCGGTCCAGGCAAGCGGCACCGACATCGCCGGCACGCCGGTGGCGTTGCACACGGCGGTGAAAGGGACCATCGGCGCCAGGCCTTGTTGGTATTGCGCGAGCGTGCCGTCCATCCTGACCGTGCCCAGCGGCAGGTGCGTACACGCGATGGTCGGCGACAGCAGCACGTCGTGCTTCTCGAAGAAATGGCCGAACTGGCGGCCGGTACGGTGGAAGGTCTGCACGGCGCGGATGTACTCGTGGGCGCTGATGCCCTGCCCGATCTCGGCGTGGAGACGCGTCACCGGTTCGAGGTCGTCCGGGCCCGGTGTGCGGCCGGCAGCGCGCACCTCGATGTTGGTGAAGGTATTGGCGCACATCACCGTGCCGAAGGCCGCCCCCGTTGCCGCGGCATCGTAGTCGGGCGCGGCCTCCTCGACATGATGGCCGAGCCCTTCCAGCATCGTCGCCGTGCGCTCGACGGCGGCGGTCAGCACGGGATCGAGCGACCCGTCGCCCACGGGCTTCAGCATGAACGCCACGCGCAGCTTGCCCGGCGCGCGTTGGGTCGCCGCCAGGAAGGAGCCGGACGGCGGCGCACGATAGGGATCGCCGGGCTCGCCGCCTGCCATCGCATCGAGCAACGCAGCACTGTCGCGCACAGAGATCGATACGCAATGCTGCGCGCCCGCGCCGGCCAGGGTCTCGCCGATCGGCGCCAGGCTCACCCGGCCGCGGGATGGCTTTAGGCCGAACAGGCCGCACAGCGACGCCGGGATGCGGATCGAGCCGCCGCCGTCGGTGGCATGTGCCATCGGCAAGCCACGCGCTGCCACGACGGCCGCGGAACCGCCCGACGATCCGCCGGGCGAGAGGTCGGGGCGCCACGGGTTTATGGTCGAGCCACCGAACGCGGGTTCAGTGGTCGGCGCCAGCCCCAATTCGCTGGTGTTGGTACGGCCAACGATCACCAGGCCGGCACGCCGCATGCGCGCGACTGCCGCGCTGTCGTTCGCGGCCACTGGTTCCTTGGCGAAAAATCGCGATCCCAAAGTGGTTGGCGCGCCGGCACAATCGGCCATCAGCTGCTTGATGACGTAAGGCACGCCCTGGAATGGCCCCTCGCCCGCCGCCGCGACCGATTTCTCCAAAAGCGCGCCTTCATAGAAATCGGTGACGGCGTTCAGCGATGCGTTGAGCGCGCGAAGCTTGCTCAGCGTGCCGTCCAGAAGTTCACGCGCGCCGAGCTTGCGCGTCTTGAGCAGCTCGGCGACGGCGAGCGCGTCAGAGGTCGCGAAAAGATCGTCCACCGTCTCAGTTCCGCCAACGCTCGAGGTTGGCCGCGACAAAGGCGTCGTCATTCAGCTCGGGATAAGTGGCGTAGAGCCGGTCGATGCCGGCGCTTTGGCCGGGACTGAGCGTCTCGTGCGGATCGAGGCAGTCGATCGACGTCATCAGCCCCTGGCGACGCAGGATCTCATGGCAGCCCGGAATGCAGCCGGCGAAATCGTGATCGACGTCGAACACCACGCTGTTGCAGTCGGTGACGAAGGAATCGAGCGCCAGCACTTCAGGCGGAATGGCGCCGGCGGACACCGAAAGCTTCAGGCGCTCCAGCATCTTGACCGCGCCGCGCGTCCACACGCTCCAGTGCCCCAGCAGTCCACCTTGGAAGCGTAGAGTTACCTCGCGGTTGCCGGTGCGCACCACCATGGGCGTCACGAGATCGGCCACGATGTGATCGTCGTTGCCGGTATAGAGCGTAATGCGATCCTCGGCCTGGGCCTGGACGATGCCGACGGCGACGTCGAGCGTGCGGTAGCGGTTGAACGGCGCCACCTTGATCGCCACGACGTTGTCGATGGCGGCGAAGCGCGCCCAGAAGGCGCGTGACAGCGCAATGCCGCCGACCGCCGTCTGCAGGTAGAAGCCGACCAGCGGCATCTCCCGGGCGATCGCCGTGCAATGCTCGATCAGCTC
>DASZJU010000176.1:0-16248 GCA_035947815.1 Reyranella sp.
TGCGCCCGCGGCGCTTCCCGACGGATTAGCAGCGACCTGCACCTTGGCGCCATCGACGAGGTCGACCGCAGGATTGAGAATCACCTGATCATCGGGCTTCACCCCATCTTGTAGTTCGACCTGCGTTCCGAGGTCGCGGGCCACGGAGACCTTGTGCAGGTGCACGACGCCGTTGTCGACGACGGCCACCTGCACGCCGCCGGCGTTGAAGATAATGGCCTCGGCGGGCACGGTGAGGCTCGGCACCTTGCGCGGAATGTGCAGCTCGACCGTGCAATAGATGCCGGCCGACAGCGCGCCGTCGGGATTGCGAATGTCGATCTCGGTCAGGAGCGTGCGCGTGCCAGGCTGCAGCGCATCGGCAATGCGCGTGACATTGCCGGGAAAGGGATGGTCCGGCATTTCGGGCACATGCACGATGGCCTCGATGCCGGGCACAACGCCGAAGGCTGCGTCCTGTGGCACGAAGACCTGGGTGCGGATCACATCGTCCTTGTTAATGGTGAACATGAAGGTGCCGCTGGTCGCGTCGGCCTGCACGAGGCTGCCGACATCGATGTTGCGCTGGGTGATGACGCCATCGAACGGCGCCACGACGCTCTGATAGAGCTTCTGCTGGTGGAGCACCTTCAATTGCGCTTCCTGGGCATCCTTGTTGGAGCGCGCGACCCGGACGGCGGCTTCCTGTTCGCGTAGCGTCTGCTCGTCGATGGTGCCCTGCTGGAGGGGGAGCCAGCCCTTCTGGACCACCGGCTTGTCGCGCTCCCAGGTCACGCGCGCGAGCTCACGGGCGGCCTTGCGTTGTTGCAGCGTCGATACGAGCTGCGCCAGCGTGGCTTCAGCCTGGACGATCTGGTGATCGAGCTCGGGCGCCACGATCGTGGCGAGCAGCTGACCTGTCTTCACCCTATCCCCGATATCGACGTTGCGCTCCCCGATATAACCGCTGGCGCGGGCGAAGATGTTGGCGGCAGCGAAGGCGGACGTGGTGGCCGGCAGGTTGACGACGAGATAGGGCGAGCCTGCCTTCACCGTGCCGACGCGGACGATCGGCACGAGGTCGCGCTGTTGTTGGGCGGTCGCCGCCACCTGGCGAGACTGATTCAGGTGGCTCCAGGCGCCGGTTCCGATGCCCGCGACCAGGACGACCAGAACGGCGACGCTCAGCAGCCGGGCCGTCTTGCGGCCATGCCTGGGCGCGGCAGCAGGTTCAGTCGAGGGATCCGTGGGTTGAGCGTCGGTCATGCGAGCTCCTCTTCGAATACACCGTGGGCGGCCTTGCCGTCGTTGCCCGAGCGCAGCTTTGCGAACAGCCAGGGCACGACGAGCAGGGTCGTCGGCGTGGCGAACAAGAGGCCGCCGATGGCGGCGCGCGCCAGGGCAGCGTTCTGCTCCTCGCCGGCGCCGCCGATTGCCATCGGGATCATGCCGACGATCATCGCCGCGGCGGTCATCAGCACCGGCCGTATGCGGGTGCGCCCGGCATCGATCGCGGCCTCGAACGCGGTCTTGCCGGCAAGCTGCTGCTCGCGGGCGAAGGTGACGAGCAGGATGGAGTTCGCCGAAGCGACGCCCACCGCCATGATGGCGCCCATCAGGGACGGCACGTTCAGCGTCGTTCCAGTCACGAACAACATGGTGACGATGCCGCAGAACGTCGCCGGCAAGGCAAGCAGCACGACGAACGGGTCGCCGAAATTCTGATAGTTCACGACCATGAGGCAGTAGACGAACACGGCGGCGAACAGGAGCCCGATGCCGAGATTGACGAACGAGCTGTTCATGCTGTCGATCTGGCCGACGATCTGGATCCTATTGCCGGGCTTCAGTTCCTTACTGAGGTCAGCCACGACCTGATCGATGCGCTTGGCGGCGCTTCCCAGGTCGCGGTCCTGCAGGCTGGCATAGACCTCATAGACCGGCTGGATGTTCGCCTGGTTGGCGTTGGTCGGCACGCTGCTACGCTTGACGGTCGCCACGTTGCTCAACAGGCCGGGCACGGGTCCTTCGCCCGACGACAGAGAGGTGGAAACCGGCGTGTTGTTGAGAGCGTTCAGCGAGTTCACATCGCGCTCGGGCGTCTGCACCGCGATGTAGTAGGGAATGCCCGAGGTCGGATCGGTCCAGAAGTTGGGCGTGACTGCCTCCGACGAGCTCAGCGTGACGTTGAGGTTGTTGGCCACGGTGACGGCATTGAGGCCGAGCTGGGCGGCGCGGGCGCGATCGATGGTGGCATAGAAGGCCGGCCCGTCGACCTCCTGCTGCAGATGGGCATCGACCACGCCCGGAATGGCCGCGATCCGCCGGCGCAGTTCCTTGGCAACGCGCAGGTTGGTTGCCCGGTCGTAGCCGACGGTGCGCACGTCGATCTGAGCGGGCAGGCCGAAGTTCAGGATCTGGGTGACCATGTCGGCCGCCTGGAAGTAGAACACGGTCTCGGGAAACTCCGCCGGCAGGACCTCGCGCAGCTTGCGCACGTAGTCCTGTGTCGGCGCGTGGCCTTCGTTCAGGGCCACCAGGATCACGCCATCATTGACGCCGATCGTCGAGCCGTCGCTGAAGGCGAGGTTATAGGACCGCGCCGGCAATCCGATGTTGTCGACGATCAGCCGGCGATCCTTTTCAGGGATCACTTCGCGGATCTTGTCCTCGACGGCCTGGAAGATGCGCTCGGTCGCTTCGATGCGCGAGCCGGCCGGCGCGCGGACGTGGAGCTGGATCTGGCCGCCGTCGATCAGCGGAAAGAAGTCGCGACCGACGAAAAAGTAGAGCGTCGAGCCAAGCGCCAGCACCAGCACGGCGGCGGTCGGAATGACGAAACGCCGGGCAAGCAGGGCCATCAGCAGCCGGACGTAGCCTGCGCGCATCCGTTCGAAGCCGTCTTCGAAGGCATGATGGAAGCGGGCGAACCAGCTGCGCTGGCCAGCGGCGACCGCTCCATGATGTTCCCCCTTGGTCAAGAGACCGATCATGATCGGCGTCAGCGTCCGAGACAGGCCGTAGGAGGCCAGCATGGCGAACACCACGGCCAGACCAAGCGGCGTGAACAGGTATTTGGCCGGCCCGTCGAGGAAGATCACCGATGTGAACACGCAACTGATGGCAAGCGTCGACACCAAGGTGGGCACAGCGATGCCGGCCGCGCCATGCAAAGTGGCCTGAGGCAGCGGTTGGCCTTCCTCGTTCAGCAGACGATGGGTGTTCTCGATGGTAACCGTCGAATCGTCGACCAGGATGCCGACGGCCAGCGCGAGGCCGCCCAGGGTCATGGTGTTGATGGTTTCGCCCAGGAAATACAGCACGACCAGCGAGCTCAGGATCGCCAGCGGAATCGACGTCATGACGACCAGCGTCGATCGCCATGAACCCAGGAACAGCAGGATCATGAGCGCGGTGAGGCCGGCTGCGATCGCGCCTTCGCGCAGCACGCCCACGATGGACTGCTTCACAAACACCGACTGGTCAAACAGTTCGTCGATGTGCATGCCGGCCGGCGCGGCGACGCGAATCGTGTTGAGCGCGTCGCGCACTGCGTTGACGACTCGCAGCGTGGAGGCGTTGCCGTTCTTGATGATGCTCAGCAGAACCGAGCGCTGGCCGTCCTTGCGCACGACGTTCTGCTGCACCAGCCAACCGTCATGGACCTGGCCGACGTCCTTCACGAACACGGTGGCGCCGTTCACGACTTTGATCGGAATATTGTTGAGGTCGACGATGCTGGAAGGCGTGGCGTTGGTGAGGACGGCGTACTGCGTGGTGCCGATCTTGGCCGTACCGGACGGCAGGGTCAGGTTCTGCGCGTTGACGGCGTTGACCACGTCGAGCGGCGTCAGGCCTTTCGCCACGAGCTTGGTAGGGTCGATGTCGACCATGATCTGGCGGTACTTGCCTCCGGCCGGCGTCGGCAGAGTTACGCCGGGGATCGGCGCGAGCTGCTGGCGCATGCGGTAGATGCCGTAGTCGTAGAGCTGCTGCTCGCTGAGACTGTCGGAGCTGAGGCTGATCTGCAGCACCGGCACGCTCGAGGCATTGAACTGGACTATGATCGGCGGCTGGATGCCGGGCGGCATCAAGGCGCGGATGGCGTTGGTCCCGGCAACGATCTGCGCGATCGCAAGGTCGATGTTGACGTCGGGCTGAAAGTAGATCTTCTGAACCGACAGGCCCGCCATCGTCTGCGCCTCGATGTTCTTGATGCCGTTGACGTTGGCGCTGATCGCATACTGGCTGTAGGTGGTGACTCGCTGCTCCATCTCAGGCGTGCTGAGGCCGGTGTAGCTCCAGATCACGGTGACCACCGGAATATTGATCTCCGGAAAGATGTCCGTGCGCATGGAATAGCTGGCCGCACCGCCGAGAAACAGGATCAAGGCGGCCACCACATAGAAGGTGTGGGGGAAACGCAACGCGAAGCGAACAATGCCCATGTGCCACTCGAATCACCACCGATGCTGGAGCCACCGGCGTTGCAGCAGACATAGGCATTCCCATGCGATCGTCCACGGTACCTTGGTAGACGCAGGGGCCTTGTTGGTTTGGCAGGGTCATACTTTGGTATGAATCACCAAAACTTTTTGTACCGTGCGACTGCGAAAGCGTAATGCCATCTTGCTTCGGGCGGCCATACGCGGCTGCCTAAGGTCTTGCGATGACAGAGCCACTGTGTCTCTTGAGAATTTGCTTGCGCCGTGCGCGCAAGATGCTGGGATTCCCCATCGAGCTGGCGCTCGTCGGGGCCATCGTTGCAACCACCGCCACGAGTCTCGGCTACGCCGCGGGCTGGATCGCGCCGGGGCCGATCACGCCGGTGACGCTCATCGAATCCCTGCAGGCTCGCGACGGCTTCCGCACGGGCTTCCCGCGAGCCAAGGCGGGCTGCCTGGGCCAGGTGTGCGCGGACGGAGACTTTCTCAGCAGCGACCGCTAGCCGTCGGCCGGGCGAGCGCGCTACGGGCTCCACAAGCCGCCTGCCAGCCTATAAGTTTCGGATCCGAGCCGGCATCGCTAGGTTGAGGAGGCAGGATGATGTCGACGTGGCGTACTTCGTGGTGGCCCTCGCCCGCCGCGGTCCTCGCCTATGGCGTAGCGATACTGTCAGTGGCGATGGCGCTGGTCGCCGGGTTGGTGCTCGACACGTTCCTGCAGACCTCGCCGTATGTGTCGCTGTTCCTCTGCGCGATCATGTTCGCCGCCTGGTTCGGCGGGCTGGGCGCCAGCCTGCTCGCCACCGCGCTCGCCACTGTGGTCTTCACCTACTTTTTCGTCGACCCAGGCGGATCGTTCTCCCTCGCCGCCAAGGACATCCCCCGCGTCGCCCTGTTCGCCATCACCGCGCTCTTCGTCGTCTCGCTCAGCGCCGCGCAACGACGCAACGCGGATTCCCTCCGCCTCGCGCGCGACCAGTTGCAGGCGACCGTCGAGGAGCTGGCGCGGGTCAACAAGGCGTTGGAGGCCGAGAATGCCCAACGCAGGCGCGTCGAAGCCTACCTGGACGAAGCTCAAGGGCTCAGCCGCACCGGCAGTTTCAGCTGGAAGATGTCGAGCGGCGACGTCTTCTGGTCGAAGGAAGGCTATCGAATGCTGGGACTCGACCAAACGGTGAAGCCGTCGATCGACGTGCTTCTGCAGCGCGTTCATCAGGATGACCAGCGGATCGTGCAGCATGAGATCGACCGCGTACGGCGGGGCGAACAGGATTATGACTACGAGCTCCGGTGGCTGATGCCGAATAACCCGACGAAGCACCTTCGCGTCCGCGCCCACCACGTGCGGTTCGGATCCGGCGAAGACGAGATCGTCGGCGCGCTGATCGATGTCTCGGAGGCGCGTGAGGCGCAGGAGTCACTGCATGCGGCGCAAACGGCGCTGGCTCATGCCGCGCGTGTGGCCACGCTCGGCGAGATGAGTGCCTCGATCGCCCACGAGGTGAACCAGCCGCTCGCCGGCATCGTCACCAATGGCGAGGCCGGCTTGCGCTGGCTCGACCGCAAGGAGCCGGAACTCGGCGAGGTCCGCAGCGCGATGGAGCGCATGATCCGTGACGGCAAGCGTGCCAGCCAGGTCGTCGAGCGGTTGCGCGCGCTCGCCAGGAAGGCGCCGGCGCAGACGACGCTTCTCGACCTGAACGAGGTCATCAGCGAGGGCGTCGCCCTGGTTCAGCGCGAGATCCAGGTCCATCGCGTCGCCCTGCAGCTCGACCTCGCCCGCGACCTGCCGCCGGTGCTCGCCGGCCGCGTCGAGTTGCAGCAGGTCGTCATCAACCTGATGATGAACGGCATGCAGGCGATAGAACCCGTAACCGACCGGCCACGACGTCTCGTGGTCCGCTCGTTCGTGCAGGCCGAAGAGGTGCTTGTTTCGGTGCGCGATTCGGGCGTCGGCATCGATCCCGAAAACATGGGCCGCCTGTTCAACGCTTTCTTCACGACCCGGGTGAACGGCATGGGCATGGGCTTGTCGATCGGCCGGTCGATCATCGAATCGTATGGAGGACGCATATGGGCTTCCAGCAACGACGACGCCGGGACGACTTTCCAGTTCGCCCTGCCCGTCCGTGCATGCGCTCAGTCGTGAGGGACGACTCGTGAGTCGCGGCCCGCAGCCGCCGCGGACGGCCAAGGCCCTGCCGGTGGTGTTCGTCGTCGACGACGATCCTTCGGTGCTCGAGGCGTTGAGCAGCCTGTTCCGCTCGGTCGACCTGCAGGTCGAGCTGTTCGGCTCCACGGCCGAGTTCCTGCAGCACAAGCGGCCGGACGGTGCGAGCTGCCTGGTGCTCGACATCCGCCTGCCGGGCGTGAGCGGCCTCGACTTCCAGGCCCAGCTCCTTCAGGCGAACATCCGCATCCCCATCATCTTCATGACCGGCCACGGCGACATTCCGATGTCGGTGCGGGCCATGAAGGCCGGCGCCGTCGACTTTCTCGCCAAGCCGTTCCGCGACCAGGACATGCTGGACGCGGTGGCTGCCGCCCTGCAGCGCGATCGGCAGGCACGCGAGGCGGCGGATGCCGCGGCGTCGCTGCGTGCCGCCTACGATCTGCTGAGCCCGCGCGAGCGGGAAGTCATGGCGCTCGTCACGTCCGGGCTGATGAACAAGCAGGCGGCCGGCCAGCTCGGCCTCAGCGAGATCACGGTCAAGATCCATCGCGGCCACGCGATGAAGAAAATGAACGCCCGGTCGCTGGCCGATCTCGTGAGGATGGCCGAGAGCCTGGGCCTTCATAAGCCGAAAGCGCATCAAGGCTAAACGTCCGTATGATTTAACGGCGGTCATCGATCCGGCACTCTGGTCACCGGAATGATTGCGACCGACTGCCGTTCGAGGATCGTTTGCTTGTCGAGAGCTCCCGTAGTCTCCATCGTCGACGACGATGACTCCGTACGCGCCGCAATGAGCAGCCTCGTTCGTTCGCTCGGCTACGAAGCCTGTCTGTTTGCCTCGGCCGAGGCTTTCCTCGCCTCCCCCCAGCTGGACAATACGTCGTGCCTGATCGCCGATATCCAGATGCCGGGCATGAGCGGCCTCGACCTGCAGAGCGAGCTGCGCGCGCGGCAGAGATACATACCGGTCATATTCATCACTGCCTTTGCCGAGGAACGGATCCGCCAGCACGCGGAGGCAGCGGGCGCCCTTGGATTCTTCAGCAAACCCGTCGACAGCCAGAGGATCATCGGCTGCCTCGATGCGGCATTGAAACATGAACCTCCGACAAACGGAGCAGGCCCGTGAATCGCATCACCTCCACCCTGCTTCTCCGGCTGGCGTTGATTGGCGTGATCCTCCTCGTCTTCACGGCTGGATTCGCCTTCGCCGCGGGATGGCTCTCCCCGCACCGGTTGACCCCGGCGGATATCGTCGATTCCCTGCAAATCAACAGTGGTGTCCATACGGGCTTCCGCCGCGCCCATGCCAAGGGACTCTGCATCGAGGGGACCTTCCAGGCCAACGGCAATGGAACGGCACTCTCCAAAGCCCGGGTGTTCACGGCCGGCGATGTTCCGGTGATCGGCCGGTTCTCGACCGGCGGCGGCCAGCCCTACGCCCCCGACGGGCGCCTCGTCTTCCACGCCATCGCGCTCAGCCTCACCCAGGCGAATGGCGAGAAGTGGCGGATGGCGCTGGATGACACGCCGATCTTCGTCGTCGCCACCCCGCGTGCCTTCCAGGATTTCCAGCTCGCCACCGCACCCGATCCCGCGACCGGCAAGCCCGATCCCGTGCGCACCGCCGATTTCCTCGTCCATCATCCCGAGACACGGGCCTTCATCGATTGGATGCGCGAACAGCCGTTGCCGTCGAGTTTCGCCAACGGCACCTATTACAGCATCAATGCCTTCCGCTTCACCGACGCCGCGGGCGAGACCCGGCACGTCCGCTGGTCGCTGGTGCCCGAGACGCCGTTCGAGGCGCTCGACAAGAGCATGCTCGCGACCCTGTCGCCGGATTTCCTGTTCGAGGATGTCGTCCGGCGTCTGCGCCAGGGCCCGCTGCGCTGGCACATGATCGTCACCGTGGCCCAGCCGGGGGATCCGGTCGACGACGCGACCAAGCCCTGGCCGGCCGACCGCCGGCAGGTCGATGTCGGCACACTCACGATCAATCGCGCCGCCGCGGAGGAAAACGGCGCCTGCCGCAACATCACGTTCGATCCTTTGATCCTGCCATCAGGCATATCGTCCTCGGACGACCCTCTGCTGCCGGCGCGCTCGGGCGCCTATGCCGTCTCCCTCACGCGACGGGACGGCGAACCGGTGGATCCCAGTGCCGCTTCAAAGAACCCCGAGATTCGCCGGGGCGCACCGTGAAGCCCGCCATTGCGCAGTTCCCGCTCGCCTTGCGCCTCGTGCACTGGCTGATGGCCATCCTGGTCATCGCCATGCTGTTCATCGGGGTCGGCATGGTGTCGACGGTGTCGGAGCTGCGGACCTGGCTCATCGACCTGCACAAGCCGCTCGGTATCCTGATCCTCTGTCTGGCCGCTCTTCGGGTGTGCCTGCGGCTCACCGGCCGTACGCCGCCGCTGCCCGACGATCTGCCGATCTGGCAGAAGGCCGCGGCCTACGCCTCGCACCTCGTGCTCTACGCCCTGATGTTCGCGCTGCCGCTGGTTGGCTGGACAATGCTCTCGGCCGGCGGATATCCGATCGTCTTGTTCGGCACCGTCCATCTGCCGCCGCTTGGCCCGGTCGATCCGACGTTGTTCTCGTTTCTACGCCGGGCGCACACCCTGCTCGCCTTTCTGCTCTTTCTGACGATCCTGGCGCATCTGGGCGCCGCCCTGTTCCATGCCTGGATACGCCGCGACGGCGTGTTCCGAAGCATGGTGCCCTGGCGCTAGCCCGCAGTCGCGGCGGGCTCGCCCAGCGACAGCATCAGCCTGTTGGCCCAGTTGAAGAACGAGGCGGCGTTGATCACGTCGACGATCGACGCATCGTCGAGCCCGACCTTGCGCAGCCCATCGATGTGCTGGGGTCCGAAAGCGATCGGCGTCGAGGTGAGCGCCACTGAGGCGGCGACGATGGCGTTCCAGCGTGCATCGAGGTCGACGCCGACGCCCTTGGCCAGCAGATGATCGACGTCCTCGACCCGCTTGGAGTAGGTCGCGGCGAACCTGGCATGCACCGACGCACAGTAGATGCAGCCGTTGTAGCGCGAGGTCGCGGCCGCCGCGAGCTCCCGCTCCGCCCGCGGCAGGCCGGCTTCGGGATTGTAGAAGATGTCCTTGTCGGTGCGGGTGCGGGCCTCGAGCACTTCGGGATCGCGCGCCAGCAGGCGGAAGTAGGGCGACTTGGCGCGCGCCGCATCGACCAAGCCCGCCATGTGCCGTGCGGTAAGGTCCTGTTCGGCCATCGGCTCGAGCCAAGGCAGCCAGTCGAGCTGGTCGCGGGTGAAGACGACGGGTTCGATGTGAGCCGGGGGAGAAAGAACCTTGTCGGTCATGCGGGCCTCGCGTTCAGGACGCGCAACCCCGCGACGACCCTGATCTGGTAGGAGAGAAAGGCGACGAGCTGCGAGATGACCACGATGCCCGTGGTCGACCATCCGGCATCGAGCAGCGCCTGCAGGTAGGTAGGCGCCGAATCACGTGGATGGAACACCAGCATGTGCGTGTGCTCGAACGCCGCCGCAAGCTTCGCGCCCAACGCATCGCGCGTCGGTGCGGCGATGCGATGGACGGGACCGGCCTTGTCCTCGGCACTGAGCGGCCCCTTGGGGTAGTGACCGTAGGGTCCTTCAACCCTGGCCGCCGTGACGGCTGCACCGATCGCCGCCTGCAGGGCAGCTGGGGCACCGGCGGTGGCTAGACCCGATCCGTAGAAGGCCTCCATCTCCGGCCGGCCATGCAGGCCGGCGACGAAGCAGGCGATGGCGAAGCGCTCGAGCTTGCTGGCGTCGGCCTCGCTGCGCGGCGTGAACAACGAATCGTAACTCGCCTGGGCGTGCAGGCGGGCCTGCGGGCGCTGGGCGCGGACCGCATCGAGCGGCGAGCCTGGCGCGATTCCGGCCAGCGTGTCGATCACGTCGGGCATCGTTTCCTTCCTTGTTGTCAGGCCACGCGCCGTTCGGCGGCCTTTTCGTTGCGCACCCAGCCCAAAGCCGGCGCTACGGCCTCGGCCATCAATTCGATCGACCGCAGGATGAAGGGATGCGGCGGGTCGATCGAATGGACCTGCATGGTGAGGTCGGTGGCTCGCGCCAACGTGCGGTCGGCCTGCAAAGAGGCGATCACCTGCTCGGGCGTGCCGATATGGACGTCGAACGCCTGGATCAGATCGCCGACGAGATTGCCCGACGACAGGTTGCCGGTCGCGGCGAGCCGGTGGCGCATCTTGGCCAGCCCGATTTCAGCCAGACGCATCGCCTCTTTGGAATCGTCGGCCGTGAACACCGTGCGCGAGGCCAGGATGCGGGGTTCCCGCCCCTTCGGCAGCGCCGCGAGATAGGCATCGATCATCGGATTCTGGATGTCGGCCAGCGAGGCCTTGGGCGCGTCGGTTGGGCGCGGCTGGGTGCGCGACAGCATTAATCCGTCACCGGCCAGGCCGGCGCGACGCGCGCCCGCCACGGTGAAGGTCGCCTGCCAGATGCGATCGACCAGCGTCGGGCTCGACGGGTAGAGCTTGTCGCCGCCTGGCAGCGTGCCGCCCGACCACGCGGTGCGCATCAGCTCGAGATTGTGGTCCATCAACTTGTGCCGGTCGTTGGCGTCCAGGCCGAAGGCGGTGAAGGCCGTGAGATTGCCGCCCGGCCCGACACCGACCTCGAGGCGGTTGTCCGAGATGAGGTCGGTGACAGCGGCATCCTCGGCCACGCGCACAGGCAGCTCCAGCGGCAGGGTGACGATACCGGTGCCCAGGCGGATGCGCGAGGTTTGCACCGCGGCCTGCGCCAGGAAGACGAACGGCGCCGGCAGGCCGCCCTCGCCCTCATGGAAATGATGCTGCGCGATCCACGCGGAATCGAAGCCGCAACGCTCGGCGTGGACGATCTGCTGGGTGGCCAGCCGATAGCGCTCGGCGGCCGAGGCCTCGTCGAGCAAACGGGTGAAAAAGCCCAGTCGTTTGGGCGACGGTACTGTCGTCATCGGGTCAACCTTGTAGGGAGATCGCGGACGATGCAAGGACCGGCATGTTGCGGCCCGGAATGGCGTCGATCAGCTCGCGGGTATAGTCGCTGTCGGGCCGCACGAACACCGTTTCGATCGCCCCGCCATCGACCTGCCGGCCTTTGTGCATGACCGAGACCGTGTCCGAGATCTGCTGAACCACCGCCAGATCGTGCGACACGAAGAGATAAGTGAGCCCGAGCGCCTTCTGCAGCTCATCGAGCAGCGTCAGGATCTGCGCCTGCACCGTGACGTCGAGGGCAGAGACCGCCTCGTCCAGCACCAGCACACGGGGATCGAGCACCAGCGCGCGGGCGATGGCAACCCGCTGGCGCTGGCCGCCCGACAGAGCGCGCGGGTGGCGGCCCAAAAATCCTTCCGGCAGGCCCACCCGGCGCATCATATCGCGCACCTTGTGGGCGCGATCGGCCGCAGCCATCGGTTCGAAATTCAGCAGCGGCTCCTCGATGATCCTGTGGACCGTCTGCTTGGGATCAAGCGAGCCATAGGGATTCTGATAGACGAGCTGGATGTGCTTGCGGAACTGGCGCAGCGCCTCGCCCTTGAGCGTCGTCAGATCGACACCGTCGATCACGATGCGGCCGGCCGTGGGCTTCAGGAAGCCCACGACGGAGCGCACGGCCGTGGTCTTGCCCGATCCCGACTCACCCACGATGGCGTGGGTGCTGCCGCGGCGGACCTTGAACGACACACCGTCGAGGGCGCGGAAACTCTTCGCGCCGCCGCCGGCCACGGGAAAATCCTGCGTCAGGCCCTCGACGACGATCGCGAAGTCCTTGTCCACGCCGGGAGCGACACGCTGCAGACGCGGCTTGTTGAGCGACGGCGCGTCGGACAGCAGCCGGCGCGTGTAGGCGCTGCGCGGGGCCGCCAGGACGTCCTTCACCGGGCCCTGCTCCTGGATGCGGCCGCCCTGCAGCACCACCAGCCGGTCGGCCCGGTCGGCGGCGACGCCGAGATCGTGGGTCACCAGCAGCACCGCGGTGCCGTTCTCGCGCCGGAGCTCGTCGATCAGATCGAGGATGCGGCGCTGCACGGTGACGTCGAGCGCGCTGGTCGGCTCGTCGGCCACGATCAGCGCCGGATTGAGCGCGACGGCGATGGCGATCAACACCCGCTGCTTCATGCCGCCCGACAGTTCGTGCGGATACTGCCGGGCGCGCATCTCGGCTGGCGTGAGGCCGACGCGGGTCAGGAGATCGAGCACCTTGGCCTGGATGGCCTTGCGGTCGCCGCGCTTGTGGAGCTGGAACACTTCGGCCAGCTGCGCGCCGATGGTGCGCACCGGGTTCAGCGAGCTGCCAGGATCCTGCGGAATCAAACTGACCACGGCGCCGCGGATGGTGTCGAGCCGCCGCTGCGGCCAATGGGCAATATCGGTGCCGTTCAGCCGGATCGCGCCGCGTTCGATCCGCCCGTTGCCGGCCAGCAGGCCAAGCACCGCCTGCGCCGTCGTGGTCTTGCCCGAACCCGATTCGCCCACAAGGGCCACCACCTCGCCCGGCTCGATGCGGAAGGAGACGCCATGGACGACCCTCTGGTCGTGGTCGCCCGTCTTGTAGGCGATCGCCAGATCGTCGATCTCGAGCAAGGGTGTGCCGGTCGTGGCGGGGCTCGTCATGGCGCCGTCCGCTGGATCGACTTGCTGATGCGGTCGGCCGCCAGCACCACCAGCACGACCACGATGCCCGGCGCGGCGGTCAGCCACCAGGCGCGCGAGAGATAGTTGCGGCCCTCGGCGATCAGCAGTCCCCACTCCGGCGTCGGCGGCGGCGCGCCATAGCCCAGGAAGCCCAGGGTCGAGATCGCCAGGATGGCCGAACCGAACTGCAGGGCGGCGAGGGCGATCACCGACGTCAGCGAATTGGGCAGAACGTGGCGCCACAGCACGGCCCAGAAGGTGCCGCCGCTGCCGAAGGCCGCCTCGACATATTCACTGCGCCGCACGCGCATGACTTCCGACCGGGCCAGTCGCGCGAAGCGCGCCACCGCGACCGCGCCGACGGCGATCGCGACATTGATGGTGCCGAAGCCCAGCAGGACGATGATGCTGAGCGACAGCAGCAGCGAGGGTACGGCCAGCAGAGAATCGACCAGACGCATGATGACGGCGTCGAGCCAGCCGCCGCGCGATCCCGCCACCAGGCCGAGCAAGGTGCCCAGCAGCAGGCCGACCGTCACCGCCACGAAGGCGCCAGTGAGTGAATGGCGCGCGCCATAGACGATGCGGGCATAGACGTCGCGCCCCAGGCCGTCGGTGCCCAGGACATGCTCCAGGCTGGGCGCGCGCAACTGCTCGCCCGGCACGCCTTCGGTGCCGCTGTAGCCGGTGAAAAGCTGCGGGATGGCTGCCCAGACCAGGACGATGGCGACGGCGACCCACGCCAGCGCCAGGCTGATCGGTACGCGGCGCAGCCGGGTGGCCCAGGAAGGCCGCAGCTCGCCGCTGCCGTCGTCGAGCACGCCAAGTTCCGATTCACTCGTCTCGCGGCTGCTCATGTCGCCGTTCCGAGCTTGCTGCCGAGCCGCGGATCGAGCACCGGGTAGAGCAGATCGACCGCGAGGTTGATGGTCACGAAAGCGAGCGCCGAGATCACCACGATGGCCTGCAGCACCGCGGTGTCGTGGTTGCCGACCGCCTGGTAGGTGAGGCCGCCCAGGCCGTTCAGCCCATAAACCGCCTCGGTCACGACCGCGCCGGCTAAAAGTTCGCCGAACAGGACGCCGGCGATGGTGAGGGTGGGCAGCACGGCGTTGCGCGCCACATGCTTCCACAGCACCCAATTGCGCGACGCGCCCTTGGCCCGCGCGACGGCGACGAACGGCTGCGCCAGCACCTCGTCGATGTTGCGCATCAGGATCTGCGCCAGCGGCGCCGAGATCGGAATGGCGAGTGTCGCCACCGGCAGGATCAACCGCTCGACGGGGCCGGGGCTGATCACCGAGACCAGGCCGAGCTGGAAGGAGAAGATCTGGATGAGCATGATGCCGAGCCAGAACACCGGCACCGAGATGAACAGCGACGGCAGCGACTGCAGCGACGAGCGCAGCCACGCCATGCCCACCATGTTCGATAGCGCCGCCAGCGCGATCGTAAGCACGACCGCGGCGACGAAGCCCAACGACGCCAGCAGCAGCGTCGGCGGCAGGTTGGTGGCCAGCTGCTGGCTCACCGGCACGCCGGCTTGGATGGAATAGCCGAAATTGCCGGTGAGGAAGTTGGCGACGGTCTTCAGATACTGTTCCCAGATCGGCAGGTCGGCGCCGTACGAGGCGCGGATCTCGGCGATCTGATCGGCGCTGAGTCCCATCTCGGGACTCATGAACTTGATCATCACCGCGTCGCCCGGCAGCACCTGCAGCAGCAGGAACGCAGCCGTGAAGGTCGCGGCCAGGACCGCCAGAGCCTGCCCGATCCTGCCGATCAGGTAACGGACCATGGAACCTACTTGGGCGCCAGCCAGACGGCGTAGAAGCTAGGCCGGCCGACCGCCTCGAAGGCGAAGCCTTTCAGCCGCGGCGAGGCGGCGAAGGCCTGCGGCTCCTCGAAGATCGGAATCGTGTAGGCCTGGTCGATGACGTAGTTCTGGACCTCACCGACCAGCGCCAGGCGCTTGGCCTTGTCGGTCTCGGCCGCAATGCCCTCCAGGAGCGCATTGAGCTTGTCGTCGACGAAGGTCTGGACGCGCGTGCTGACGCCGCCCTTCTGCAGCAGCACGTTGCGGGTCGTCGGATAATACTGGCTGCGGATCACGTCGGGGTCGGCGCGCCCGACCATGGCCGGCGCCACCGGCGTCTTCAGCGGATCGAGACTGTCGACCACCCGGCTGCCGGCGTCGCCCGCCAGCACATTGAGCTTGACGCCGACCTTGGCCCATTGCTGGGCGACGAGCTGCAATGTCTCCTTGTTCTGCGGCTGCGGCGGCGATTCGTAGGCCGTCAGCACGAGTTCCTTGCCGTCCTTCTGGCGCACGCCCTTGGGGCCCATCGTCCAACCGGCCTCGTCGAGCAGCTTGGCGGCAAGCGCCGGATCGTAGGTGAGCTTGGCCGAGAGATCGACATAGCCCTGTGCCGTCGAAGCGATGATCGACTTGGCCAGCGGGTAGTTGGCAGAAAACAGCGTGGTCACGATCTCCTGGGCATTGGTCGCATGCAGCAGCGCCTGGCGCACGCGGAGGTCGGCAACCAGCGGACTGTCGGGACGGAACACCACGCTGTTGTTCACGCCGCGCGTCGGCGGCGCATAGATCACGAAGTTTTTCGCCTGGACCTGCTTCTCGTCATAGGCCTGCACCTGGCGGATGACCTGGGCCTGGCCCGCCAGCAGCGCGCCGATGCGCACACTATCCTCCGGCGTCACAACATACTTTATGCCATCGAGGTTGGCAGGGCCCTGCTGCGCCAGCTTGACCGGTCCCCACTTGTAGTCCTTGCGCGCCGCGAGCACGAGCTCGCGGCCGAGCACTTCGCTCGCCACCACGAATGGCCCCGAGCCGATGATCTTGGTGGCGTCGCCCAGCGCCTCGTCGGGCAGCGCCAGCGTCTTCAACGACACCAGGCCGGAGCCGATGACCGACGTGCCCTGCAGGAACCCAACCGACGGCCTGGAGAAAGTGAACTT
>DASZJU010000177.1:0-7339 GCA_035947815.1 Reyranella sp.
TTCCTGGCGCGCGACGATCTTCTGGATCGCCGCAAGGCCGAGCGCGTGCGCCGCGTTCTGGAAGCGTCCCTGGTCGACACGCTCGAATTGATGGAGCGGCCGATCCCGCCCGAGAGTATCTCGGCCATGCGCCGCGACTACGGCGAGAGGCTGCCCAAGACCAGCCGCGCGCGCACGATCTATTTCGAAAGCCGGCGCGAGCCCGGCGTGAAAGCGGCGGAGCGGATCGGGTTGTTGCGGCTCATGCGCTCGGCCTCGTTCCGGGCCTTCGGCGAGGCGTTGGCCGGCCGCAGGCTCGCCTCGGGCTGGGGCCTGCAGGTGCTGCGCTACGGGCCGGGCGACTATGCCGGGCCGCACAACGACCATCATCCCGAGAACAAGGACGCGAGGGCAGGCTACATCGACCTTCATCTCAGCCTTTGCTCGCCGGGCGTGGCGCATCAATGGCTGGTCTATAGCCGCGCCGGTCATTTCAGCGAGATCGTGTCGGTCGCCAAGCCCGCGTCGGTGACGGCCTACCGCCTGCCGTTCTGGCACTACACCACGCCGCTGGTCGCCAAGCGCGGCCGCGCCGATGCTGTGCGCTGGGTGCTGCTGGGGACGTTTCTCTACCGCTAAGGCTATTTGACCGCGAGCGGCACGACGCTGATCGAATTGCGTGGACTGCCTTCGATGATGCGGTCGGTGTAGACGAGATAGATCAGGGCCTGCCGCTTGCTGTCCCAGAAGCGCGTCACCTGGGTTGTCTTGAAGATCAGCGAGGCACGCTCGCTGAACACCTCGTGCGGGCTTTTCAAATGCCCGAGCTTGCCCGCGTCGACCGGTCCCACCTGGCGACAGGCGATCGAAGCCTCACCCGGGTCCTCGGCCAGCCCGATTGCGCCTTTTATGCCACCGGTGCGCGCGTGCGACATGTAGCAGGTGACGCCCGGCACGTCAGGATCGTCGAACGCTTCCACGACGATCTTGTCGTTGGGGCCCAGCCACTTGAAGCGATAGCCGACCGAACCGATCTCCTCGGCGAGCGCCGGGAGCGTCAACAGCGACAACAGCAAAGTCAGGATCGAGCGGCGCATCAATGGCTCCTTTGGAACGCGAGGAGCTCAGGCGGCGCGCAGTCCATCCTTGGGCACTTCGCCACCGGCTTCCTTGACGGCCGCACGATACTCCTTTTCGGAGGAGAACGGCGCGACCTTGGGGAAGTCCTTCTTGAGGCCGGGACGGATCGCGCCGGTCGAGGGCTGGACGATCAGAAGTTCGCCGTGGCGGCCAAGCAGCGGGATCTCGCGCTTCCAGCGCGAATAGACGCGCCGCGCGGAGGCCGAGAAATCGACGTAGGTCGTGAACTCGCTCTTGTCCTTCACGAACAGCGCCTCGTAGGTCGCGATGAACTGCTCGACGAAGGCGCGGTCGACGATCTCGAGGTTCGACATCATCCAGCAGCGATCCTCGAACACCCAGTAGGTGCCGATGCCGACGAACTGCCGCTCGCGTGTGAGGTAGGGGTAGAACGGGAAGCCGCGGCAGGCGATGGTGCGGTTGTCGCGCTCGCAATGCCGCGCCCCCTTGCAGTGGATGGCCATGCAGTCGCTGGTGAGCTCGGCCACGATCTGCTTGGTGGCATAGTCGTAGGGCTTGAACTTCGACCACAGGTCGGTGCGGGTCTTGAGCAGCTCGAACTCGACCTTGTGAACCACCGGCACGGCGTTCTGGGTCGAGCAGCACACCGGCTCTCCGCCGTTCAGCGGCGCACACTTGCGGCCGCAGTCGAAGCGCGACACCGGGGCGTTGAAGCCTTCGTAAAGGGTGGCGAAGTCGGTGGGCTTGAGGGTTGCCTTGGGCATGAAGCGGCCGTTTACCTGAATCCCATATGAAAGAACAGTGAAGGAATTATAACGCTTGCCTACGAATGAGGCAGCACCCGCCATACCACCGTTTCGCGCATACCTCGGTTCTCCAGCTGCAGCGAGGTCGGGATCTCGTAGCGCGCCTGCTCTTCGAGACCCTGGGCGCTGAAATAGTTGCGACCGGGATCGCCCAGCAGCACCAGCCGACCGAGGCGGGCATGGCCGCGCAGCCAGGCGAGCGCGCGTGTCGACATGCTGCGCTCGTAACAGACGTCGCCTGCAATGACGATATCGGCGTCGGGCGCGCCCGCGGGACCGGCCAGCCAGTCATCCATGCTGACATCGAAGGCGAGGTCATTGGCCCGGGCGTTGAGGCGGGCGGCGACCAGCGAGAGGGCGTCGATGTCGTTGGCCAGCACCGATGCCGCGCCCGCGCGGGCTGCCGCCATGGAAGAGACGCCGGAGCCGGCGGCAAAATCGATCACGCGCCGGCCTTCGACCAAAGTCGGATTGTCGAGCAGGTAGCGCGCGATCGCCTGACCGCCCGGCCAGCAGAAGGCCCAGTAGGGAGGATCGACGTTCTGTTCCTCCAGCCACGCTTCGGTGGCCTGCCAGATCGGCACATATTCGCTGGCCAGCCAGAGCTTGAATTCGGGCACCATCGCCGGCGCCTCGAGCGCGGTGTTGGCGCGGATGAAGCCCTCGGGATCGGCGGGCAGGCGCGCCATGCGCTAGGCGGGCAGGTGGCCGGCGATGACGGCAGCGGTCAGCAGCACGCCGATCCAGGCATTGGCCTTGAACTTCGCCAGGCAGTCGGCCTGGTCGTGCGGTTTCAGGAAGGCGATCTGCCACGCGAAGTGAAGCGCGATGGCCAGCAGGATCGCGAAATAATAGGGCCCGAGCGAAGCGAGGTGGCCGGCCAGCGCCCACGCCGCAAGCGCCAGCACGGCGAACAAGGTGAGCCAGCGCCGGGGCGCCGCGGCAAAGCGCCGGGCGGTCGAGAGCACGCCGATCACGGCATCGTCGCGCTGATCCTGCATGGCGTAGATCGTATCGTAGACCATCGTCCAGGCGACGCCGCCGGCATAGAGCGCGACCGTCGCCCACGACAGCGCGCCGGTCACCGCGGCGTAGCCGACCAGGGCGCCCCAGTTGAAGGCGAGGCCCAGCACGACCTGCGGCCACGACGTCAGACGCTTCATCGTCGGATAGATCGCGACCAGGATCAGCGAGGCGAGCGCCACGCCGCCGGCGAACTTGTTGAACTTGAACAGGATGGCGACGCCCACCAGTGACTGCAGCACTGTCCAGATGAGCGCGTTGCGCAGGGTCACTTCGCCCGACGGCAGCGGCCGGCCGCGCGTGCGTTCGACCCGGGCATCGACCTTGCGGTCGACGATGTCGTTCCAGGTGCAGCCCGCCCCGCGCATGGCGAGCGCGCCCAGCGCGAACAGCGCCATCCAGCCCGCCAGACGGCCCCAGTCCGGCGCTGCAGCCAGCGCCAGCGACCACCAGCAGGGCAGCATCAGCAGCCAGATGCCGATCGGCCGATCCCAGCGCGCCAGCCGGCCGTAGGGCCGCGCCCACGGCGGCAGGTAGCGCAACGACCAGTGCCGCCGGTCGATATCGGTGAAGCCGGTTGTCCTGTCGGCAGTCATGGCGGCATCATGCAGCCATGGCCGGGCGAACTCCATGAGCGTGTCGCGTCTCTTCGTCGAATCGGATCTTCTGGCTGGCAGCGAGGCGCCGCTGGGCGAGGCGCAGATTCACTATCTGCGTCACGTCATGCGCCGGCCCGACGGTGCGCCGCTTTTGCTGTTCAACGGCCGCGACGGCGAATGGCGGGCCACGCTCGAGGGTCGCGGCAAGAAGGCGGCCGTGGCGCGGCTGGGCGAGCGCACGCGCGAACAGGTCGCGGAGCCCGATGTCTGGCTGTGCTTCGCCCCGGTCAAACGGGCGCGCATCGACTATATCGCCGAAAAGGCGACCGAGCTCGGCGCCGCGGTGCTGCAGCCGGTCTTGACGCATCACACCAACGTCGAGCGCGTGAACGTCGAGCGGCTGCGCGCCAATGCGATCGAAGCGGCCGAGCAGACCGAACGGCTCACCGTGCCCGAGGTCCGCGCGCCCATGGACCTCACCCGCCTGCTCGCCGACTGGCCGGCGGGACGGCGCCTGCTGATGTGCGACGAGACCGGCGGCGGACCGCCGATCGCCGAAGTGTTGTCCGGCCTCGACGCGAGCGCACGCGTTGCGCCCTGGGCGATCGTGGTCGGGCCCGAGGGCGGCTTCGCTCCGGCCGAACTCGCCGCGCTGCGTCGGATAAAGGATGTAACGGCAGTGGGCCTCGGACCGCGCATCCTGCGCGCCGATACCGCGGCCCTTGCAGCGCTCGCCTGCTGGCAGGCGCTGGTCGGCGACTGGCGGAGGCCGACACCGCGCCTGGCCGCCGATTACCGCACATCCAGGGCTCCCGTCTGACCGTTGTCAGACCGCTTGCGCTCGCCCCCGCCGGTGTGGGAGACGGGAAGCTGAACACCATGAACCAGCCGCGTGCTCGCGTGAGAATTGCTCATGCGACCGCGCCGCTCCCGGCCTCTTGAGCTGCGGAGCGACCGAGGGAGTCTAGGTCGTATGTCCGCACCACCGTCGGGCGGCGGCACGCCGATCGAGAATCGGCGGCAGCTGATCGAGTACTTTACTGCCGGCAACAAGCCGCCCACAGCGTGGCGGATGGGCACCGAGCACGAGAAGTTCGGCTTCCATACCGCGACGCTGAAACCCTTGGCCTATGACGGGCCGGACGGCATCCGCGCCATGCTGGAAGGCATGACGCGCTTCGGCTGGGAACCGGTCGTCGAGGGCAACAACCCGATCGCGCTCCAGCGCAACAACGCCAGTATCACGCTCGAGCCGGGCGGCCAGTTCGAACTTTCGGGCGCGCCGCTCGAGACCCTGCACGAGACGGCGGCGGAGAACGAACAGCATCTCGACGAGGTGAAAGAGGTCGCGGGCGAGATCGGCGCGGGCTTCATCGGCCTGGGCTTCGCGCCGCAATGGACGCGCGAGGACATGCACTGGATGCCCAAGGGGCGCTACAAGATCATGCGCGACTACATGCCCAAGAAGGGCAAGCTCGGCCTCGACATGATGCTGCGCACCTGTACCGTGCAGACCAACCTCGACTTCGAATCCGAAGTCGACATGGTGAAGAAGTTCCGTGTCTCGCTGGCGCTGCAGCCGCTGGCCACCGCCCTGTTCGCCAACTCGCCCTTCAAGGAAGGCAAGGCGGTGGGCTACAAGAGCTACCGCAGCCACATCTGGACCGACACCGATCCCGACCGGTGCGGCATGCTGCCCTTCGTGTTCGAGGACGGGTTCGGCTTCGAGCGCTACGTCGACTACATGCTGGGCGTGCCGATGTACTTCGTCTATCGCGACGGCAAGTACATCGACGCCGCGGGCCAGAATTTCAGGGACTTCCTCAAGGGCAAGCTGCCGGCGCGGCCGGGCGAGCTGCCGACGCTGAACGACTGGGCCGACCACATCACGACGGCGTTTCCCGAAGTGCGGCTGAAGCGCTACCTCGAGATGCGCGGCGCCGATTCAGGCCCGCTGCCGGCGCTCAATGCGCTGCCGGCTCTGTGGGTCGGCCTGCTCTACGACCGGACCGCGCTCGACGCGGCGTGGGACCTGGTGAAGGGCTGGACGGTCGCCGACCACGACTTCCTGCGCGCCGAGACGCCGAAGACCGGGCTGTCGACGATCTTCCGCGGGCGCAGCCTCACCGAATGGGCGCGCGAGGTGGTCGAGATCGCGCATGCCGGGCTGCGCGCGCGCCGGCGGCTCGATGCCCACGGCAACGACGAGACGATCTATCTGGCGCCGCTCGATCGCGCGGTGGCGTCAGGCCTGGCACCGGCCGACGAACTCCTGGCCAAGTGGCAGGGCGAGTGGAAGGGTTCCTTCGCGCCGCTGTTCCGCGACTACGCCTACTGAGGTATCGTCGGGCCATGCTCGACCGCTGCGATCGCGTGCAGATTGCCGTCCACGACGCCGCCAAGGCAGCGCAGCGTTTCGGCTTGCTTCTGGGATCGGAGATCGCGCGCCGCGACCACAGTCGCCATCTCGGCGCCAGGCGCACGATCCTGGCCGTGGGTGAGAGCGAGTTCGAGCTGTGCGAGCCCGACGGCGCGGGCCTCACGCAGGATTTCCTGGCCAAGCGCGGCGAGGGCCTGATGACCGCGGGCTACTGCACCGCCGACCTCGACGGCATGGTGAAGCGCTGGGAGGGCCTGGGTGTTGCCTACGACCGCGACGCCGAGCAGCTCTATGTCGCGCCCGGGACGACCTTCGGCCTGCCCATGGTTATTTCCGAAACCACCTACCGGCCGCGGATCGGGCCGGTGTCGAGCCTTTATGAGACGACCAACACCCTGGTGAGCGATTGGCGCCGGGTGGCGGCCGTCTATGCCGGCCTGTTCGGGCTCGATCCTGCGCGCTTCAGCGAGATCGGCAGCGAGCGCTTCGGCTACATCGGCACGCTCACCTTGTTCGATCCGCCCAACCGGCTCGACCGCATCGAGCTCAGCCAGGTGACCGACGACGTGCATTCGATGGGCCGCTTTGCCAAGAAGCACGGCGACTCGCTCTATATGTGCTACGTCGAGGTCCATGACTGGCCGGCCGTGCGCGGCCGTCTGCTCGAGGCCAACGCGCTATATACGCCGCGCGGATCGGATCCGGCGACCGATCCCGATGGCGGCTGGGTGCATCCCAAGGAACTGCACGGCTTGCTGCTCGGTGTCTCGCGCACCGGCCTCGCCTGGGACTGGTCGGGTCGCAAAGACCTCGTGCCGCCGGCATGAAAAGGCGCCTGTTCGTTCTCGCCCTGCTCGCCGCCCCTCTGGCCGTGCGGGCGCAGCCTGCCGACTGGCAGACGGTGGTCGGCCGCGACCTCAGGTTCCGGCTCGAGATGCCGGCGCCGGTCACGGAAACCAAGGCCGACGAGACGGAGAAGGGCCACGCCAGCGAACGGATCGCCTGGGCCTCCAAGCACGATGGTGAGATGTTCGACTTCGACTATGTCGACTACCAGCCCGGCTGGTTCTCCAGCCACGACAGCAAGGAGATGGCGCGCGATCTCGGTCGCGGCGACGCCGAGAAGGCCTTCCCGCGCGCCAAGTACAAGTACGTGCGCGACGAGCCCGTCACCTTGCAAGGCTGGGACGGCTATGCGCTCGACATCGAGGACGCGGAAGGCGCCGTCGTGATGATGCGCACCTACATCGTCAAGGACCGGCTCTACCGCATGCTGGTCACCGCCAAGTACGACACGACGAGCCGGGGTGAGGCCACGCGCTTCCTCGATTCGCTGCGACTCTCCGAGACGCGGCAGTAGGCTGGGGGCGCGCCACTCCAGTGGCGCGTCTTGTCATGCTCTTAGTGACCGCGGGCCTCTGGCCCGCTCATGATCATGAGGCGAGCCAGAG
>DASZJU010000178.1:0-1730 GCA_035947815.1 Reyranella sp.
GAGGGCAGACTGGCCCGCAGGAGGGCCGACTCAATGGGCCGACTCATGGCGCTGCGCGACGTCAAGCTTGACGACAAATTCGACCTCGGCCACAGCCGCGTTTTCGTCACCGGGTTCCAGGCGCTGGTGCGGCTCTGCCTGATGCAGAAGGAGCTTGATCGCCGCAACGGCCTCAACACGGCGGGCTACATCACCGGTTACCGCGGTTCGCCGCTCGGTGGGCTCGACGGGCAGTTCCTCCGCGCCGCGCCCCATCTGCAGAAGAACGACATCCTCTTCCAGGGCGGGATCAACGAGGATCTCGCCGCCACCGCGATCTGGGGCTCCCAGCAGGCTGAATTGCGTGGGGAAGGCAGGCACGACGGCGTCTTCGCCATGTGGTACGGCAAGGGGCCGGGCGTCGACCGCACCGGCGACGTCTTCCGCCACGCCAACCTTGCCGGCACCGCCAAGCACGGCGGCGTGCTGGCGCTGATGGGCGACGACCATACCGCCGAATCCTCGACCACCGCGCACCAATCCGAATACCACTTCATCGACGTGATGATCCCGGTGCTCAATCCCGCCGGGGTGCAGGAAGTGCTCGACTACGGGCTCTACGGCTGGGCGATGTCGCGCTTCACCGGCGCCTGGGTGGCGCTGAAGACGATGCACGAGACCATCGAGTCGACGGCGGCGATCGACGGCAGCCTCGACCGCGTCAACATCGTCGTCCCGACCGACTTTCAGATGCCGGAAGGCGGCCTCAACATCCGCCTCGCCGACCCGATTTTGGCGCAGGAAGCGCGCCTGCACGATTTCAAGCGCGACGCCATGCTCGCCTTCGTGCGCGCCAACAAGCTCAACCGCACGATCACCTCGGGCGGGCGCAATCCGAAGATCGGCATCATCACCACCGGCAAGAGCTATCTCGATGTGCGCCAGGCGTTCGACGAACTCGGCATCGACGAGGTCGCCTGCAACGATCTCGGCATCCGCCTCTACAAGGTCGGCTGCCCCTGGCCGCTCAGCCGGCGCGAGCTCGCCGAATTTGCCGCCGGGCTCGATCTCGTCATCGTCGTCGAGGAGAAGCGCTCGCTCATCGAGGTTCAGGTACGCGAGGAGCTTTACGGCACCGCGAACCAGCCCGTGTGCATCGGCAAGAAGGACGAGCAGGGCAACTGGCTGTTCCCGGTAAAGGGTGCGCTCGATCCCAACGAAGTCGCGATCTGCATCGGCGAGAGACTGCTGAAATATCGCCGCAACGACAACATTGCGCAGCGCGTGGCGCGGCTCAAGGAATATCAGCGCATCGCCGCCGAGACGCGCGACGTCGCCCAGCGCATTCCGTATTTCTGCTCGGGCTGCCCGCACAATTCCTCGACCGTGGTGCCGGAAGGGATGCGCGCCTATGCCGGCATCGGCTGCCACTACATGGCGCAGTGGATGGACCGCTCGACGCTCGGCTATACGCAGATGGGCGGCGAGGGCGCGAACTGGGTCGGCGAGGCGCCGTTCTCCAAGCGCAATCACGTCTTCCAGAATCTGGGCGACGGCACCTACAACCATTCCGGCTACATGGCGATCCGCGCGGCGATCGCCGCCAACACCAACATCACCTACAAGATCCTGTTCAACGACGCCGTGGCCATGACCGGCGGCCAGGCCAATGACGGCGGTCTGACCGTGCCGCAGGTGGCGCGTCAGGTCGCCGCCGAGGGCGCCAAGCGCGTCGTCGTGGTGACCGACGA
>DASZJU010000179.1:0-2953 GCA_035947815.1 Reyranella sp.
CCAGCCGTGATAGACGCAGCGCAGACCGTTCGCCTCGTTGCGCCCCAGGAACAGCGACGCGCAGCGATGCGGGCAGCGATGGTCCATCACGCCCACCCGGCCCGCGCTGTCGCGAAAGCCGATCAGCTTCTCGCCCAGCAGCAGCAGCCGCAGCGGCGGCCCGTCGGCCTTCAGCTCCGACGACATCGCCGCCGGAATCCAGTACTGCCGCATCAGCTCGCCCATCATCGTCCCCGGGCCGACCCGCGTCAGCTCCGCGCCTTCCGTCGCCGTCGTCATCTCAGCCCTCCTTCATGCGTGCGTAGTAACCGTCGAGAAAATCCATCTGCCGGCGTCGCCAGTTCGCGCCCGTGCGGATCGTGTCATCGAATTCGAGATGCGGATCGCCATCCGCCCGAAAGGCCGGCCAATGCGGCATGTCACCGCCATTTGGATCGCCCGTCGCGGCAAACCGCACCCAGGCCGCCTGCATCGCCTCGGCCACGCTGGTGTCGACGTCGTCGAAGGGCGGCACCTCTTGCCCGGCGAGCGCCAGGTCCAGCGTGTTGAAGACGTAGCAGACCTCTTCGCCGTGATTGGGCCCGTCCAGGCGGCCGGCACGGCGTCGCAGGAACAGATAGCGCCAGGTCAGCGGCGTGCGGACCGACATGGAGCGCGCCAACTGCCGGACGCCGTAGTTGAACTGCGTGTCGGCGAACATCTCGGCCACGCGGCCCCGCACCTCGCCATCGTGCGCGGCCGGATAGAGTGCCACCGCCTCATCGCGCGCCTGCGGGAAATTCGCCACCGCGAGTTCACGCAGATCGGCTGGTGTACGCATAGGCCAGGTCGCGGTGAGCGTCGCGCCCTCGTCGGCATTACCGCCGACGATCGTCGGCATGGCATGAAACCGCCCGGCCTTGAAGGCGTCCCGCTCATCCTCGCGGATCACCCAGCCGTCGCGGATCGGCCGCAGCACGCGCGGCGTTGTGAGCCCGCGCACCTTGGGGACCAGAAGATTGGTCTTGGTCAGCACCTCTTCCGCCGGCATCTGCCGCAGCTCCGCGATGTCGGGACCCAAGGTGGTGCCGGCGCGCTCCGCCTCGGCGAGGCTCGCCAACGGACGGAAGGCGCCCGGGCTTTCAAGAATGGCTCGCTGGAAGAGACCGGCCGCGAGCGGCGAGGTGAGCAGCATGGCGATCGAGGCCGAGCCCGCCGACACGCCGAAAGCGGTGACACGCTTGGGGTCGCCGCCAAACCTCGCGATGTTCCGCTGCACCCAGCCGAGGGCCTTGATCTGGTCGAGCAGGCCGTAGTTGCCCGAAGCTCCGTGCGGCGATTCCCGGGTGAGGCCGGGATGGGCGAGAAAGCCGAACAGGCCGACGCGATAGGCGGCGGTTACCAGCACCACGCCCTTGCGGGCAAAGGCCTCGCCGTCGAACCGAATGTCCGAAGCGCTGCCGAACAGGAAGGAGCCGCCGTAGAACCACACCATCACCGGCAGCGCCTCGTCGGCGGCGCGCGCCGGCGTCCAAATGTTGAGCGTGAGACAATCCTCGTCGATCCGGCCGGCCCGCGAGCCGGGCCGCATCTCCTGCGGGCAATCGGCGCCAAACGCCGTGGCGTCGCGGATGCCGTGCCAGGGTTCAGCGGGTTCGGGCGGCCGCCAGCGGCGCTCGCCGACCGGCGGCGCAGCGAAGGGGATGCCCTTGAAGACGCGGATACCCTCGCCCGCGCCCGAGAGCAGGCCGCCCTCGGTACGCACGATGCGGAGATCTGGTTGCTCCTTGTGGGCAGACAGGTCGTTCACTCTGCCGCCTGCTTCCTTTCAGCGGGCCGCACCGCGACGCGAAGCTGCTCGGCATAGAGTTCCCGCCAGTCGGTGCGCGGCTGGGTGAAGAAGAAACCGCCGCGCGAGCCGTAGAAGACTTCTGGATGCTCGACACCGGGCGGCAGGACTCCCTTGTCGCGCAGCGCCCGCGCCGCCTGCAGCAGGCGACGTCTCGTGCGCGCGACCATTTGGTCGGACGGCGCCAGATGCTCGAAGGCGTGGTCCGTGATCGGCCCCATGCTCTCCGTCACCGCCTGGTCCTGCATGTGGATGTTGTCGATGCCGGTATAGATCGTGTTGGCGTGCTGGGCTTCGCGGTCGATGCCCCAGTCGCTGGCTTCGCCGTCCTGGAGACGCCAGCGGCCATGCCAGTCGGTCGTGTTCGGCTGGTAGCGATGGCCGAAGCCGAAGCCGGTAAGGGGCGAGCCGTCCTTCTTGACCGTGCCGATGGCCCGCTTGCGCCCGTTCCACGACAGATGGACGAACATGGTGTGCGTGTCGTCCATCGGCACCCAGGCGCGGATATCGACCTGATGCGGAAACTCGCCCTGCGGCGTCTGCGTCCAGAACGGGAAGAGGAAGTTGGCGAAGCGCCAGTAGGTCCGTCCGTCGCCCGCGTGGCGGTGCGCGGCATAGGTCGTGCCCCAATCCGAATCGGCCACATAGTATTCGGGCGTGCGGTTCTGCACCGTGTAGCGCAGGAGATTGTCCTCCGGCAGTTCGTTGGCATCGACGTGGCCGCCATGCAGGAAGCCGAAATGCGACGTGTCGATGTCGCCCTCGAGCGCCTGCATGAAGTTGCAGGAGCGCTGGCCGAAGACCACGGTCAATTCGCTTTCGGGCAGCAGCGCGGCTTCGATCTCGGGAAACGGCGGGGCCTTGGCGGCAGAGCCCATATAGACCCAGACGACGCCGGCACGCTCGGTCACCGGGTAGGCCTTGGCCCTCACCTTGTCCTTGAAGTCCTGGTGCGACGGCACGCTCGGCATGTCCACGCAGCGACCCTCAACGTCGAACTTCCAGCCGTGATAGACGCAGCGCAGACCGTTCGCCTCGTTGCGCCCCAGGAACAGCGACGCGCAGCGATGCGGGCAGCGATGGTCCATCACGCCCACCCGGCCCGCGCTGTCGCGAAAGCCGATC
>DASZJU010000180.1:0-1585 GCA_035947815.1 Reyranella sp.
GCGCGGCCGCGCAGATAGGTCAGCCCGCGCTCGGTAAACCAGGCGGTATCCGACAGTTCCTTGGGAATGCGCGACGGCCGCGCCGTGGCGCCGATGCCCTGCTCGCCCCTGGGCGTATCGCCTTCGGGCAGCCAGATGTCCTCGCGGTTCTCGGGCAGCTTATAACCTTGGCTGGCGATCCAGCCGAAATAAGCGTCCTTGTAGGGCTCGAAGGCGCCCACGGGGCGAAAGCCGTCCATGATGTCACCCAGCACCAGGAAGCGCGGATCGTTGGCGTCGGCCGCGCGCGGGTCGGGCGTGGTCGTGGTGTAACCCACCAGGGCGGGATCGTAGCCGCCGCGGCGCAGCTCATGGCCCAGGTTGGTGAAGCGCGAATCGAGCGGAATGGTGTTCTGCACCGCGCGATGATTCATCAGATAGAGGCTGGTCAGCAGGCTGGCCCGCGCCGGCCCGCAGGGCGCGCATTGGGTGAAGTGATTGCGGAAGGTAACGCCCTCGGCGCACAGCCGGTCGATGTTCGGCAGCTTCAAATAGTCCGCCCCCAGCTTGGGCAGCATCAGGCCGCGCCACTGGTCGACGACGATCAACAGGACATTCTTGATGGCTTGCATGCCGATTCACCGTGGTTGGCGGAATGGGTTGGATGGGCGCCGGATTGCGCTAGAGTGCCGTCAAATTGACGGAGGAGACAACACGTGGCGCGTTTCAAGATCGTGACGACCGGCCCCGGCGGCACCGACCATTCGCTGGAAATGGAAACCCTGCGCGGCATCGGCGCCGAGATCGTCGAAGTGGCGGGCAGCGACGACGAACTGGCTAAGGCTGTGGCCGACGCCGATGCGATCTATGCCAAGGGCCGCCCGCGCATCACCGCCAAGGTGATCGAGGCCGGCAAGAAACTGAAGGTGGTGTCGCTGGGTTCGGTCGGCGTCGATTCGGTCGATGTCGACATGGCGACCAAGCTCGGCATCCCGGTGACCAACTGCCCCGACACGTTCATCGAGGAAGTGGCCGACCACGCCATGACCCTGATCCTGGCGAGCTGGCGGCGGCTGGTCGTGCAGGACCAGATGGTGCGCAAGGGCGAATGGGCCAAGGCGCGACCGATGCTCTACCAGTTCCCGCGCCTCATGGGCATGACCTTGGGCTTCATCTCGTTCGGCCACGTGGCGCGCGCGGTGTCGAAACGGGCCGCGCCCTTCGGCTTCCAGATGCTGGCCTACGATCCCTATATCGAGGAGCTGGTGATGTCCGACCACGGTGTGCAGCCGGTCGGGCTCGACGAGCTTTTAGAGCGCTCCGACATCATCTCGATGCACGCGCCCGGCACCAAGGACGCCCATCACCTGATGAAGGAACCGCACTTCAAGAAGATGAAGAAGAGCGCGCTGTTCGTGAATACCGGCCGCGGCTCGACGGTCGACGAGACGGCGCTGATCAAGGCGCTGCAGGAGGGCTGGATCGCCGGCGCCGGGCTCGACGTGCTCGAGACCGAGCCGGTGGGCCACAACAATCCGCTGCTCGGCATGGACAATGTCACCCTCACCGCGCACGTCGCCTCGGCGTCGGACCGCTTCGACAAGGC
>DASZJU010000181.1:0-4607 GCA_035947815.1 Reyranella sp.
GTTGCCGCCCGGATCCTTCACATGCATGAGCGTGCCGCCCCATGATTGCCGCTCGGGCGGACCGACGATGGTGCAGCCGCTCGTCTTCAGCCGGGCGTGCAGCGCCTCGATGTCGGACACGCCGAGTGAAATCCCGGCAAACCGCCCGACCAGGCCCTCCGCCCGGGCTTCGGCGTCGGCCTGCTCGACGATCAAGAGCGGGCCTGCGTCGAACACCAGCACGGTCGGCTCCAGCGACACCGGCCGTAGTGCCAGCAGGTCGGCATAGAAGGCGCGGGCGGCCGCGACGTCCTCGACGAACAGGCGGACGGCCGCGATTTTCATGAGCGCTTCTTCGATTCCATGCCGAAGAAGATCATGTTGCCGTCCAGGTCGGCAACGTCGAAGTCGCGCAGGCCATAGTCGTAGTCCTTCGGCGCCTTGAGGACCTTCGCGCCGCGCTTCACCAGCTCGGCGTGGAGCGCATCGACATCATCGACGAAGATCGAGACAGCGCCGTGGCCGGGCGGGCGCGGCGCCTTGGCGGCGGCGATCAGGTGGAGCGTGACCTCGCCCGAGCACAGGCCGATATAAAAGGTCGGTTCGCCGTATTCGAAGGCGACGTCGAAGCCGAGCTTGTCGCGGTAGTAGGCAAGGCTTTCCAGGACATTCTTCACGGTCATGACAGTGGTGCTGCCGCGCATCATCGGTCGACTTCCTTGCATTGGTGCCGAACCCTACCATGTTAAGCTCCGATGGCCGGAGGAGGAACGCGCATGAAGTGGCAGGACCGTCGTCTGCTCGACCTGTTCGGCATTGACCATCCCATCATCCAGGCGCCGATGGCGGGGGCAAGTTCAGCGCAGATGGCCATCGCGGTCTCGCAGGCGGGCGGCCTGGGTTCGATCGCCGCCGCCATGCTGACCGCCGAGACGCTGCGGACCGAACTGCAAATCGTGCAGCAGGGGACCGGGCGGTCGATCAACGTCAACTTCTTCGTCCACCAGCCGCCGGTTGCGGATGCGGCCCGTGAAGCCGGTTGGCGCAAGCGGTTGGAGCCGTACTTTCGCGAGTTTGGTTTGCCGGCCGACGCCGGAGCGGGCGGTCCGGTGCGCGCTCCTTTCGACGCGGCGCTTTGCGACGTGGTGCTGGAATTCAAGCCCAAGGTCGCGAGCTTCCATTTCGGCCTGCCCGATGACGCGCTGGTGAAGCGTCTGAAAGCCGAAAAGATCGTTGTCGTCAGCTCGGCCACGACGGTCGAGGAAGCGTGCTGGCTCGAGGCGCACGGCTGCGACGCGGTGATTGCGCAGGGCGCGGAAGCGGGCGGCCATCGCGGCATGTTCCTGACCGACGACGTGGCAAGCCAGGCCGGTACCATGGCGCTGGTGCCGCAGGTTGTCGACGCGGTGAAAGTGCCGGTGATCGCCGCCGGCGGCATCGGCGACGGCCGGGGCGTCGCCGCGGCCCTCGCGCTGGGCGCTGCCGGCGCCCAGATCGGCACGGCGTTTCTGCTGACGCCGGAAGCCAAGACCGTGGCTCTGCACCGTGCCGCGCTCAAGGCGGCGAGCGACGACAGTACGACCCTCACCAATCTTTTCACCGGACGGCCGGCGCGCGGCATCATCAATCGCTTCATCCGTGAAGTCGGCCCGCTCAGCGCCGATGCGCCGGCGTTTCCGCTGGCGGCCGGCGCCGCCTACCCGCTGCGCGCTGCGGCCGAGGCCAAAGGCTCGACCGATTTCATGCCGCTGTGGAGCGGACAGGCGCCGTCGCTGGCGCGCGAGATGCCGTCGGGCGAGCTGATCGCCGTCCTCGCGCGCGAGACCGAAGCCGCTCTCAAGCGCGTCGGGCGCTAGACGGCGACCGGTTTCATTTCCCTTCGCCGGCAGTCCGTTCGGCCGGCACCACGACGACCTGCTTGAGCTCGCTGCCCGCGATGACCGACAGCGGCGTCTCGATGCCGATGCGGTCGCCGCCCAGCAGGCGCACCAGGTCGTCGGCGCCGGTCACCGGCTCGCCGCCGAGCGCCAGCACGATATTGCCCGGCTGGAGCCCGGCCTTGGCGGCGGGACCTTCGGCCTCGAGGCTGGCGATCGCCACGCCCTGCGCCTGTCCAAGCCCGAGCGCGAGGGCGAGCCGGCGCGGCAGCGGCACGGTCTGGCCGGCGACGCCGATGAAGGCGCGCCGCACCCGGCCGTGACGCACGATCTCGCTCACCACGTGGCTGGCGGTGTTGCTGGCCACGGCGAAGCAGATGCCCTGGGCGCCGGCGATCACGGCGGTGTTGATGCCGATGACCTCGCCGCGCGAGGAGACGAGCGGGCCGCCGGAATTGCCGGGATTGAGCGCGGCGTCGGTCTGGATCACGTCGTCGATCAGCCGGCCTGTGCTCGAGCGCAGCGAGCGGCCGAGCGCCGACACGACCCCGGCCGTCACCGTCGATTCGAAGCCCAAGGGATTGCCGATCGCCACCACGAGCTGGCCGCGGCGCAGCCCCTTGGAGTTGCCGAGCCGCGCCGCCGGCAGGGAGACGTCATCGATGATGCGCAGCAGGGCGAGGTCGGTGTGCGGATCGTCGCCCAGCACGCGCGCCTTGACGGTGCGCGCGTCGGCGAGCGCCAGCCGCACGGTGGAGGCGCCCTGGACGACGTGGCTGTTGGTCAGCACCAGGCCGTCGGGCGAGATCACGACGCCCGAGCCGGTGCCACCGCGCTGGCGCTTCTCGCGGTCGGGCGGGGTCTCGACCCGCACGACGGCGGGGCCGACCCGGTCGACGACATCGACCACGGCCTGCGAATAGGCGTCGAACAGCGGCTGCTCATTGGGGGTGGTTTCGGCCGGGAAACTGGCGTCGCCCGACAGATTCAGCTCGTCGGAGACGAGCGAAGGCTGGAAGTCGAACATGCCCCTATATGGGGATTGGGGGTCAATTCCAGTAGGGAGGGAAGGCCCTCGCTTGTCATCCTGAGCGAAGCGAAGGATCTCATGGCGTGGCTAGCGGCGATGAGGTCCTTCGCTGCGCTCCAGCGCGGGGGTTACCCCGCGCGAGACGACAGGAAATCAGAACAGCGAGAAATACTCGCGTTGCTCCCAGTCGCTGACGTCCAGGTTGAAGCGGTCGATCTCCGCCTGCTTCAGTTTGAGATAGTAGTCGACGAAGAAGTCGCCAAAGCCCGCGCGCAGCGCCTTGTCCTCGCCGAGCGCGGCCAGCGACTCGGCCAGGGAACGCGGCAGCGCCGGCGCCTTGGCGTCATAGGGCGTATCGGCCGACGGGCCGGGATCGAGTTTGCGGTCGAGCCCGTCCAGCCCGCTCACGATCTGGCTCGCGATGTAGAGGTAGGGGTTGGCCGCAGGTTCGCCGACCCGGTTCTCGAGATGGGTCGCGGGATCGCCGGGGCCGCCCAGCGCGCGCACCATGACACCGCGGTTGTCACGTCCCCAGGTGGCGCGGTCGGGCGCGAGCGAGAAGGGGCGGTAGCGTTTGTAGCCGTTCAAGGTCGGCGTGCTGAAGGCGGCGGCACCCCTTGCATGGGCGAGCAGTCCCGCCATGTAATGCATGCCCGCCACCGACAAGGGTTCGCGCCCGTCCATGAAGATGTTGGCGTGGCTCTTCCTGTCGGTCAGCGATTGGTGCAGGTGCCAGCCGCTCGACATGACGTTGGCGAGCTTGGGCCGGCACATGAAGGTGGCGTGATAGCCGTGACGCTGCGCCACTTGTTTGGTTGCGCTGCGGAACAGCACCATGGCGTCGGCCGGTGCCAGGCCAATGCCGGTGCGGAAGGTGAACTCGACCTGGCTCGGCCCGAACTCGACCTCGATCGAGCGCAGCGGCAGGCCGAGATCGATGAGGTTGGTGCGCAGGATCTCCAGGATCGGATCCATCTCGTCGTAGCGCTGCTCGGTCAGGTACTGGTAACCCTGATTGAGCAGGGACACGTCGGGCGGTTCGCCGGGCTGGCCGGAGTCTGCAACGCCAAGCTTCGCCTTCTCCAGCTTGAAGAGATGGAACTCGACTTCGAGGCCAGCGACGAAATCGTAGCCGCGCTCGCCCAGCGTCTGGAGCGCGCTCCGGCAAATATGCCGCGTGCAGAGCGGCATGGGACGGCCGTCGGTGAAATATATGTCGCACAGCATCCAGCCTGAATGCGGTGCCCACGGCAGCACGCGAAAGGTCGTGGGGTCGGGCAGCATGATCGCGTCGGCCGCGCCCTCGAGCTCCTTCATGCCGAAGCCGCCGCCTGGCTGCCAAACCGGGAACACGGTGCGGTGCGAGGTATCCTTGAGCAGCATCGTCGTGGTGAAGCCGACACCGTTCTTGAGCGCGGCATCGATCTCGCCCACCGTCAGGGTCTTGCCGCGCAACACGCCGTGCTGGTCGGCGAAGGCCAGCCGCACCACCGAGAGCTCGGCCGCCTTGATGCGGCGCTCCGCCTCGCGCGTCGCGGCCTTGCGGTCCTCGATCCACAGGCCCGCGCGTTCGACGAAGGTCATGCGCGCCTACGCGACCAGCGGCGGGATGGTCTTGGCCGCCCAGCTCGAGCCGCTGCGGCGGCGCGCATCGACGTCCTTCCAGTAGGACTGCCAGCCCTCGGTCGGGCCCATGCCGTCGATGGCGATCGGGCCGCGGA
>DASZJU010000182.1:0-14557 GCA_035947815.1 Reyranella sp.
ACACCGCCGAGACGGTGCACGACCGGCTGGCGGAGCTGGGCGCGCGTCTCATCGTGTCGACGCTCGACGGGCTGCTCGCCAAGACCCTCGAAGCGGTACCGCAGTCCGAGGCGGGCGTCACCTACGCCCACAAGCTCGGCAAGGAGGAAGGCGCGCTCGACTGGCGGCGACCCGCGGCCGAGCTCGAGCGTAAGGTGCGCGCCTTCCATCCCTGGCCCGGCACATGGTTCGAAGTTGCTACAGAAAGTGGGGGTGAGCGCATCAAGGTGCTGGCGGCCGGACTGGCGCTGGCCGGCGGTTCGCCAGGCACGGTGAGCATGGGGCGCGACGGCTTTCCGGTCGTGGCCTGCGGTATCGGCGGCTTGAAACTCTTGAAGCTGCAGCGCGCGGGCAAATCGGCGCAGTCGGCCGACGCTTTCCTGCGTGGCTTTGCCTTGGCCGCCGGCACCGTGCTCGCGCCTCCCGCCGTCGTTCCGCTGCCGACCTGAAACCGTGACGCGCTACAAGCTCACGATCGAATATGACGGTGCGCCGTTCGTCGGCTGGCAGCGCCAGGACAACGGCCGCTCGATCCAGGCCGCCATCGAACAGGCGGTGCTGGCGCTGAGCGGCGAGCGCGTGTCGGTGCAGGGCGCAGGCCGCACCGATGCCGGCGTCCATGCGCTGGGTCAGGTGGCGCACTTTGACCTGGCCAGCGAGAAGCCCGCCGAGACCGTGCGGTCCGCGCTCAACTTCCACCTCAAGCCCGATCCGATCGCGATCACCAAGGTCGAGATCGCGCCGGCCGGTTTCAACGCGCGCTTTTCGGCGACGGGGCGGCGCTATCGCTACCTGATCCTGAACCGTCGCGCGCCGCCGGCGTTCGACCGCGGCCGCGTCTGGCACGTGCCGGTGCCGCTCGATACCAACGCCATGGCCGACGCTGCCGCGGTGTTGCGCGGCCACCATGACTTCAACAGCTTCCGTTCGACCGCCTGCCAGGCGCCTTCGTCGATCAAGACGCTCGACCTGTTCGACGTGACGCGCAGCGGCGATGAGATCCGCATCGATGTCGCCAGCCGCTCGTTCCTGCACAACCAGGTGCGCATCCTCGTCGGCACGCTGGCGCTGGTCGGCCGCGGCCAATGGACCCGGCGCGACGTCGAGGAAGCGCTGGCCGCGCGCGACCGCACGCGCGCCGGTCCGACCGCGCCGCCGCACGGTCTCTGCCTGATGGAGGTGCGCTACGACCTAGCCGCCGGTGACGGGGACGACGCCGAGGTAGCGAGCGACGAGGAGTGAGAGAAAGAGCGACGGCATCCAGTTGACGACCAGCAGCACGACGGAGATCGGCCAGCTGACCCCCAACGCCATCCGCGTTGTCATCAGGAACCAGTAGAAGACCAGCGCCTTCAGGCCAAGATCGATGATGATCGCGACCGCGGCTGGCGTCACCGCCGCGAGGGCCGATCCGATGACGGCTAAAATCATCAGCGGCAGGTTGATCCAGTTGAGGGCGCTGATGTAGCGCGGATAGCGATCGAGCCAGCCGCGGCGACGGGCGACCTCGTAGAAGATCACCGGGAACAGCAGCCAGTCGACGACGTAGTGCAGACCTTCGACGAGAGCGATCTCGGTCTCGTCGGCGGTAGTGGTGACGTCCGAGTAGGAGATCAGCAGATAAATCGCGTAGAGCGGCGCCGCCACCGCCATCACCCGGAACGAGCGCAGGCAGGCTTCCATGGTGTTGTCGAAGTGCTGCGGCGCCGCGGGATCGCGCTGCAGGAACCCCAGCGCGCCCTTTACGCCGCGGGCAATTTCGGCGGCGCTCAGCACGGCACGCCCTAGGCCGCGAAGTAGCGGTCGAGCACCGTCTCGTAGACGCGCGTCAGCGTCCTGAGGTCGGCGACCGCGCTCTTCTCGTCGACCTTGTGCATGGTCTCGCCGACCAAGCCGAACTCCAGAACCGGGCAGTAGCTGCGGATGAAGCGCGCATCCGAAGTGCCGCCGGTGGTCGACAGTTCGACCTCGACGCCGGCCACGTCGCGGATCGCCCCGGCCACCAGCTCGCTGAGCGGCCCGGGCGGCGTATAGAACGACTCGCCCGAGACCTGGGTCGAGAGCTCGATCGTGCCGTTGCCGCCCATCGCCGCATGGGCGCGGTCGAGCCGCTCCTTGAGGTACGGCAGCAGTGTCTTGGAGGTCCACAGGTCGTTGAACCGCACGTTAAACCGTGCCTTGGCCACGCCCGGCGCGATGTTGGTCGCCTTGTTGCCGACATCGACCGTGGTGAACTGCAACGAGCTCGGCTGGAAATGCGTGCTGCCCTGGTCGATCGGCTCGCGCACCAGCGCCTCGATCAGCCCCGACAGGCGATGGATGGCGTTGTCGAGCCGCTCTGGATAGGCGACATGGCCCTGCACGCCGCGCACCACCATGTCGACCGTCATGCTGCCGCGCCGGCCAATCTTCATCATGTCGCCGAAGCGCCTGGAGCTGGTCGGCTCGCCGACCACGCAGGCGTCGATCGTCTCGCCGCGCTCGGCCAGCCGCTGCAGCATCTTGACCGTGCCGTTGACGGCAGGTCCCTCCTCGTCGCCGGTGATTAAAAGGCTGATCGAGCCGCCGAAGTCGCGGCCGCGCTTGCCGAGGAAGCGGGTTGCAGCGTCGGTGAAAGCCGCAATCGCGCCCTTCATGTCGGCGGCGCCGCGGCCGAACAGGTAACCGTCCGACAATTCGGCCGAGAATGGGCCGATGGTCCATGACGAGAGATCGCCCACCGGCACCACGTCGGAATGGCCGGCGAAGCAGAAATGGCGGCCGGACTTGCCGATGCGGGCATAGAGGTTGGCGACGTCGTCGGTGCCGGCCTCGGTGAAATCCATGCGCTCGCAGCGAAAGCCGAGCGACGCCAGGGTCTGCTCGAGATGCTGCAGGGCGCCGGCTTCGCGCGGCGTCACGCTTTCGCAGCGCACCAGGGCGCGCGTCAGTTCGACCACATCGGTGACGTTGGGAGCCAGGGTATCGGGCATGACGGGACACTACATCCCCAACCTCGCAAAGAGAAGGGCGCCGGTCCGGCCAGACCGACGCCCCAGTTTATTTGAGAGGAAGATAGTCTTGTTGCTTGTTTGAAGACTGTCATCCCGAGTCGCGCGGATCAGATCCGCGCTGAAGCGAGGGACCTTTACGGATCAGGAAAGGTCCCTCGGCCTTCGGCCTCGGGATGACACCGAATGTGCATCAGGCCACCAATCTATCGGCTTCCATCAGATTGACTGAAACGAGCTGGGAGACGCCCTGCTCGGCCATGGTCACACCGTAGAGGCGGTCCATGCGCGCCATGGTGACGCGATGGTGCGTGATCACCATGAAGCGCGTGTCGGTACGGCCGGCGATATCCTTCACCAGCGCACAGAAGCGCTCGACGTTGAGATCGTCGAGCGGCGCATCGACCTCGTCCAGCACGCAGATCGGCGCCGGGTTGGTCATGAACACCGCGAACAGCAGCGACAGTGCAGTCAGCGCCTGCTCGCCGCCCGAGAGCAGCGACATCACCTGCAATTTCTTGCCGGGCGGGCTGGCATGGATCTCGAGGCCCGCCTCCAGCGGATCCTCCGACTCGGTGAGCCGGAGCTCGGCCTTGCCGCCGCCGAACAGCTTGGTGAAGAGAAGCTGGAAGTGGCCGCTCACCTGCTCGAAGGCGACGACGAAGCGCTCGCGGCCCTCGCGGTTGAGGCTCTGGATGCCCTGGCGCAGGCGGGCGATGGCGGCGACCAGGTCGTCGCGCTCGGCCGTCATGCCGGTGATCTGCTGCTCGAGTTCGTTGGCTTCCTCTTCGGCGCGCAAATTCACCGCGCCCATGGTCTCGCGCTCGTGCATCAGCCGCTCGAGGCGATGCTCGGCCTTCTCCATCTCGGGCAGTTCCTCCAGCGACTGGGCATCGGCCAGCGCCAGCACGCCATCGGGCTCGCAGCGCAGGCGCTCGACGATGCGCTCGACCACCGCCTCGCGATCGCGCGTCGCCTGCTCGACCAGGCCTTCGCGGCGCACGCGGCTTTCGCGGGCGCTCGCCAGCTCCGATTCGGCCTGGCGCAGCGCCTTGTCGGCCTCGCCAAGCCGCGTCTCGCCGATCGCCAGGCGATCGGCCGCCGCCTGCCGATTGCGCTCGGCCTTGTCGATCTCGCCACCCAGCGCCATCCGCTTGGTCTCGATCTCGGCGGGCTTGGCGGCAAGCTCGGCGATCGACGCCGCGATCTGCTCGCGCCGGGCATCGAGCTCGACGATCTGGCCCACGGCGTCGGCCAGCCGCTTGCTCCAGCCGGCATGATCCTGCGCGATCTGGCCCAGGCGCTCGGCCCGCATCGCAGCCTCGCGGGCCAGGCGATCGCAATTGCCCTCGGCCTCGACCAGCGCCGCCCGCAGTTCGGCGATGCGCGCCCGCAGCGTACCGGCGGCGACGCGGTCGGCCTGGGTGTCGGAGATCGACGACAGGCGGGCCTGGCGGAAGGTGCGGCGCATCTCGGTATCGGCGATGTCGCCCACGATCTCGGCCACCGCCTGCTCGATGCCGCTGAGCCGCGTCCGCAGCTGGTCGGTGCGGCGCGCCACGTCGGTGTGCCGGTCGCGTGCCTCGGCGGCGGCGCGCTCGGCGGTCGCGATGGCATCCTGCGCCGCGCGTTCGGCGGCACGGGTCGCCTCGCCTGCATCCTCCGACTTCCGCCGCGCCGCGTCGGCCACCGTGCGCTCGTGCGCCCGGGCCTGCTCGACGGACGTCTTCTCGGCATCGCGGGCCTGGGCGAGCGACACCGCTTCGGCCTCGACCTGCGTTTGCGCGGCCGCGTGCTCGGCAGCGAGGCCGTCGATCTGCTGGCGAAGCTCGGCCAGCCGGTTGCGTTGGCTGAGGCGCACCGCGGCCGTCGACGGCGCGCCGGCCCGCATGGTGTAGCCGTCCCAGCGCCATACCGCGCCGTCGCGCGTGACGAGCTGTTGGCCGGCCTTGAGTCCCTCCTGCAGGGCTGCGCCCGTGGCGTCGTCGGCCACGACACCGATGAAGGCGAGGCGGCGCGCGAGTTCGGGCAGCGTCTTGACGTGAGCGCCCAGCGGCGTGGCGCCGGCCGGCAACGCAGGCGCGTCGGCGATTGGGCCGAGCGGCAGCCAGTGCACCGGCGCGCCGCGATCGGACGAGGCTTCGAGCTCGTCACCGAACGCAGCGCCCAGCGCCGCCTCGAAGCCCGGCTCGACGGTGAGCGCATCGAGAAGCGGCGGCCACAGCGAATCGGCCGCCGACTTCAGCGCGGCGGCAACGCCTGCTTCCTCGGCGCGCAACTTCGTGAGCCGGGCATTGACCTTCTGCAGGCTCTCGGCCGCAGCCGCGTGGCTCGCCTCGGCGGCCTCGCGCTCGGCGGCGCGGGCCCGTTCCATGTCGATCCGTTCGGCGTGGGCCTTGGCCACCGCCAGGCGCGCGGCGTCGGACTCGTAGCGCTCGGCCTCGCGGGCGGCATCGATCGCCTGCTGACCCTGCTGGCGCGCCTCCTCGAATGCGGCACGGGCGGCGTCGCGCGCGGCCTCGACCTCGCTTAGCGCCGGCAGGCCGGCAAGCTCGCTCTCGATCTGGCGCTGCTGGCCCGCGATTTCCTCGCGGCGCGCGGCAAGCCGGCGCAGGCGCTCCTGCAGTTCGGCGATCTCGCGGCCGACGCTGTCGCGCAGCGCCTCGTCGTCGGCGATCTGGCGGGTCAGCCGGTCGTGTTCGCGCTCGGCCGCATGGGTCTCGGCTTGCGCCGTATCGCGCGCCTCTGACGCGGCGGCGGCGCGATCCTCCTCGCCCACCCGCTCCTGCTCCAGCCGGGCGCGCTGGCCGTCGAGCTCGGCGGTCGCGGCCTCGGCGTCGCCCTTGCGGCCGCGTTCGCGGACGAGATCCTGCTCGGTCTGCTGCAGGCGGGTCTCGGCCTCCTGCTGGGCCTGGGCGACGCGCTCGGCTTCGGCGGTCAGCGCATCGTGCGCCACGCGCAGCCGCTGCAACGCGGCGGCCGCGGCGGCCTCGTCGTTGCGCAGCGGCGGCAGCGCGGTGGCGGCTTCGACCTGCGCTGTGGTGGCGAGACCGACCAGGCGCGTAAGGTCGGCGACGCCGGCCTCGGCTTCCTTCAGGCGCTCGCTGGCCTCGGCCAGTTCGCGCTCGGCGGCGGCGAGCTTCAGCGCCAGCACCGCGGCTTCGGCGCGGCGGATATGGTCGCTTAGGTTGCGGTAGCGGCTGGCCTGGCGCGCCTGGCGCTTCAGTCCCTTGTGCTGCTCCTCGAGCGCCACCAGCACGTCCTGTACCCGGGCCAGGTTCTGCTCGGCGGCGCGCAGCCGGAGCTCGGCCTCGTGGCGGCGGGCATAGAGGCCGGTGATGCCGGCGGCTTCATCGATGATGCTGCGCCGGTCGATCGGCTTGGCGTTGATCAGCGCGCCGATACGGCCCTGGCTCACCAGGGCGGTCGAGCGCGAGCCGGTCGCCGCATCGGCAAACAGGGTCTGCACGTCGCGGGCGCGGATCTCGCGGCCGTTCACCGAATAGGCCGAGCCGTGGCCGCGCTCGATGCGGCGCACGATGTCGAGCTGGTCGGCATCGTTCACCATGGCCGGCGCGGTGCGCGTCTTGTTGTCCAGGGTCAGTATGACCTCGGCGATGTTGCGCGCCGGCCGCGTGCCGGCGCCGGAGAAGATGACATCCTCCATCTCGCTGCCGCGCATCTGCTTGGCCGAGGTCTCGCCCATCACCCACTTCATCGCCTCGACGAGGTTCGACTTGCCGCAGCCGTTGGGGCCGACGATGCCGGTCATGCCGGGTTCGATGGCGAGCTCCGTCGGGTCGACGAAGGACTTGAAGCCGGAGAGCCGGAGTTTGTCGAACTGCACCATCTACACCACGCTGAGGGTTGCTTACTTGACGAGCTTGCCGAACAGGCCGTCGAGTTCCTCGACCGACCGTGCACCGGGATAGAGTTGACCGTTGATGATGAGCGTCGGCGTCGAGTTGACGCCCAGCACCTCGCCGCTCTTGTAGTCGGCGATCACCGCATTGCTCATCGCCTCGTTGGCGAGGCAGGCCTTGATCTCAGCCTCGCCCAGGCCGGCAATGCGCAGCGGCTTGGCGAGCTCGGCGATCGGGTCGGCGGCGGTGGCCCAGGTCTGCTGGCCCGCGAAAATGAGGTCGATCACGCCGAAATAGCGGTCCTTGCCGGCGCACTCGGCGATCTGGGCCGCCTTGGCGGCGATCTGGTCGAGCGGGAAATCGCGGTAGACCAGCTTCACCTTGCCGGTATCGATCCACTTCTTTTTGACCTCGGGAAGGATCTGCGTGTCGAAGTGCGCGCAGTGCGGGCAGGTGAGCGAGGCGTATTCGATGAGGGTGATCGGGGCATTGGGGTCGCCCAGCACGTGGTCGCCGGGCAGGACAGCCAGGAGGGCGGCCTTGTCGGGGGTGGCCGCGGCGGCCACGGCCGTCGGCGTCGGGCCGGCGGCCGGCGGACGGGTGCCGAAATAGACGCCAGCCGCGATCGCGGCCACCGCCACGGCCCCGCCGGCGACAATCAAGATATTCCGCATTCCGTCTTCCTCTCCACTACATCTTGGGAATTACGCCTGTGGGGAGTCAAACGTTTACCGCCCCACTTGGCGTAATATTGCTGCAATAGCGTCGGCCGTGCCGGGATTGGCGTAGTTTTCCTCGTTGATGAACAGGGTGGGCGTGAACCGCACCCCGAGCGTCTGGCCGGACTGCACGTCGGCGAGGACTTTGTCCAAAAGCCGGTCGTTGGCGAAGCAGGCCTGGGCTCCTTCGGGCGTCACCCCTTGGTCGGCCAGCACCTTGACCATCTCGACTTCGGGGTCGCCCACAGACAGCCAGTCCACCTGCTTGCGAAACAGCCGCTCGACGACGACGAAGAATTTGTCGGGAGGCGCGCATTCGGTGAGCTGGCTCGCCCGGGTCGCCACCAAGTCCGAGGGGAAATGGCGATGGATCAGCCGGAGCTTGCCGGTGTCGATCCACTCCTTGCGCAGGGTCGGCATCACCGCGATGTAGAAGTTCGCGCAGTGCGGGCAGGTGAACGAGGCGTAGTCGATCAGGGTGTTGGGGGCGTCGACCTTGCCCAGGATATGGTCGCCGGGCAGCGCTTCCAAAAGCTTGTCGCGCGGCAGCTCCTGAGCGCGCAGATCGCGGGCGACGACGGCGGCACCCAGGGCGCCCAGCATCACATGCCGGCGGCTCGCCACACGCGCGCCGAGACGCGTGAGCGCGGCCCTGAGCTCGGGGTCCTTCACCGAAGCGGCGCGTTCGGCTACCTGGGTCACGATGGCGGGATCGGGTGCGGAGATAGGTTTGGGCGCGGGTCGCGCGGCGATCACGCCCTGCACCAGCCGGATGTCGTCGATCATCTTGTGCCCGAAATAGGCGTTCACGCGCTCGACGAGCTGGCCGCTCTTATGCTGCACCTCGAGGGCCGCAGCACCGGCAACGCGCAGGCGGAGCGTCTTGCCGGCCCCATGAGCACCCGCACGCGCACCGCGGCCCGACAGCAACGTTTCGGGTTGGGTGAGGCGTGCAAAGTCGGGGCCGACGATGGCCGTCCACTCGGCACGCAGGCGGGCAATCGAGGCGCCACGGCCTTTTGCGATGCCGGATGTAAGCCGCTGGGCCAGACCGCCGATGGCACGGAAGCCGTTTTCCCGCATGGACCCTTTCAAACTCCGTTCCTTATGGTAGGGCACGACCCCTTACATGACCATTACCCACGCCTCACGATTGCTTGCCTGGTACGACCGACATCGTCGCACCCTGCCGTGGCGTGCGCCGGCCGGCGAGCGGACCGAGCCCTACCTGGTGTGGCTGTCGGAGATCATGCTGCAGCAGACCACGGTGGCCACGGTCGGCGACTATTTCCGCCGCTTCGTCGAGCGCTGGCCTACGGTCGAGGCGCTGGCCGAGGCGCCGCTCGATAGCGTGCTCTCGGCGTGGGCCGGCCTCGGCTATTACGCCCGTGCCCGCAATCTCCATGCCTGCGCCCAGGCCGTGGCCGAACGCCACGGCGGGCGCTTCCCCGAGGATGAGGCGGGCCTGCTCGCCCTGCCCGGCATCGGCCGCTACACGGCCGGCGCCATCCGCGCCATCGCCTTCGACCAGCCGGCCTCGGCGGTCGACGGCAATGTCGAGCGGGTGATCGCCCGCCTGTTCGCCATCGAGACGCCGCTGCCCGACGCCAAACCCGAGATCCAGCTCCGCGCCGCCAAGTTGGTGCCCGCTGAGCGCGCCGGCGACTACGCCCAGGCGATGATGGATCTCGGCGCCACGGTGTGCACGCCGCGCAACCCGCGCTGCGTCATCTGCCCGTTCATGACGACCTGCCGCGCGCGCAAGCTCGGCGTCGCCGAGGAGCTGCCCCGGCGCGCGCCCAAGGCTGAAAAACCGACGCGCCGCGGGCTTGCCTTCGTGCTGGCGCGCAAGGACGGTGCCATCCTGCTGCGCAAGCGCCCGGCCAAGGGGCTGTTGGGTGGCATGGACGAGGTGCCGTCGAGCCCGTGGCGCGAGGGCAAGTTCACGGCAGAACAGGCGCTCGCCGAGGCGCCAGTGCCGGCGCGCTGGCGGATCCTCGACGGCCTGGTGCGCCACACGTTCACGCATTTCCATCTCGAGCTCACCGTGGCGCGCGCCACCGCCACGACCGACCGGCTGGCCAGGCTCGCGCCCGGCACGAGCTGGTGCACGGTCGACCGCATGACCGAACGGGCGCTGCCGACGGTGATGCGCAAGGTGATCGCGCACGCGGTGAAGGCGTAGAGCGCGCGGCGGGGTTAGCGCAGTTAGCGCTACCGCTTCGGAGGCCCAATCCGGTCGCGAACGGACAGTACTGTCGTCTCGCGCGGGGTAACCCCCGCGCTGACAGAAAGTTGAGTGATCATGATGCCGATCCTCCGCGTGAAAGGGTCGACTGGCATACGCCACAACATTGCTCAGTTCTGTCAAGAGCGAATCGTCGGAGCGTGCCGAGGGGAATACTTGCGTACCGGATAGAGGGCCCGAGATTCCCACGGGCTGTCGTGAACTTGCGGGCGATGCCAGCAAAATGCCAGCACCTGAGCTCAAGTCACGCAGCACCCTGCCGAACTGCGGCAGGTCCGCGTCAGCCGCTAGGACGCAGCAGGACGCGACGCTGTGCCCATCATCGCCGGAGGACGCGACCGCAGGGCGTGCCACCAGGCGTCGATCCGGTCCGCATCGGCGGGAACCACGACGAACAAGGGAGCGGCGAAGCTTTCCCACGCGCCAGCGAAGCCAGACGAGACGGCTGTGAGGACGGGCACCCCCGCTTCCATCGCCGCGCCGAACGCATCGCGCAGCCCGCCGCCGCCTGCCTCGAGCTTGCCGAACTTGTTGAGCAGCACAAGATCGCATCCTGCGGCGATATCCCGTCGCACGGCGGCGGCGGCCGCGAGCGCGCCGGCCTCGGCAAGGTGGCAGGTCGTCGAGCCCGGCCCGAGATCCTGGAAGATCGGAAACCGCTCGCCGTTGCCGAGGCTGCGCAAAAAGCCTGCGCTGCAGGCACGATCGGCAAGGCCATGGTCTTCCGCCACGACGCCGGCCAGGCGGGCGGATGGTTGCCAGCGACCGACCAGCGTCTGGAACAGCTGCTGGACCTGCGCGCTTGGCACGCCCTGCACCACGGCGATTTTCTTGAACGGACCATCCATTGCTTCCTCCCGCACGGCGCTCGACACGACACGATCAGACAGTTTCAGGAGCCGATCCTAAGAACAACGCGGAAGCGCGCCTTGCCGCTCATCATCCGATCATAGGCGGCCTGGGCTTCTTCGAGCGTAAAAATTTCGTTCATCGAGGCAATGTCGTTGATCCGACTGAACAAAAGCGTGTCTTCCGAATCGACCGCCGTGCCCGAATACCAACCCCGCACCGCAGCGCGTTTACCGAGGAGGTCGAGGGAATTGACGGTCAAAGCGCCCACGGCGCCGATCACCATCATCGTGCCATTGACACCGAGGCCGCCCGCAATCGCTTGCATGGCTTCAGCGCTTGTCACGGTGGCGATGATGGCCTTGGCACCGCCCATGGCCTGCAACGCTTGGGCGGGATCGCCCGCTGCGCTGTCGATGTAGTCATGCGCCCCCAGGGTTCGCGCCAGGGTTTCCTTGTCGCGTCCCCGATTGACCGCCACGGTCCGGAATCCCTGCCGAGCGGCAAATTGTATGCCCAGGTGGCCAAGACCACCGACGCCATGGATCGCCACCAGATCGCCTGGCGTCGCGCCGCAATTGCGCAGCGCATTGAAGGTCGTCACGCCCGCGCACAGGAGCGGCGCGGATTGCACCGGGTCCAGGGCCTCCGGTATGTGCGCCAAGGCCGAGGTCAGCGCCAGCATGTGCGTGGCATAGCCGCCGTCGCGCGTGAGGCCGGTGGTGCCGTGAATGTTTTCGCAGGCAAAGGCGTCACCGCGCCGGCAACGGTTGCAGTAGCCGCACGAACCGCCGAACCAGCCCACCCCGACCCGCGCGCCCACCTGCCAACCTTCGACGTCGGGACCCAGGGCATCGATCACGCCGATCACTTCATGGCCAGGGATGCGCGGATAGCTGAGCCCCGGTATGTGACCTTCGACGGTCAGGGAGTCACTGTGGCAGACGCCACAGGCGTGTATGCGAATGCGGACTTCGTGACGGGCAGGCTCGGGCAGGTCGCGCTCCTCCAGGCGAAGCCGTCCGCCAGGTGACGGAACGATCATTGCGCGCATCTTTGACATCATGGGCTCCGCTGTAGGCGACCACCCATCGCGTCCTCCTGCGGATTACGCCAATCAAGCCGGATAGTGACTCCGCCAAAGCCGTGCGGATCGATCGCTATATTCTATCTTATATAGCGACCATGCCGGCGCAATTCCTTTTGCGCGAGCGGCGTAGCGAGGCGGCGACCGTCAACTGTGCGTGATCCGAATGCCATATGAATTGATATATAATGGACCAGCCGTTACCTCGAAGCGAACGGACGAGGAGCCAGCTATGCTCAAACGACGTCACGTTCTGGCTGCCAGCGTCGGCGGTGTGGTGATGCTCGCCGCCTATCGCTACCGGCTTCCCGGCGCCGTCGCTGCCGACGAACGCTTCAAGGTCACGCATACCGACGCGGAATGGCGCGCTCTCCTGACGCCCGCCCAATACGCCGTTCTGCGGCGCTCAAGCACCGAGCGTCCCTATTCGAGCCCGCTCGACGGCGAACACCGGGCGGGCCTATTCGCCTGTGCCGGTTGCCAGCTCGCCTTGTTTTCATCCGACACCAAGTTCGACAGCCACACCGGCTGGCCGAGCTTCTGGGCGCCTCTGGACAACGCGGTCGCGACGTCAAACGACCTCTTGCTGGGCATGATGGGGAAAGAAGTCCATTGCGGGCAATGCGGCGGACATCTCGGCCATGTCTTCAATGACGGTCCGCCGCCGACGCGCCTGCGCTATTGCATGAACGGCGTGGCGATGATCTTCACCCCGCGCGCCGCCTGATTTTCGCCGGAAGTGCCATGATCCTGTTTGTCCTGTCGTATGTCGGCGGCGTGCTGACCATCATCAGCCCGTGCATCCTGCCGGTGCTGCCCTTCGTCTTCGCCAGGGCCGACCAGCCCTTCGTCAAGAGCGGCCTGCCGATGCTGCTGGGCATGGCGGCGACTTTCGCTCTCGTGGCAACGCTCGCAGCCGTCGGCGGCGGATGGGCGGTGCAGGCCAACGAATATGGCCGGACGATCGCCATCGTGGTGCTGGCCGTACTCGGCGTGACGCTGTTGTTCCCCTCGCTGGCCGACCGGCTGACCCGGCCGCTGGTCGCCGTGGGTGCGCGTCTCTCGGCATCGGCCGACAGCGGCGGCCATTCGCAGACCATCCTGCCGTCGTTCCTGTTGGGGATCGCCACCGGCCTGCTGTGGGCGCCCTGTGCCGGACCGATCCTGGGGCTCATCCTGACAGGCGCGGCGCTCAATGGCGCCAACGCGCAGACGTCGCTGTTGCTGCTGGCCTATGCCGCCGGCGCGGCGACGTCGCTCGCGGTCGCGTTGCTGATCGGGGGCCGCGTTTTTGCCGCGATGAAGCGATCGCTGGGCGTCAGCGAATGGATCCGCCGCGGCCTGGGCGTTGCCGTCCTCGTCGGCGTGGCCGCCATTGCCCTGGGCCTCGATACCGGCGTGCTCACGCAGGCATCGCTGGCGAGCACCGCGGGTCTCGAGCAGGGACTGCTCGACAAGTTCGGCAAGGAGGCGCGGCCGCCAGGAGAACAGGGATCGATGGCGATGGCGGCAAAGCCGCCGGCCGATCCCACGGGTCCGTTGAGCGTCGAGGGAGGTCTGCCGGCGCTTGACGGCGCGGTCGAATGGCTGAATTCGCCACCTCTGACGAAGCAGGGCCTGCGCGGCAAGGTCGTGTTGATCGATTTCTGGACCTATTCCTGCATCAATTGCCTGCGCGCCATCCCCTACGTCAGGGCATGGGCGCAAAAATACAAGGACCAGGGCCTGGTGGTTATCGGCATTCATACGCCGGAATTCGCCTTCGAACGCAATGCCGACAACGTCAAGCGCGCCGTTCGCGATCTCAAGATCGACTATCCGGTTGCCATCGACAGCAACTTCGCGCTGTGGCGCGCTTTCGACAATCAGTACTGGCCGGCGCACTACTTCATCGATGCCGAAGGCCGTATTCGCCATCACCATTTCGGCGAAGGCCAATACGCCGAGTCCGAACGGGTCATCCAGCAGCTTCTGGCGGAAACCGGCAAGACGGACATCGCCAAGGGTGTCGTGGCCGTCACGGCGGCCGGCGCCGAAGCCGCTGCGGACGCGGGCAACGTCAAGTCGCCGGAAACCTATATCGGCTTCATGCGCGCGGAGAATTTCTCGTCACCCGGCGGCACTGTCCAGGACGTCGATCATGTCTATGCGCTGCCAACCGATCTGCGCCTCAACCAGTGGGCGCTCAAGGGCACGTGGAAGATCGAGGACGAAAGGGCGATCCTGGGCGCCGCCGGCGGCGGCATCGCCTTTCGCTTCCACGCGCGCGACCTGCATCTCGTGCTCGGCGCCGGCGACGACGGCAAGCCCGTGCGGTTTGGCGTCCTGCTCGATGGCCAGCGGCCCGGCGACGACCATGGCGCCGACATCGACGCCAACGGCGAAGGCACCGTCACCGGGCAACGGCTGTATCAGCTCGTGCGCCAGCGCGGTCCCGTCAAGGAGCGGACGTTCGAGATCCAGTTCCTCGATCCCGGCGTCCAGGCGTTCGCCTTCACCTTCGGCTAAGACTCCACGGTCTAAAGCCCGGCCCTCACCTGCTGGCGCAGATGATCGATCGGCAGGCGCGCACCCTCCTGCTCGAAATGCCAGAAGGTCCAGCCGTTGCAGGCGGGCGCGCCCTGCACCGCCGCGCCGACCTGATGGATCGAACCGCGATGCTCGCCCAGCGCATTGGCGGCCGACAGCGTGCCGTCGGCGCGCACGCGGGCATGCAGGCGGCCGCTCAGGTCGCTCAGCACCGTGCCGGGCTGCAGCAGGCC
>DASZJU010000183.1:0-40129 GCA_035947815.1 Reyranella sp.
GGAATGCCCCGGCCTGTGCGCAAGTCGACAAGGCTACCCGTGTTCGAAATGTCGATGTTCAGTCCCGACATCTCGCTGTGGACCCAAACGGAAACGACGTCACGGTTTAGTCGGTAGAGGTCGAAGGTCTGATCGTAGCTGACGTTGAACTCGGACCGGGCGAGATCGTCGACAGTTTCGCGCGCAGGGTCGGCGAAGCTTCGGTTGGCGGCCGTGAAACCAGCCGATGGCGAGTCGAATTGCGGATAGCTGACATCGATGGCGTAGGTCCAGTGCGCCAGCTTGCCGGATTTGACGATGGCCTGCTCGCTGATGAAGGGATAAGGCCCATCGGCAAACAGCCTGAGCTTGGCGGCGCGCGTTTGGTAGCGGGCCTCCAGGCAACCGGCCTTCAAGGCCGCGTTCGCGTCGCACGCCCGACGATTGGCAAGCCAGCGCTCCTGGTCCCGCTCGAGGTGGAGCTTGGCGGTCCCCGTCAATTTGCCGAGCAGCGCTCCGTAAGCGGCGACCATCTCGCGCTCGGCGGCGGAGATCTTGGCGCTGTCCTGGGCAAAGGCCGGCGCAGCGGCGAGTGCCGCAAGCAACACCGCCGCTACAATCCTCACAACCGTCTCCACGCCCGCAGGCGTCGCACCGCCTCTTCCATCTCGGCGGTCGAACCGGCGAAGGAGATGCGCAGGGTGCCCGAGCCCCGCGCACGGTCGAAGTCGACTCCCGGCGTCGTCGCCACGCCGGCCTCGCTCAGCATGCGCCGGCAGAACTCACGGCTGTCGTTGGTGAGATGCGCCACGTCGCAATAGAGATAGAACGCCCCTTCGGCCGGCGCGAAGCGGTCGAGGCCAGCCGACGGCAGGCCGGCCAACAGCAGGTCGCGGTTGGTGCGGTAGCGCCGGACGTGGCCGTCGAGCTCGTCCCGGCCGTCGAAGGAAGCGAGGGCGGCGTGTTGGCTGAGCGTCGGCACGGAGATGAAGAAGTTCTGTGCGAGCCGCTCGATCGGCCGCACCAGATCGGTTGGCACGATAAGCCAGCCGATCCGCCAGCCGGTCATGGAGAAGTATTTCGAGAAGCTGTTGACCACGATCGCCGACTCGGAAACCTCGACCGCCGACACGGTGTCACCCTCATAGACAATGCCGTGATAGATCTCGTCGGAGATCAGCCTTACGCCGTTTTCGCTGCACCAGCCGGCCAGCGCCTTCATCTCGGCATGGCCCACCATCGTGCCCGTGGGGTTGGACGGGCTGGCGACGATCAGCCCGTCAAGGCGGCCCGCCTTCTTCAAGGCCTCGACCGTCGGCTGGAAGCGGTCGGCTACCGAGGTCGGCAGGTCGACCGCCTCGAGACTGAGCGCCGCCAGGATGTTGCGGTAAGCAGGATAGCCAGGCGCCGCCAGCGCCACCCGGTCGCCGGCATCGAAGCTCGCGAGAAACGCCAGCGGGAAGCCGCCCGACGAACCGGTCGTGACGATCACGCGGTCGGGCGAGATCTCGACGCCGTAGGCTTCGCGGTAATGGCGCGCGATGCGCTGGCGCAGCGCGGGGATGCCCAGCGCCGCGACATAGCCGATGCGGTCGGTATCGAGGGCAGCGTGGGCGGCCGCGAGCGCCGCCTTTGGTGCGGGCGTGCTGGGCTGGCCGACCTCGAGATGGATGACGGTATCGCCGGCCGCTTCCTTCTCGGCGGCAGCCGCCATCACATCCATGACGATGAACGGATCGACCGCGCCGCCGCGGCGCGAGAGCTTGCCCGACATCGGCCGCGCCTAGCGGACGATGGCGAGCAGCGCGAGCCCCGCACCGGCAGGATCGATCGCACTTCGGCAAGTCGCGGCGCTGCTGCGCAGCCCCGACGGGCAGACGATGGCGTTGACGGTGCCGCCCTGCCCGCCTCGGGCGTTCAGCACGGCAACGAGGCTCTTTTCTTCCTCCACCGTCGCGCGAGCGACCGCGCCGGTCGCCTGGGCCGCCGTCGGGGCGCCGCCGCCTGCGCCGGCAAAGGTGAACTCGCCGTTGTTGGCGCTGGCGATGATCATCGGGCTGACCGATCCCGCATCGGGAGTCGCGGCACCGAGCAGCACGCCAGTGCCGGGCACGATCACACGCGCGCCGAAGAGCTGGCCCATCGACAGGGTACACGCCGCGGCCCCCGCCTTGCTGTCGACGGCGACCAGGCCAGAAAATCCGCCGGAATCGGCCGGCACCGGGCCAACTGGCGCCTGGCCTTTCCAGCCGGCCAACGCCGCGGCGCCGGCAGCGGGCGGCGGCGCGACATAGACGTTGCGGCGGCCATACGACTCGGTGGTCGGCGCCCCCGACTGCGGCACGGCGTTGCGCAACGCTTCGACCGGCAGGTTGCCGCCCATTTGCGCCACCTGTTCGGACAGCGTGCGCGCCAGCGCGCCCTGGAAGAATTCGCCGGCGCCGCGCTGGCGGATCGCACCCAGCGTCCCCGCGAGATCGCCCTGCGTCCAGATATCGCCTTCCGTCAGCGTGCCGCCGGAGCCCTTGCCAAAGACACGCCGCGTCTCGCGGTCGTTACCCAGCACGGCCGCGCCGGCCTGCAGGTCGCGCGACAGCGCGCGCGACACCGGCACGCCGAAGCGGGCCAGCCGCTCGGCCGGCGCAACCGTCTGTTCCCAGCGCAGCTGGCCATGGCGGATGTGCATCAACATGACGCCGCGGACGCCCGACGGCACGCTGAACGGCTGACCATTGACCGTTCCCGGCGCGGCGATCGGCGGGAATACGAAAGCCTCGGCGGCCTTGGTCTTGTCGTCATGCACGATGCAGGCGCCCGAAGCGCCTAGTCCTGCCGCCGAGGGCAGGGTTACCGCGAGTGCAAAATACATGGCGGTCGCGGCGTCGGTGGCGTTGCCGCCGCTCTGCAGGATATCACGCCCGATCTCGGCCGCCCGGCTTTCGTCGGCCGACACAGCGGCGAACGCACTGCCGCCGACGACGGCCGACAGACCCACGCGGCCGTGCGAAAACCCAGCAGGATTGACCGCGTTGGCGGCGGCTTCGGTGTCCCGATCCGTCTCACTTCTGCCACAAGCACCCAGCAAAAGCACGCCCGCCAGCGCCAGGTTGCGCAATTGACGCGGCCGCCCGGCGTTTCTAGCCTGCCAGGACCCTGTGCCGACCGTGTTCAGACGCATCATCACCCTCTTCAGTCTTGCGCTCTTCGCGCTGGCGCCGCTTCGTGCCGCGAGCGCGCAGCAAGGTCAACGACTCAATCTCATCCGCGACGCCGAGATCGAGAACGATATCCGCACGATGGTCATGCCGATCTGGAAGGCGGCCGGTCTCGACCCCAACGCCGTCGAGATCATGATCGTCCAGGACAACACGCTCAACGCTTTCGTGGCGGGCGGCCAGCGGATCTTCATCAATACCGGCCTGATCATGCGGACCGAGACGCCCAATCAGCTGATCGGCGTGCTGGCGCACGAAAGCGGGCACATCGCCGGCGGCCATCTGGCCCGCATGCAGGAGGAGCTGCGCGCCCTCACCACCTTGCAGATCCTCGAGATGATCTTGGCCGGCGGCGCCATGGCGGGCAGTGCCGTGTCGGGCGGCGGTGTCGGCCGAGGCGGTCCGACGACGGGCGTCGGCAGCACCAACGCGCCAGGGTCGCTGCTGTCGTTCCTTCATTACACGCAAACCCAGGAGAACTCGGCGGACCAGGCAGCCATCACTTTCCTGCAGCGCACCGGCCAGTCGCCCAAGGGCGCGGTCGAGTTCATGCGCGTGCTGCAGAGGGAAGAGCGCATGGCGATCAACCAGCGCGACCCCTACCTGTCGACCCATCCACTGACCCCGGACCGCATCGCCGCGTTCGAGGAGGCGGCGGCGCATTCGCCCTACGTCAACAAGCCGGATTCGCCGGAATTCCTCATGATGCACCACCGCATCGTGGCCAAGCTGATGGGTTTCATCACCCCCGATGCGACACTGCAGCACTTCGCCGAAGCCGACCGGTCGGTGCCGGCACGCTATGCGCGCGCCATCGCCTGGTATCGCAAGGGCGCGCTGGGCTCGGCGCTGCTCGGGATCGACGGTCTTATCAAGGAATATCCGAACGATCCCTACTTCAACGAGGCGCGCGGCCAGATGCTGTACGAGAACGGCCACGCCGCCGAGGCCGTCATCTCCTATCGCCGCGCCGTTCAGCTTCTGCCGAGTTCGGCGATCATCAAGGTCGACTTTGCGCGCGCCCTGCTCGAGACCAACAATACCGACAACGACCGCGAGGCCGTGCGCAATCTCGAACTGGCGAGGCAGCAGGAAGCCGGCTCGTTCGACCTGTGGCGGCTGATGGCGTCCGGCTATTCAAGGCTCAACAATCCCGGTATGACGTCCCTCGCCCGCGCCGAGATGGCGGTCCTGCGCGGCCAGCGCGCCGAAGCTCAGGCCCATGCCGACGCCGCCGTGCGACAGTTGCAAGCGGGCACGCCGGCCTGGCAGCGCGCCCAAGATATCAAGGCTTATATCAACACGCGGCCGGGCAAGGGCCGATAGTTTTGGAGATCATCACCATGCGTTCGGTCCTTTTACTCATCTGCGCCGGACTTCTGGGCGCCGGCGCGCTGCTTGCCGTCGGCACGATCGAGCCCGGCCGACTTGCCGCTGAACCGGCGTCGGTTCCCGTCGACAAGGCGGCGCTCGGCAAGAACATCCGCGAATACCTGCTCGCCAACCCCGAAGTGCTGGTCGAAGCGATGCAGGAGCTGGAGCGCAAACAGGACGGCCAACAGAGCGCCGCCGCGCAGAAAGGCGTCCAGGAGAACCAGGCTGAACTGTTCCGCGACGCCGACAGCCCGATCGGCGGCAACCCGAACGGCGACGTCGTCATCGTCGACTTCAACGACTATCAGTGCCCCTACTGCAAGAAAGCCCACAAGGCGATGAAGTCGGTGGTTGGCGCCGACGGCAAGGTGAAGATCATCTACAAGGACCTGCCGATCCTGGGCGATGCCTCGAAGATCGCCGCCGTCGCCGCCCTCGCGTCGGTCAAGCAGGGCAAGCACCAGGAATTCCATAACGCGCTGATGGAATTCACCGGCAAGCTCGACCGCGACAAGATCTTCGAGATCGCGGCCTCGGTCGGGCTCGACCGCGCCCGGCTCGAGAAGGATATGGAAGACCCCAAGCTGAAGCAGCTCATCGAGCGCAACCTCGAGCTGGCGAGCGCCCTTGGCATACGCGGCACGCCCGCCTTCGTGATCGGCACGCAGTTCGTGCCCGGCGCCGTCGATGCCGCGGCGCTCAAGCAGCTGATCGCCGACGCCCGCAAGAGCTAGACTAGCGCGGCGGCGACAGCGTCGCCGACAGGCCGAGCAGGCGCACGAGATCGGCGCCGGGCTTCAGGAGGGGCTGGAACCTTGCGATGTCGATCGGCGGGTCCGGCTTGGCGTCGAGGGTAAGCGTGCCGCCCCGCTCGACGAACCGCGCGACAGTGTCGAGCAGCTTCGTCATGTCCTCCGATATCAGAATGCCGGTCGGCTGGTAGCGGCGTATCTCGCTCGCCAGATTGGACCTGGTTTCCGAGACCGGCTTGCCGGTCACCGCCGACAGCGCCTTCAGGCTGCGTTCGAGCAAGCTCTTGTCGGCGAGGATCAGCTGCATTTCACTCAAACCTGCATGCGACTCGTCGAGCGCGAGAAGGTCGCCGTCATCGATCGCACGCCAGAAAGGCGGGTCGACGTCGACGACCCTGGCGGTGAGATCGATTTTTCCCAGGTCCGGCCCCACCAGCGCGCAACGGTCGAGGGTGAGCTCACCCTTGGCGCGGTCGTCGGTGCCGGCGCAATCGAGGTCGAGCTTCACGTCCTTGAGGCCCATTGACTGCAGGGCAAGGCGCGTCTGCAGGCCCTGCAGGCCGCGCAGCGGCGGCGCCAGCACGAAGCCTTCGACGCGGGTGCGCGAGTGGCTCAGCTTGTCACCCTCGCGCACCGTCTCGAGACTGACGCTGCCGAGCGAGATACCGTAGCGCGTGAGCATCTCGCCGGAGAAACCCGAGGCATTGAAGCTGTCGACATGGGCCCGGCCGACCGGCGCGCCGGGTTGCCATTTGTCCGACGAAAGGGCCGCGATCACGCGAGTCATATCGATACCGGCCGACTTGATATCGGCAATCTTGTAGAGCGGCGCCGGCTCGTCCTTCGCCGTCGCCTCGAGGCTGCTCACCGTCACCGAGGCGATGCGGCCCCGCTCATAGCGATCGACGACAGCCGAGGCCGCGCCAAACGTGTCGTTCGAGCCCGGCAGCGAGAACAGGACGTTGCGTTCCTCGAGACGACGTATCGTGAGCGCCCCCAGGGCGCGCGCGACCAGGGCCTGAAACTTGTAGCCGCCCTGGTACCGGGCGTCGTAGCGCGCCAGATCGAACCCTTCCATGACCAGCGACCCCAAGCTCCAGCCGCTGGCGGTCGCGCTGTCGACCAGCCGGGCGTCGCGGAGTTCGATGCGGTCGGCCTGCAACGGATCGCCCCAGTCGAAGCCGGCCAGCGGCGTGCGGCCGCGGATCAGCTCGCCGAGCGGCCAGGCAAGCCCCGACGCCTCCCAGCGGCCGACGCTGAGCGCCGCGCCGCCGGTCGATTTGAGGTCGAGCAGCGCGATGCGGCGCTCGAACAGGCCGACCTCGACATTGCCGACCTTGGTCGTGCCGTCGCGTTCGATCTCCGTCTTGATGCTGGCCGCCGCGTGACTCTCCACGATCGGCACAGCCGCGACAGCCGCGCCAGCGAGTGCGACGACGGCGATGGCTGCGATGAGCTTCTTCTTCACGCTTCGGCGTCCGGTTGCCTGGAGGGTTGGGCGGCATCGAAGGCCGGGTGCTTCATGCAGGTGGCGTAGATGCGCTGGATGGTCGGGTATCTCGTCATGTCGACCTTGAAGCGCGCGGCATTGAAGACCTGCGGCACCAGGCAAAGATCGGCCAGGGTCGGGCGATCGCCGTGACTGAAGCTGCCGGTCTTGCGGTCCTTGGCAATCGAGGCCTCGTAGGCATCGAAGCCGGTCTCGATCCAATGGCGCGACCAGGCGAAGGCGCTCTCCTCCGTCTGGCCGAATTTCTCGCGCAGGTAGCCCATCACCCTGAGGTTCTGGATGGGATGGATGTCGGCGGTCGTGATCAGCGCCAGCGCGCGCACCCGCGCCCGGTCGACCGGATCCCTGGGCAGCAGCGGCGGTTCGGGATGGGTCTCCTCGAGATATTCCAGAATGGCGAGCGACTGGGTGAGAACCTCGCCTGAATCGAGCACCAGCGTGGGCACGAGCTTCTGCGGATTGAGCGCGGCATAGTCGGGCGCCGCCTGCTCGCCCTTGCGCAGATGGCGCGAGGCGTGCTCGACCGCGATGCCCTTGAGGTTGAGCCCGATGCGCACGCGAAACGCCGCCGATGAACGAAAATAGCCGATGAGCTTCATGACCGCCTCCGCGGCCACCTTAGCACGGCTTAGGCGGGCGGCGTGTAGCGCACGACTTTCTGATCGATCGCGCCGAAGATCGACTGGCCGAGGGCGTCGAACATCTCGATGCGGATGTGATCGCCGAACTTCATGAATGGCGTGAGGGCTTTGCCGCTTTCGATGGTCTCGCGCACGCGACGCTCGGCAATGCAGGAACAGCCCACCGCAGCGTCGCGGTTGGCGACGGTGCCCGAGCCCACGATGGTGCCGGCCTCGAGGGTCCGCGTCTTGGCCGCATGGGCGATCAGCTGGCCGAAGTCGAACGTCAGATCGGTGGCGGCATTGGGATGGCCGAACTCCCGGCCGTTCAAGGTCGAGATCAGCGGCAGGTTGAGCCTGGCGCCGTCCCAGGCATCGCCCAGTTCGTCGGGCGTTACGGCGACCGGCGCGAAGGCGGTGGCGGGCTTGCCGTGGAAGAAGCCGAAGCCCTTGGCCAGCTCGCCGACGATGAGGTTGCGCAGCGACACGTCGTTCAGGATCGTCACCAGCTTGATGTGCTGGCGCGCCGCTTCGGGCGAGATGCCCATCGGCACATCGTCCACCATGACGCCGATCTCGCCTTCGAAATCGATGCCCCAGGCCTCGTCGCCGGCCTCGATCTCGTCATTCGGCCCGATGAAGGAGTCGGAACCGCCCTGATACATCAGCGGATCGGTCCAGAAGGACGGCGGCATCTCCACGCCGCGCGCCTTGCGTACCAGCTCGACATGGACGACGTAGGCCGAGCCGTCGGCCCATTGGAAGGCACGCGGCAAGGGCGCCGCGAGCGCCGTCGTCTCGAGTTCGAAAGAGCCCGGCGCCTTGTCCTCGGCAAGCTGCTCGGCCAGGGCCCGCAGTTTCGGCGCCGCGGCGGCCCAGTCGTCGAGCGCCTTCTGCAGCGTCGGCGCGACATCGGTCGCCCGCACCGCCCGCGTGAGCTCGCGATTGACCACGATCAGCGTGCCGTCGCGGCCGCCTTCCTTCAACGAAGCCAGTTTCATTGTCTAAAACCCTACTCCGCCGCCTGCTTGATCTCCGGCGGGCGCCAAGACTTCACATAGCCGTCGAACTCGACTCCGGCCGGCATGGCGGCGACGTCGACTGCATCGCGCGTGTCGATCATCACCGCGACTTCGTCGGTCTCGGTCTTGCCGCCTTTGGTCGCGGCGTTGAAGGCCTTGGGATGCGGACCATGCGTGAAGCCCGAGGGGTGCACCGTCATCATGCCGGGATGGATGTTGTCGCGGCTGAAGAAGCTGCCCTTATGATAGAAGATGATCTCGTCGAAATCGTCGTTGTTGTGGAAGAACGGCAGGCGCAGCGCCTCGGGGTCGCTCTCGAGCGGCCGCGGCACGAAGGTGCAGACGACAAACCGGCCGGCCACGAAGGTGGTGTGGGCTGACGGCGGCAGATGGGCGCGATGGCTCATCAGCGGGCGCAGGTCGCGCCAGTTGATGCGCACGACGCTCAAGTCGCCGTGCCAGCCCACGGCATCCAGCGGATTGAACGGGAAGGTCACGGTCGAGAGCTGCCCGCGCCGCTTCACCGATACCTTCCAGGTGCGCTCGTCCTGCTGGGCGCGGAAGGCGTCGTCGATCCTGGGCGTATCGAGGATCGCCGGGTCGAAGATCGCGTGCCGGCCGACCAGGCCCTTCTCCGGCAGGGTGAAATGATCGTTGGTCGCCTCGACCATCAGCGACGTCGTGGGCTTGGTGGGCGAGAGCCGCCACATCGTGCCGCGCGGGATCACGAGGTAGTCGCCGTCGCGATAGTCGAGATGGCCGTAATCGCAGAACAGGGCGCCCTCGCCCTCGTGCACGAACAGGAGCTGATCGCCGTCGCTGTTGCGGGCGAGTTCGGTCATCGGCTGGTCGAGCTTCCAGATGCGCATCTGCAGATGCGGGTTGGCCATCACCAGTTGCGAGGTCCATGGGCTCTGCTTGCCGGTGGCGAGCTTGTTGAGGTCGAAGGCGCGCGGGCGGATGGCGCCGTCGAATTCCACCCAGTCGGTCGGCTTGTGCTTGTGGTGAAACTGCGCCGAGGGCCCGAAGAAGCCCTCCTTGCTGATCTCACGCTCGTAGGTGCCCTCGGGCAGGCGGACATGGGCCTGGCGCGAGGCGGTGCCCTCGACCTGGCGCAATGGGATCCAGTTCTTGGCCATGGTTTCCTCCTTTACCTTATGCCTTCAGCACGCCGCGACGGATCTGGTCGAGTTCAATCGATTCGAACAGGGCGCGAAAATTGCCCTCGCCGAAGCCCTCGTTGCCGCGGCGCTGGATGATCTCGAAGAAGATGGGCCCGATCACCGTCTGGGTGAAGATCTGCAACAACAGCCCGCCGCCTTTGGTCGGCGCGCCGTCGATCAGGATGCGGTCGGTGGCCAGGCGCTGCAGATCCTCGCCGTGGCCCGGCAGGCGCGTGTCGATCTGCTCGTAGTAGGTGTCGGGCACGGTCTGGAACGGCACACCCTTGGTCTTCAGCGTCTCCACCGTCTCGTAGATGTCGTCGGTGCCGAGCGCGATGTGCTGGATGCCCTCGCCATGATAGGCCGAGAGATATTCCTGGATCTGCGACTTGTCGTCGGTGCTCTCGTTGATCGGGATGCGGATCTTGCCGCATGGGCTGGTCATCGCCTTGCTCTTCAGCCCGGTGAGCTTGCCCTCGATGTCGAAGTAGCGAATTTCGCGGAAATTGAAGAGCCGTTCGTAGAAGCTGGCCCACTCCGCCATGCGTCCGCGGTGGACGTTGTGCGTCAGGTGGTCGATGTAGGTGAGGCCGACGCCCTTGGGATTGTGCGCGACGCCGGGCAGATACTCGAAGTCGACATCGTAGATCGTGCCGCGATCGCCGTAGCGGTCGACCAGGTAGATCAGCGAATCGCCGATGCCCTTGATGGCCGGGATGTTGAGCTCCATCGGCCCGACCTTGCCCTCGACGCCCCAGGCGCCGAGCGACAAAGCGCGCTTATAGGCGAAGGCCGAGTTGCGAACCCTGAACGCGATGGCGCAGATGCTGGGCCCGTGCACGCGGGCGAAGCCCTGGGCGAAGCTGTCCTTCTCGGCGTTGACGATGAAATTCACGTCGCCCTGACGGTAAAGCGAGACATCCTTGGAGCGATGCTTCGCGACCTTCACGAAGCCCATGTGCTCGAACAGCGTGCCAAGCGCCGCCGGATCGGGTGCTGCGTATTCGACGAACTCGAAGCCGTCGGTGCCCATCGGATTGACTTCGTCGATCTCGGCGACCTCGGGATCTTTGATGCTGGCCATGTGCGACCTCTCGAATTGACCCAAGCCGTGAATTGGTTTCAAATGTAACTATTATGCCGAACACTGCGCAAGCCCTTGAATTGGAGAATTTTCTCCCCTATCGCCTGTCGATTCTGGCCCAGATCGTGTCGGAATCGTTGCACGACCTCTATGCCGGGCCGTTTGGCCTCACTGTCACGCAATGGCGGGTGATGGCAGCACTTGGCCGCTTCGCGCCGCTCACCGCTTCCGATGTGGGGCAGCGCATCGTCATGGACAAGGTGGCGGTCAGCCGTGCGGTGGCCGGCCTGATGACGCGCCGCCTGGTCGAGCGGGCGACCGACCGCAACGACCGCCGCCGCGCCTCGCTCCGGCTGTCGGCCCGCGGCCGCGTCCTGCATGCGCGCATCGTGCCGCTGGCGCTCGATTACGAGGCCAGGCTCTACACGGCGCTGTCGGGCGAAGAAAGACGCAGCTTCGATGCACTGTCCGATCGCCTGTTTACCCACGCCCAGCAGCTCAGAAGGGCGGGCTGAGCCTGCCTTGTGGCTCGGAATCGCCATGCTATAACGCCCCGCGCTTTAAGGACGGGGAGGCACGATTTGGCCGCGAAGGCCGCCCGGCATCGGCCGGCACGCAAGTCGGTGCTGGTGCTCAACGGGCCCAATCTCAACATGCTGGGCAAGCGGCAGCCGCAGATCTATGGCCGCGAAACCCTGACCGACATCGAGACTGCGTGCCGGGCCGAAGCCCAGCGCCTGGGGATGGAAGTCGCGTTCGCCCAGAGCAACCATGAGGGTGTGCTGGTCGACCTGATCCAGGCGGCGCGCGAGAAGAATTCCGCCATCGTCATCAATGCCGGCGCCTACACCCACACCTCGGTCGCCCTGCTCGACGCGCTGAATGCCGCCGAGCTGCCGGTGGTCGAGGTCCATCTTTCCAACATCTACAAGCGTGAAAGCTTCCGCCATCACTCCTATATCAGCCCGGCTGCGGTCGGCGTGATCGCGGGTCTCGGCAGCCACGGCTATCTTCTGGCGCTGCAGGCATTGGCACGCCTGCTGGCGCGCTGACATTCACCGCGGAGCGTTTCGCCATGGCAAAGTTCGAGATGGATACCGAGTTCGTCCGCAAGCTGGCGCAGATCCTCCACGAGACCGATCTCGGCGAGATCGAGCTGGCCGATGGCGATCGGCGCATCCGCGTCGCCCGGCCGGCCGTGACGGTGGCGGCCGCCCCTGTCGCGGCGGCAGCGCCGGCCGCGTCCTCGCCGGCCGCCGCGGCGGCGGCGGCGGCCAACGATCTCGGCAAGCATCCCGGCGCCGTGAAGTCGCCCATGGTCGGCACCGCCTATCTCGCGCCCGAGCCCGGCAAGCCCAACTTCGTTGCCGTGGGCGACGAGGTGACGAAGGGCCAGACGCTGCTGATCATCGAGGCGATGAAGACCTTCAATCCGATCAAGGCTCCCAAGGCGGGGACGGTGGCGCAGATCCTGATCGACAACGCGCAGCCGGTGGAGTTCGAGCAACCGCTGATGATCGTCGAATAGGGACGCGTCGGCGCGATGTTCGACAAGGTCCTGATCGCCAACCGGGGCGAGATCGCCCTCCGCATCCACCGTGCCTGCCGCGAGATGGGCATCCAGACCGTGGCGGTTCATTCGACGGCCGACAGCGACGCCATGCATGTGCGCCTGGCCGACGAATCGGTCTGCATCGGCCCGCCGCCGGCGCGCGACAGCTATCTCAACATTCCCGCCATCCTCTCGGCCGCCACCATCACCGGCGTCGATGCCATCCATCCGGGCTACGGGTTCCTGTCCGAGAATGCACGCTTCGCCGAGGCCGTCGAGGCGCACGGCTTCACCTTCATCGGCCCGACGCCGCAGCACATCGGCATGATGGGCGACAAGATCGTGGCCAAGCAGACCGCCCAGGAGCTCGGCCTGCCGCTCGTCCCCGGATCGCCGGGCCCGGTCGACTCGCTCGACCAGGTGGTGGCGCTCGGCACCAAGATCGGCTGGCCGGTGCTGATCAAGGCCGTCGCCGGCGGCGGCGGACGCGGCATGAAGGTGGTCGACGACGCCGACTGGGCGGCCGAGGCGTTCTCGCTCGCCCGCGCCGAGGCCAAGGCCGCCTTCGGCAACGACTCGGTCTATCTCGAGAAGTATCTCGACCATCCGCGGCATATCGAGATCCAGGTGCTGGGCGACGGCATGGGAGCCGGCGTGCACCTGGGCGAGCGCGACTGCTCGCTGCAGCGCCGCCACCAGAAGGTGCTGGAAGAGGCCCCCTCGCCGGCGCTGAACGCCGAGCAGCGCGGCAAGATCGGCGAGCTGGCGGCTGCGGCCGTCCGCAAGCTCAAGTATCGCGGCGCCGGCACGATGGAGTTCCTGTTCCAGGACGGCGAATTCTACTTCATCGAGATGAACACCCGCCTGCAGGTCGAGCATCCGATCACCGAGGCGGTGACCGGCATCGACCTGGTGCGCGAGCAGATCCGCATCGCCGCCGGCGCGGCACTCGACATGACCCAGGACGACATCGTCATCCAGGGGCATGCCATCGAGTGCCGCATCAACGCCGAGCACCCCGAGACCTTCGTGCCCTGCCCCGGCCGCATCACCGACTACCATCCGCCGGGCGGGCTGGGCGTGCGCGTCGATTCGGGGCTGTACACCGGCTACATCATGCCGCCCTACTACGATTCGATGGTGGCCAAGCTGATCGTGAACGGCACGACCCGCAACGAATGCCTGATGCGGCTGCGCCGCTCGCTCGAGGAATTCGTGATCGGCGGCATCGACACGACGATCCCATTGCACCAGCGCATCATCGGCGAGCAGGCCTTCATCGATGGCGATTACGACATCCACTGGCTGGAGAAGCTGGTCGGTTTGAAGAAGTAGAGTGAGCTGAGTCGTGCGCCCGCCCCTTCATTGCCTCTCCACGTCTTACCTGGGGAGGTGCTCGCGCAGCGGGCGGAGGGGTCAGGAGCCACAGGACGCGCAACCCTTGACCTCTCCGGCCTTCGGCCACCTCCCCAGCGAAGCTGGGGAGGAAAAGACTCTGTAATGGAGATCACGCCCGACCTCCTGCTGCAGGCCTATCGGATCGGCGTCTTTCCGATGGGCGAGCGCCGCGACGACCCCAAGCTCTACTGGCTCGATCCCCGCCTGCGCGCGGTGTTGCCGCTCGACGGCTTCCACTTGCCGCACCGGCTCGCCCGCACGATCCGCGCCGGGCGCCTCGCGGTGAGCGCCGACACCGCCTTCGCCGACACCGTGCGCGCCTGCGCCGAACCGCGGCCAGGCCATCCCGAAAGCTGGATCAACGGGCCGATCGTCGAGCTCTACACCGAGCTGCATCGGCGCGGCCATGCCCACAGCGTCGAGTGCCGGATCGAGGGCCGGCTGGTCGGCGGGCTCTACGGCGTATCGGTGGGCGCGGTGTTTTTCGGCGAGAGCATGTTCAGCCGCGAACGCGATGCCTCGAAGGTGGCGCTGGTCCACCTTGTGGCGCGGCTGATCAAGGGCGGTTTCCGTCTGCTCGATTGCCAGTTCATGACCGAGCATCTGCGCAGCTTCGGGGCGATCGAGATCCCGCGCGAGGAGTTCCGCATCTTGCTGGCCGACGCCATCGACCGGTCGGCGACTTTTCAGCGCGAGCTGGGCGGCGCCGATCCCTGCGCCATCGTGCAGGAGAGCACACGCACGTCGTAGACGCCGTGGTCGAGCGCCGACAATGACGGCGTGGAAGCGAACATCCAGCCGGCGAACAGCTTCTCCGCGGCCTGGCCGGGCTTGTGATCGACGATGGTAAGGTAGGCCACGGACTCGGGCGGCGCTTCCGGCGCGTTCACCAGGCAATCGCCGACGGTGATCTCGAGCGTGCCGAAGCGCGTCGACTCGCCCACCGGAGCGTAGAAACGCTGGGTGCGCGCCGTCACCTTGTCGAGTCCCTGTAGTTCGGCGACCCGCTTGCCCGGCCCATCGGGGATCGCCCGCAGGTTGGCGTTGCCCGGACGCGGCGTGGCCGGCGACGGCGTGGCCGGCGGCGTTTGTGCCGCCGCGGCGCCGATGCCGGCGGCCAGCGCTGCCATGACCAGCAGGGCCCGCACGCTCACTTCTTGTCGGTGTGGGGCGCCTTGAGCCCGTCGATCAGCTCGTGCAGGGCTGCCTTGATCTGGTCGGCGTCGCATCCCATCAGGACTCCGTCCTCCAGCGCGTCGGCGCAGAGGCTTTCGATTTCCTGGATGTTCTGGTTCAGGACTTTGATCTTTTCGAGGCAGGACACCGCCTTGCCGTCGGGTTGCCGCCATACCGGCGGCGCCTTGGATGCGCGCGCGCTCATCACTTGGACCCCGTGCTGCCGAACATGAACTTGGCGATCAGCTCCGAAAGCGGGACCGAACCCTGGGTCTTTTCGATCTCGCCGCCGGGCTGGATCATCTTGGTCTCGCTGCCCGGCTCCAGTATCACGACCATGCCGCCCAGCAGCGACTCGCTCACGACCTTGGCGTTGGTGTCGAGTGGCAGGCCGACCGACGACGACACCACCATGCGCACCACCGCCTGGTAGGTCTTGCGGTCGAGATCGAAGTCGGTGACCGAACCGACCTTGACGCCGCTCACGGTGACGTCGGCGCCGCGCTTCAGCCCGTCGATGCGGTCGAAGCGGGCGGAAACCTCATAGCCATTGGGACCGCTCCTGTCCGATTTGGCGAAGGCATAGAAGACGAAGACGCCGGCCACCAACAGGACCAACGCGCCCACGATCGTCTCGACGATATTGCGACCCACGCCTGTCTCCTAGTGCTGGCGCATCTCAGCCCGGACGCCACGCCTCATAGGGCGGCTTGGGCTTGTCGCCGATGACAAGAGTGTGGCCCGGCGGACGATAGGCATGGTCGGTGCCGGTGAAGTTTGGCTCGTGATCTTTTTGCCAGGGCTTGCGCGGCTGGCCACCGGCCGGCGGGACCACATCGGTCGTATAGTGCAGCCAGCCATCCCACTCGGGCGGAACGCGTGAGGCCTCCACGACGCCGTTGTACATGACCCACCGCTTGCGCCGGCGGCCGGCAATCAGGCGCTTGTCCTGATAGTAGTGATTGCCTTCGGCATCGGTGCCGACGCGTTCGCCGCGCATCTTGGTGAAGAGCCAGGTGCCGAGAGTCATGAGCAAAACCACACTTCAAGAGTGACCGCGCCGCTTGTACGCGCGCACTTGTACGGACGCAACGCGACGCAATCGAGGCGGTGATTCACATCGTTCGTCGACACGCGATTCGCCCGATTCGATGCCTGTTGCGCACTTGCATCATCTAGTACCATCAACACATTCATCTACAAAATGTAGTTGCGCACACAAGATTTTGTAATTTACTATCAGTTGGTGCCCATATGTGTGTGCTCGATCGACCGAGTACACCCCCCGCACAGGGAACAAACGACGGGAACTGGGCACGGGGGATCGTCGATGCGCTTGGAGCGTCGGTATACGCAAGCAGGAAAATCGCCGTTCGCAGGAATGGCGTTTCGTGCTGCCGACTCCGAAATCCGCAATCCCGACGGTTCGATCGTCTTTCAGTTGAAGGGCGTCGATGTCCCGGCCGCATGGTCGCAAGTCGCAGCCGACGTGCTCGCGCAAAAGTATTTCCGCCGCGCCGGCGTGCCCGCGCGCATGATCAAGATCGCCGAGCACGACGTGCCGCAATGGCTGTGGCGTTCGGCGCCCGACCAGGCGGCGCTGGCCGAGCTGGCGCCCGCGGCGTGCTACGGCGGCGAACAGGATGCCCGCCAGGTCTTCCATCGCATGGCCGGCGCCTGGACCTACTGGGGATGGAAAGGCGGCTACTTCGACAGCGAGGAAGACGCCCGCACCTTCTACGACGAGCATTGCTACATGCTGGCGGCGCAGATCTGCGCGCCCAACTCGCCACAATGGTTCAACACCGGCCTGCATTGGGCCTACGGCATCAACGGTCCGGACCAGGGCCATTGGTTCGTCGACCACCAGGACGGCACTGCCTACCCGTCCTCGTCGGCCTACGAGCGGCCGCAGCCGCACGCCTGCTTCATCCAGAGCGTCTCCGACGATCTGGTGAGCGAGGGCGGCATCATGGACCTCTGGGTGCGCGAGGCGCGCCTCTTTAAATACGGCTCCGGCACCGGCTCCAACTTCTCGCAGATCCGCGGCGAAGGCGAGCCTCTGTCGGGCGGTGGCAAGTCGTCGGGGCTGATGTCGTTCCTCAAGATCGGCGATCGCGCGGCGGGCGCCATCAAGTCGGGCGGCACGACACGGCGCGCCGCCAAGATGGTGTCGGTCGATATCGACCATCCGGACATAGAAGAATTCATCGCCTGGAAGATGCGGGAGGAGCAGAAGGTCGCCTCGCTCGTCGCCGGCTCCCGGCTCGCCAACCGGCACCTCAACGCCGTGATGCGCGCCTGCCTTGACGGCGAGGTCGAAGGCGATGACGCCTTCGACCCGAAGACGAACGCCAGGCTGCGTCGCGAGATCGTCGCCGCCCGGCAGGCCGAGCTGCCGGAAAACTACATCCAGCGGGTCATCCAGTTTGCCCGCCAAGGCTATCGTCACATCGAGTTCCCGGCCTTCGACACGGACTGGGAGGCGGAAGCCTACCTCACCGTCTCGGGCCAGAACGCCAACAACTCGGTGCGTGTCACCGACGCGTTCCTGCACGCCGTCGAGGCCGACCGTCAGTGGGAGCTCACCCACCGGACCACGGGCAAGGTCGCCCGGACGGTGAGCGCGCCGGCGCTGTGGGACAGCGTCGCCGAAGCGGCCTGGCACGCCGCCGACCCCGGCGTGCAGTACGACACGACGATCAACGATTGGCACACCTGCCCGGAATCGGGGCGCATCAACGCCTCGAACCCGTGCTCGGAGTACATGTTCCTCGACGACACGGCGTGCAACCTGGCGTCGCTGAACCTGATGCGGTTCCGCGGCGCCGACGGTTCGCTCGACGTCGGCGCGCTGGAGCATGCGACCCGCTTGTGGACCGTCGTGCTCGAGATTTCGGTGATGATGGCGCAATACCCCTCGCGCCGGATCGCCGAGCTTTCCTATCGATACCGCACGCTGGGCTTGGGCTACGCCAATCTCGGCGCGCTGCTGATGGCGTCGGGCCTGGGCTACGACAGCGTCCGCGGACGGGCGATCGCCGGCGCCGTCAGCGCCGTCATGACCGGCGCGGCTTACGCCGCCTCGGCCGAGATGGCGCGTTTCATGGGCCCCTTCGCCGGCTTCGCCGCCAACCGCGACGCCATGCTGCGGGTCATCCGCAACCACCGCCGCGCCGCCCATGGCGAAACGGCGGGCTACGAAGGCCTCGCCATCCTCCCGGTCGCGCTCGACGCCGCCCAATGCCCCGACGCCCCCCTCGTCGCCGCGGCCAAACGGGTGTGGGACCGTGCGCTCGCCCTGGGCGAGCAGCACGGCTTCCGCAATGCCCAGGTCTCCGTGATCGCCCCCACCGGCACGATCGGCCTGGTGATGGATTGCGATACCACCGGCATCGAGCCCGATTTCTCGCTGGTCAAGTTCAAGAAGCTGGCGGGCGGCGGCTACTTCAAGATCATCAACCAGACCGTCCCTGAGGCCCTGCGCACGCTGGGCTACGACGCGGCGGCGATCGCCCGCGTCATCGCCTACGCGGTCGGCCACGGCTCGCTCGCCAAGGCGCCGGCGATCAATGCCGAGACGCTGGCGGCGCGCGGTTTCGATGCCCGCGCGATCGAACGGGTCGAGAAGGCGATCGGCACCGCCTTCGACATCCGCTTCGCCTTCTCGCGCTACACGCTGGGCGATTCCTTCTGCCGCGAAACGCTGGGCCTCGACGACGCGGCGCTTGCCGACCCCAAGCTCGACGTGCTGGCGCGTCTCGGCTTCTCCAAGAGCGACATCGCGGCGGCCAACGTACATGCGTGCGGGACGATGACGCTCGAGGGCGCACCCGATCTCGCACCCGAGCACCTCGCAGTGTTCGATTGTGCGAATCCCTGTGGACGAGATGGCAAGCGCTGCTTGTCTCCGGAGAGTCACATACGCATGATGGCTGCAGCCCAGCCATTCGTATCGGGCGCGATCTCCAAGACCATCAACATGCGCAACGCAGCTACGGTCGAGGATTGCCGCAAGGCCTATGACATGTCGTGGAAGCTCGGTTTGAAGGCCATCGCGCTCTATCGCGACGGCTCGAAGCTGTCGCAACCGCTCTCGGCGATGGCGCTGGGCGACGGACCCGCCAACGACGATCTCGCCGAACTTTCCCCCGTCGCACGCGCGCCGATCATTGCCGAGCGCATCGTCGAACGGATCGTCGAGCGCGAAGTACGGGCCGGGCGCGAACGCCTGCCGCAACGGCGCAAGGGTTATACACAGAAGGCGATCGTCGGCGGCCACAAGGTCTACCTGCGCACCGGCGAATACGAGGACGGCAGGGCAGGCGAGATCTTCGTCGACATGCACAAGGAAGGCGCCGCTTTCCGCAGCCTGATGAACAACTTCGCCATCGCGATCTCGATCGGCCTGCAATACGGCGTGCCACTCGAGGAATTCGTCGAGGCCTACACCTTTACGCGCTTCGAGCCCTCGGGTCTGGTCGAAGGCAACGACGCGATCAAGATGTCGACGTCGGTGCTCGACTACATCTTCCGCGAGCTCGCGATCTCCTATCTCGGGCGCAGCGACCTGGCGCATGTCGAGCAGGCCGACCTCAGGCCGGACGGCGTCGGCCGCGGCGAGGTCCAGGGCGAGCTGCCGGCATCCGGCACCGATGCGGCCCAGGCGGCCGCCGTCGCGGTCAAGCGCATCGCCAGCGTGGGCTACGTGCGCAGCAATCTTTACGTCTTGAATGGCCGAACGGCCGGCAATATCGCGATCGCTGAAGAAGCGATCGCCGCCGGCTCGCGGCCCAACGAACTGACGGACGGTCCAGCCGTCGCTTTGGCGTCAAATGCCCAGGCGGCCGTCGTCGGTGTCGCGCTCGGAGAGGCATCCTCCTCCGCCTTTGGTTTCGCCCGCGAGGCGAAGCTCAAGGGCTTCGAAGGGGATGCCTGTCCGGAATGCGGCAACTTCACCATGGTCCGCAACGGGACGTGCCTCAAATGCACGACCTGCGGCGGCACCACCGGTTGCAGTTGAGCATGCGTGGCGAAGCGTACCCGCGTACCCCGGGGCCCTCACGGTTGGGAGCCTCATAGCTAACCATAGGAGACAGTTATGGCTGCTAAGAAAAAGGCTGCGAAGAAGAAGGCTGCTAAGAAGAAGAAGCAGTAAAAAGGAAAGGGCGTAGGCCAAAGCTAAACTTTGGCCCCTCTAACCGAACGCCTTTCGGCTTCCGAGTGGGTGCCCTCATGGCCCCACCGGAAGCCACCTTCACAACATAAGGCGCAAAGCCAGATGTGACGCCCCCGCCTTTCGGGGGGTGGAAAGGCGCAATTGATTACGGGTCCGGCGACTTTGGTCTGCCGGACTTTTTTTGTTTTCCGGCGAGCCCGCGCATCGCCGCAAACCTGCCGAGTACAATCCGCCGCCCGATTCCAGGCGCAATTTCTGGCACGATTCGAGCTATGCTCGGTCCATGCCGGATGACTCTCCGACCATCGGCCTGCGGGTCGTCGAATCGCTTTCCGCAGTCGAGGCCGAGCAATGGGACGCCTGCGCGCTGGCGCCGGGCTCGGCCGGCAACCCGTTTCTCAGCCACCGCTTCCTGAAGGCGCTGGAGGATTCCAAGTCGGTTGGCCGGCGCACCGGTTGGCAGCCGCAGTATCTCCTGGCCGAAACCGACGACGGCATCCTGCAGGGCGCCGTCCCGCTTTACATGAAGGGCCACAGCCAGGGCGAATACGTCTTCGACCATGGCTGGGCGCAGGCCTTCGAGCGCGCCGGCGGCCGCTATTATCCCAAGCTCCAGGCCGCGGTGCCTTTTACGCCGGTGCCGGGGCCGCGCCTGTTCGCGCGCCCCGGCCCGTTCGAAGACGGCGTGCGCGACGCCATGATCGACATGCTGGCCAAGATCGCCGGCGACAACCGCATCAGCTCGGTCCATGCCACTTTCTGCACCGAGGCCGACTGGAAACGCTTCGGCGAGCACGGCTGGCTGCTACGGCTGGGCCAGCAGTACCACTGGCACAATAACGGCTACTCCTGCTTCGACGATTTCCTGGCGGCCCTTGCCTCGCGCAAGCGCAAAGGGATCCGCAAGGAACGCGAGGCTGTGCGACGCGAGGGACTGACCGTGCGGGCGCTGACGGGCGCGGAGATCAAACCCCACCACTGGGACGCCTTCTTCGCCTTCTACATGGATACCGGCGGCCGCAAATGGGGCTCGCCCTATCTCACCCGTTCCTTCTTCGACATCCTGGGCAACACCATGGCCGACAAGGTGGTGCTGGTGATGGCCGAGGCCGACGGACGGCCGGTCGGCGGTGCGCTCAACCTCAAGGGCGACGACACGCTCTACGGCCGCTACTGGGGCTGCCTGGAGAGCCACGCCTTCCTGCATTTCGAGGCCTGCTACTACCAAGCGATCGACTATGCGATCGCGCACGGTCTGCAGCGTGTCGAGGCCGGCGCGCAAGGCGATCACAAGATCCAGCGCGGCTACGTACCGGTGCCCACCTTCTCGGCGCACTGGGTCGTCGATTCCGGCTTCCGCCGTGCCATCGAAGACTATCTGAAGCGCGAGCGGCCGGCGGTCGAGCAGGAGATCGAAGGGCTGAAGCAGTATTCACCTTTCCGTAAGGAAAACGGGTAGTCGACGACGTATCGTCGACGCCGCGCAGCACAAGGTGTGTGCAGCACATCGTGTGTGATGAACTCTTCAAGCAGATGGGTTCGCCGGCGCTCCAAGCCGAAGGAGCCGAACATGAAAACTCAAATTGCACCTCTGATCGTGGGCCTTTCCCTTGCAGTGGCCCTCCCCGTGTTCGCGCAATCGGCGGACGCCCAGTATTGCGCTGAGCTCAAAGACAAATTCGAGCAATACATCTCCGATGGAAACGAAAAAGGCTCGGTGGCGACCTCTCTTGATGTCGAGATCGCAAAGGGCAAGTGTCGTTCGGACCCGGCATCGGCCATCCCGGTGTTCGAGAAGGCACTGAAGAACGCGCGGATCACCTTGCCTCCGCGCGGCTGAGGTCAGCCCTTAACGCCGGTCATCATCACGCCGAGGAAGAAGACCACGAAGAAGACCAGCGGCTCGGTCGCGCCCCTGATAGGCGCCTGCCAACCGACATTGTCGATGATGAAAATGGCGACCCAGAAGACCGCGGTGGCAAGCACCGCGGCCCGAAGGGCAAGCCACAGCGGCCGGAATGCCTTCACTCAGCCAGCACGGGTTCTTGGCTGGCCGGTGGCAGCGCGCCGCGTTCGGGCGGCAGGTAGGTGAAGACCAGCTTCTCGGCCGGTCCTTCGCCCTCGACGTCGACCCGCACCGTGCCGCCGCCGTTCGCCAGCTTGCCGAACAGCACTTCCTCGGCGAGCGGCTTCTTGAGGTGCTCCTGGATGACGCGGGCCAGCGGACGGGCGCCGAACATCCGGTCGTAACCCTTCTCGGCCAGCCAGCGGCGTGCGCCGTCGGAAAGCTCGATGAACACCTTGCGGTCGGCCAGCTGCACCTCGAGCTCGGCCACGAACTTGTCCACAACCTTGTTCATGCTGTCCGGGCCGAGATTGGCGAACTTGATGACGGCGTCGAGACGGTTGCGGAACTCCGGCGCGAACAGCCGGTTGATCGCCTCGTCGTCCTCGTCGTGCCGCGCCTCGCGACCGAAGCCCAGCGCCGGCTTGGCGATGTCGGCGGCGCCGGCATTAGTCGTCATGCACAGGATGACGTTGCGGAAATCCACCGAACGGCCGTTGTGGTCGGTGAGCTTGCCGTAGTCCATGACCTGCAGCAGCACGTTGAACACGTCGGGATGGGCCTTCTCGATCTCGTCGAGCAGGATCACGCAATGCGGGTGCTGGTTGACCTGGTCGGTGAGCAGGCCGCCCTGGTCGAAGCCGACATAGCCCGGCGGCGCGCCGATCAGGCGCGAGACGCTGTGGCGCTCCATGTATTCCGACATGTCGAAGCGGATCAGCTCGAGCCCGAGCAGCCGCGCCAGCTGGCGCGTCACCTCGGTCTTGCCGACGCCGGTTGGACCGGCCAGCAGATAGGAGCCGATCGGCTTCTCCGGCGAGCGCAGGCCCGCGCGCGCGAGCTTGATCGCGGCGGCGAGCTGGCCGATCGCCCGGTCCTGGCCGAACACGACCGTCTTGAGGTCGCGGTCGATGTTGCGCAGCATCTCGGTGTCGTCCTTGGACACGCTCTTGGGCGGGATACGCGCGATCTTGGCGACGATCTCCTCGATGTCGGTCACTTCGATCGTCGACTTGCGCATGTCGGGCGTGCGCAGCATCTGGGCGGCGCCGACCTCGTCGATTACGTCGATCGCCTTGTCGGGCAGCTTGCGGTCGTGGATGTAACGCGCCGACAGCTCCACCGCCGCCTTGATGGCATCGTCGGTGTAGCTGACATGGTGATGCTTCTCATAGACCGGCTTCAGCCCCTTCATGATCTCGATGGCATCGACCATTGAGGGCTCCGGCACATCGATCTTCTGGAAACGGCGGACCAGCGCGCGGTCCTTCTCGAAGTAGTTGCGGTATTCCTTGTAGGTGGTCGAGCCGATGCAGCGCAGCTCGCCCGACTGCAGCGAGGGTTTCAGCAGGTTCGACGCGTCCATCGAGCCGCCCGACGTGGCGCCGGCGCCGATGATGGTGTGGATCTCGTCGATGAACAGCACCGAGTTGGGCTTCTTCTTGAGCTCGGACAGCACGGCCTTCAGCCGCTCCTCGAAGTCGCCGCGATAGCGCGTGCCGGCCAGCAGCGCACCCATGTCGAGCGCGTAAATCACTGATTCCTTCAGCACATCCGGCACGTCGCCCTCGACGATCTTGCGCGCCAGGCCCTCGGCGATCGCCGTCTTGCCGACGCCGGGCTCACCGACATAGAGCGGGTTGTTCTTGGTGCGCCGGCACAGCACCTGGATGGTGCGCTCGACCTCGTGCTCGCGGCCGATCAGCGGATCGACCCGGCCTTCGCGAGCCTTCTGGTTGAGGTCGACGCAGTAGGCGCCCAGCGCCTCGTTGCCCTGCTTGGCCGAAGCCTCGCCGCCATTCTCCTCGTCCGAGCCGCTGACCCGGCGGGCGCGCGCCCGGCCCGGCACCTTGGCCTTGCCGTGGCTGATATAGTCGACCGCGTCGAGGCGGGTCATGCCCTGGTTCTCGAGGAACGACACGGCGTGGCTGTCGCGCTCCGAGAACAGCGCCACCAGCACGTTGGCTCCCGTCACTTCCTTGCGACCCGACGACTGGACATGGACGGCGGCGCGCTGGACGACCCGCTGGAAGCCCGCGGTCGGCAGCGGCTCGCTCGGGTTCTGGGTGATGATGCCTTTTAGGCGATTGTCGATGAAGGTCTCGAGATCGTGCCGCAGGCGGTCGATATCGACGCCGCAGGCCTTGAGGACCGGCACCGCGTCGTCATCCTCGGTCATCGCGAGCAGCAGGTGCTCCAAGGTCGCATATTCGTGCCGGCGCTCGCCGGCGAGGCCGAAGGCGCGGTGGAGGGATTTCTCGAGGTTCTTGGACAGCATGGACATCGAACTACCTCGACTGGAAAGACGAACTACTCTTTACGACTATTCCTTCTCCAAAGTGCACTGGAGAGGATGCTGGTTTTTGCGCGCGTAATCCACCGTTTGCGTCACCTTCGTCTCGGCGATCTCGTAGGTATAAACGCCGCACACCCCCACGCCCTTCTGATGGACGTGAAGCATGATCTTGGTGGCTTCATCGCGATTCTTCTGGAAGATGTGCTCCAGAACGTCGACCACGAACTCCATCGGCGTGTAGTCGTCGTTCAACATCAACACCTTGTACATCGACGGCTTCTTGGTTCGCGTCCTGGTCAGCGTCAAGGCGCCGCTGCGCCCCTCGCCCTCACCGTTTCCATCGTCGCGACGCGCCGGCGGCTGCGGCGGACCGCCCGGGGGCTCCTTGGGCCCGCCCAGCCGGTCACCGTCGAGGCGCCACTCGCATGCGTTACGCAGAGAAGCCATCGTTCGGATCACACCTCAAAAATCAAAGCCACCCGAGAATTATATAGGTAGCCCAAGCGATTCCGCTACCTCGGCCGCAGCCCATCCTTCCCCAGCGTCAGGGTCCATTGGTTCGCCTTCATGTGGTTGACCGGGGCGTTCGGGTCGCGGCGCAGTTCCGCAGGCACGAGCTTGCGGGGCGGATTGACCGGAATGGGCACGGTATCCCAGGAGAAAAGCCGGGCGGCGAACTTCACGTTTGCGAAACCGTCCGTCGGATAGTGGTACGCCTGAAAGCCCCACACGCCGTTGCGGCACGAAGCCACCGTCCACCAGAAATCGACGTCCGGCAGGCGCAGACCGTCGCGCGGCGGACCGAAAGCCGCACTTGCCTGGAGCAACCCTACAAGATCGCGGGTTTCATCGGCATTCAGGATCCGCTCGCCGCGCCGCATGCGCCACGGGTTGAACACGTCACCCGGATCGGCGACCAGGAGGTTGCCCACGTTGCCTTGGTTGGCCAGCACGCCCATGCTGAGGCCGGCCGTGCCGTCAGGCTGCAGAAAGACCTCGTAGGTGCGGACCTGCTCGTCATAGATCGCATTATAGACGAGGCGCAAACGATTGCGGCCGTCCTTGCCGCAAGCCTGGCGGATGTCGTCGCCGCCGACATAGTCGAACCAGTGAAAGCTGCGGACGATCGGCAGATCGACGTTGCGGTCCGCCCGTTGCGCGAAGGCCGTCGAACCGGCGAGAAGGATCAGAGCGAACGCAGCCGCAAACACCCGTTTCATGTCGCCTCTCCTGTGGTCTGCCTTGCAGTTTCCGGTCCAACTTGGGCGCGACGACGGCGGTGGAAAAGTTGCATAACCCCACCAACTTTAGTATTGTTCGAGAAATTGCCTATAACCCGTTGCATGGGCACAAGAATATAGACTTTAGTGTAATGGCTTAAACGCGATGATATCCCCCCTCAGGCGCATCGCGGCCAGCCTAACCGGGCTAGCCGTCGGTATTCTTTTTATTACAGCCACGCTGGCGCCCTCCGGCGCCGATGCGCAGTCGACCGCGATCAAGCGCGCCGCGCCGCCCGCCAAGGCGCACGGCAAGTCGGCCGTTCGCACCCCGTCCTCCTGGGTTCCCAATCCGGCGGTGAACGGCAAGGACGCCTATCTGGTCCTCGATGCCACGAGCGGCCGCGAGCTTGTGGCCGACCGTGCCGACGAATTGCGTCATCCGGCGTCGCTCACCAAGCTGATGACGATCTATCTCACCTTCTCCGCCCTCGATTCCGGCCGGTTGTCGCTCGGCGATGCGCTGCCGGTATCGATCAACGCCCTGAACGCGCCGCCGACCAAGATCGGCCTGCCGCCCGGCGGCACGGTGAACGTACGCGACGCCACGATGGCGCTGGTGACCCGTTCGGCCAACGATGCCGCCATCGTGCTCGCCGAGGCGCTGGGCGGCGACGAGGCAACGTTCGCCCAGCTCATGACGCAGAAGGCCCGCCAGCTCGGCATGACGTCGACGGTGTACCGCAATGCTTCGGGCCTGCCCAACCGCGAGCAGGTCACGACGGCGCGCGACCTGGCCAGGCTCGCCTTCGCGCTGATGCGCGATTTCCCGCATTACTATGCGGTCTTCTCGGTGCAGAGCTATCCGTATCGCGGCCGCATCCTCGAGAACCACAATCGCATGCTGCTTTCCTACGAAGGCGCCGACGGGCTCAAGACCGGCTATACCGTCGCTTCCGGCTTCAATCTCGTGATGTCGGCGATGCGCGACAACCGCCGCCTGATCGGCGTCGTCATGGGCGGCGACAGCGCCGGCCAACGCGACCGCATGATGGCCGACCTGATGGATTACGGTTTCGCCTCCGCCCAGTCGATGCGGCTTTCGCCCTGGACGTCGATCCGCAAGCCGGCGTCGGCGCGTTACAGCGCCACCAGTTTCGATCCGAGCCTGGTAATCCCCGAGTCGACGCCGCGACTTGCCCCGCCCGCCGCTCCGCCGCCGGTGCAGACCGTCTCGACCGACCAGCGCGTCGCCGGTCCGGCGGTTCCGGCGCCGGCAGCCGCCGTGCCGGGCAGCGGCCCGGCGATCGGCAGCTGGGTGATCCAGGTCGGATCGTTCAGCGATTCACAGGGCGCTCAGCTTGCGCTGGAGCGCGCCTCCTCCACCCTGCCCGATTCGATGCGCGCGGCCGCGGCGGCCACCATCGACGAGGTGCAGATGGCCAACAAGACCTTCCACCGCGCCCGCCTCACCAACCTGTCGCAGGGTCAGGCGGTCGACGGCTGCAAGCAGCTCGAGAAGCGCAAGATCTACTGTTCGGCCATCCAGGTCACTGCCTGGAATACGCCGGGCGCGCGCTGAGAGCGCGCTTCAGCCGGCCCACGAACGCCCGCTTGTGACGGCGCTGCCAGAGCGCCAGATCCCAGAGCTCGCCGCTCGGCTGCAGGCGGCTCCGCACCGGCTCGAACACCGACACCGCAGTCATCGCACCCGCTAACCGCACGCGCAGAGGCACGACGCGATATCCCGGCCCCTCGTAGTCGGTGAGCCGCGCCACGTCGCGCGTGCTCAGCCCGCTCACGATCGCTCCCGGGACCGTGCCGCGCGGATCGCGCACGACAATGGGATAAGTCGCACCTTTCGCGCGCCGTCGCGCGTGGCCGGGCAGGCTGGCCGGCTCGTACGCCGCTGGCGGCAGCCGTCGTCGCAGCACCAGGGCCATGACGTCGCAATCGAGCAGCGTGCCGTAGAAGAAGAAGCGCATCATCGCCTCTTGCCGGACCGCGGGCCTCCAGGCCTGCATCTTCGTCTTTGCTGGGAGCGCGCCACTCCGTGGCGCTCATGGGCTGGTGAAGCAAAGATGCGCCACTGGAGTGGCGCGCTCCCAGCAAAGAGCGGGCCTGGAGGCCCGCGGTCCGGCAAGATCATGACCACGTCCACGCAAATTTGACCTAGTGATGCCCCGCCGAGGCCTCGTCGGGCAGGCTGACGCCGCTTGCCGACAGGGCCTCCTTCAGATCGCGCTTGAGACGCCCGAGGCCCGCCTCGTCGGCCGCCTCGCAGCGCGCCACCAGGACGGGCTGGGTGTTGGAGGCACGCAACAGCCACCAGCCGTCTGCGGTGCTGACCCGCACGCCGTCGATGTCGGAGAATTTGGCGCCGGCCTTGTGCAGTCCCGCCTTGACCTCCTCGACGACGTCGAACTTGCGGGCATCGGGACAATCGAAGCGCAGCTCCGGCGTGTTGACCGGCTGCGGCAGGCCGTCGCGCATGTCGGCCAGGCTTTCCTTGGCATTGGCCACGATATTGAGCAGCCGCAGCCCGCAATAGAGCGCGTCGTCGAAGCCGTAGAAGGTGTCGGCGAAGAAGATGTGGCCGCTCATCTCGCCGGCCAGCGGTGCGCCGATCTCCGCCATCTTGCTCTTGATCAGCGAATGGCCCGTCTTGAACATCATCGGCTTGCCGCCGGCGCGCGCGATCTCGTCGAACAGCACCTGGCTTGCCTTGACGTCGGCGATGATGGTGGCGCCCGGATGCGTCTTCAGCACGTCGCGCGACCACAGGACCAGGAGCTGATCGCCCCACAGGATGCGGCCCCGGCCATCGATCGCACCGATGCGGTCGCCGTCGCCGTCGAAGGCGATGCCGAGGTCGCAGCCGCGCTTCTTCACCTCGGCCATGAGCTGCACGAGGTTTTCGGGCACCGTCGGATCGGGATGGTGCGCCGGGAAGGTGCCGTCGACCTTCTCGTTCAGCACGAAATGCTCGCCCGGCAGCTTGTCGACGACGGCGCGGATCGACACGCCAACCGCGCCGTTGCCGACGTCCCACGCCACCTTGAGCTTCTTGCCGGGCTTCACGTCGCGCAGCAGCCGCGCGGCATAATCGGCCAGGATATCCTTCTTCTCGGCCTTGCCCTGCCCGCTTTCCCAGTCGCCCCTGCCCGCAAGGGCGCCCAGCGTCTGGATGTCGGCGCCGAAGAACGACTTCTTGCCCATCATCATCTTGAAGCCGTTGTAGTCCGGTGGATTGTGCGAGCCTGTGATCTGGATGCCGCCGTCAGCTTCGACATGGTAGACGGCGTAATAGAGCATCGGCGTCGCCGCCACGCCGATGTTGATCACGTCGATTCCGGCCGCCGTCAGGCCTTCGATGCAGGCGGCGGCCAGCTCGGGCGAGCTCAGACGTCCGTCATAGCCCAGCGCCACGCGCCCGCCGCCCTTGCGGCGTACCATCGTGCCGAAGGTGCGGCCAATCGCCCGCGCGTCGGCAGCATGCACCGTGTCGCCGACGATGCCACGGATGTCGTACTCGCGCAGGATGGTGGGATCGAATTGGTGCGCCGTCTGGCTCATACAAACTCCGGTTGGACGTGACTTTTCAGTTGCGCGGCTTGGGCCGGCCCACGCCTTCATAGGCGAAGCCCAGGCCGCGCATTTCCTCGGGGTCGAAGATGTTGCGCAGATCGACGATGCGCGGCTGGCGCATGACCTGCTTGATACGCCGCGGATCGAGTCCGCGGAACTCGTGCCATTCGGTGATCACGACCAGCACGTCCGCTTCGAAGGCCGCCTCGTAAGCCGTCTTGGCAAAGGCGATGCCGGGGATCATGCGTCCGGCCTCCTGCATGCCCTCGGGATCGAAAGCGACGATCCTGGCGCCCGCCGCCTGCAGGGCAGGCACGATGTCGAGCGACGGCGCGTCGCGCATGTCGTCGGTATTGGCCTTGAAGGTGAGGCCGAGCACGCCGACCGTGAGGCCGGACACCGAACCGCCGCAGAAGTCGATGACCTTCCTGGCCATCTTCTTCTTGCGCGTATTGTTGATCTCGATCACCTGTTCGACGATCGTCTGCGGCGCATCGGCCTCGCGGGCGGTGTAGGCGAGCGCCAGCGTATCCTTGGGAAAGCACGATCCGCCGAAGCCCGGGCCGGGATGGAGGAATTTGCGGCCGATGCGGCCGTCGAGCCCGATGCCGCGCGCCACGTCGTGAACGTCGGCGCCCACCTTCTCGCAGAGATCGGCGATCTCGTTGATGAAGGTGATCTTGGTGGCGAGGAAGGCGTTGCCGGCGTACTTGGTGACCTCGGCCGTCTCGATATTGGTGAACACCATCGGCGTCTGGATGAGGTTGAGCGGCCGGTAGACGGCCGACATCACGTCGCGCGCCCGCTCGCTCTCGACGCCGATCACGACCCGATCGGGCTTCATGAAATCCTCGATCGCCGCACCCTCGCGCAGGAACTCCGGGTTCGAGCAGACGTCGAACTCGGCGACCGGCTGGGCCTCGCGGATGATGCGGGCCACCTCGCGACCGGTGCCGACCGGCACCGTCGACTTGGTGACGACGACGGTATAGCCGCGGATGGCGTCGGCGATCTCGGCGGCCGCGGCGTAGACGTAGCTAAGGTCGGCATGGCCGTCGCCGCGGCGGGTCGGCGTGCCGACGGCGATGAACACCGCGTCGGCGCCAGCCACCGCCTCGCCGAGGCCGGCGCCGAAGGAGAGGCGGCCGGCGCGCATGTTGTCAGTGACCAGTTTGTCGAGGCCGGGTTCGTAGATCGGCATTTCGCCCTTGCGCAGGCGGGCAATCTTGTCGGCGTCCTTGTCGACGCAGACCACGTCGTGACCGAACTGGGCGAAGCAGGCGCCGGACACCAGTCCGACATAGCCCGAGCCGATCATGGCAATACGCATCGGTTCAGCCTTTCAGCAGGCGCTCGAGCAACGCCCGCGTTTCCGCCGTGGTGTCAGAGCGATGCAGCGCAACGGCGACGTTTGCCTCGAGAAATCCGATGCGGCTGCCGCAATCGTAGCGCCGGCCGCTGTAGCGCAGCGCATGGAACGGCGTGCGGCCGATCATTTTGGCCATGGCATCGGTGAGTTGGATCTCGCCGCCGGCGCCGGCTTCATGCCGGCCGAGATGGCCGAACACCTCGGGCTGCAGGACGTAGCGGCCGATCAGCGCCAGGGTCGAGGGCGCCTCCGCGGGCTTGGGCTTCTCGACCAGGCCGGTGATCTCGGCCAGCCCGTCCGTCTCCGCATTCACCGCGGCGATGCCGTAGTTCTTGGTCTGCTCGCGCGGCACGTCCATCACCGCGACCACGTTGCCGCCGGTCTTGGCGTGGGCGGCCACAAGCTGTGCGATGCAGGTCGGCGAATCGATCGTGAGCTCGTCGGGCAGCAGCACGGCGAAGGGCTCGCTGCCGATCCAATCACGCGCGCACCACACGGCGTGGCCGAGTCCCAGCGGTTCCTGCTGGCGGGTGAATACCGCGTTGCCCGCCTTGATGGTGGCCTCCTGGGTCTGCTTCAACTCGCGCACCTTGCCGCGCTCCTGCAGCGTCGCTTCCAGCTCATAGGCCGAGTCGAAATGATCCTCGAGCGCGCTCTTATTGCGACCGGTGACGAAGACGAACTCCTCGATACCCGCCGCCAGGCATTCCTCGACGGCGTACTGGATCAGCGGCCGGTCGACGACCGTCAGCATCTCCTTCGGCATTGCCTTGGTGGCGGGCAGGAATCGGGTGCCCAGTCCGGCCACCGGCAAGACAGCTTTACGGACGCGCTGCGCCATGCTCATCGACCTCGTTCAACCCTCGGATTGTATGGACATATCAATGATTTGACAGGAGTTGCCGATGACAATTCGGGGGCCGCGCTAGATGCCACGCCAGCGCCGGCCCTGGCAAGGTCAACCGCCAAGCAGCACGTCCTTTGCACGATTGATGCGCGCGGCCAGATCGGCGCTGCCGCCGACGTCGGGGTGCATGCGCTGGATCAGGCGGCGATGCGCGGCCTTGATGTCGTCTTCGCTGGCACCCTCGGCCAGGCCCAACACGGCCAGCGCCTCTTCCCGCGTCATGTCGGAGCGCGGCCCGCGCGGCGCCGACTGGCGTGCATTGCGCCACTCAGCGCCGAGCCGCCGGTCGAGATAGGGTTCGAGAATCCTGAGCGAATCGGCATCGACCGAACAGTCGAGATGCAGATCGAGCAACTCGGCGTCGCTGAGGCCGTCGAGCGTCCGACCCGAGAAGCGGCCGGACAACACGGTGCCCCCGACGTCGCCGGTGCCATGATCGATCCACGCCTGCAGGAAGGCGGTGCGAACCTCGGTGCGCCGCCCGCCGCTGCCCGGCGAGCTGAAGCCGCCCGACGACCGGCTGCGCACCGCGCGGGCGATCAGCGCTGTGATCACGACGCCGGCCAGCCCGAAGAGTTCCGGCAGCAGTCCAGGCAGGAAACGCACGCCGAAGATCAGCAGCCCGCCGATGCCGATGCCGCCCAGCACGACCAGGATGGGCCGCACGATACGGGCGAGCGTCGATGGGTTTGCGCGCATGAACCAGAAGATGACGATCGCCAGGGCCGCCAGCGCCATGAGGGCCAGGAGAATGACCGGCATGGCTCACTGCCGCGCCGGGGCCGGCGCGGTCTGGGGCGCCGGAACAGGCAACGATGGCGAGCCAGGTGCCGCTGACGGCGTCTGCAGCTGTTGTTCCTGGCGCTCGCGCTGGATCTGCCGCCAGCGCTCGACATTGCGGTTGTGCTCGAGGAGGTTGGCGGCAAAGACGTGACCGCCCTGGCCATCGGCGACGAAGTAAAGCGAACGGTCGCGCGGCGCTGGATTGGTCGCCGCCACGATCGAGGCGCGTCCCGGATTGCAGATCGGGCCTGGCGGCAGGCCGGTCACCATGTAGGTGTTGTAGGGCGAGGTCGACAGCAGGTCAGCGCGCGTGAGGTCGCGGTTCAACAGGCCCTTGCCGCCGGTCAGGCCGTAGACCACCGTTGGGTCGCTTTCGAGCTTCATCCGGCGGCGCAGCCGGTTCAGGAACACCGCCGCCACCCTGGGCCGCTCGGCCGGAACCGCCGTCTCCTTCTCGATCATCGAGGCAAGCACCAGGGCCTCGCGGCGGGTGACGAGCGGCAGGCCGGCGGCGCGCTTGCGCCACGCCCCGTCCAGCGTCTTGTCCATCGCCTCCTTCATGCGCAACAGCAGCCCATCGCGCGTGTCGTCGCGCGAGTAGAAATACGTCTCGGGCAGGAGGTCGCCTTCCTTGAGGTCGAGGGTGATCTCACCGGCCAGCGCCTCGGTCTTGCGCACCTGCTCGACGACCTCCGCCGTCGTGGCGCCTTCCGGTACGGTGAGGCGGCGCTGCACGACCTTGCCAGACTGCAGGAGGTCGACCAGCCCCTGCATCGAGATGTGCGGCGGGATCTCGTATTCGCCGGCCTTGATCGGTTTGGGCGCAGGATCGATCAACAGGGCAAGGCGAAACAGGCGATCGTGCGCGATGACGCCCTCGTCCCGCAAAACCTTGGCCATGGTGGCCGGACCCGCGCCGCGCGCGATCACTATATTCTTGGTCTTGTCGAGCGGTCCCGGCGCCGTGAGCAGCGTGTTGCCGAGGAACAGCCCGCCGCCCATCAGGGTCACGAACAGGGCGATGAAGAACAGGACCCAACGGAAGTAGCTGAGCACGCCTCAGCTCCCGGCGATCAAACGGGGCCGAAGATCAACGACGCGTTGGTGCCGCCAAAGCCGAACGAGTTGCTGAGGGCGTAGCGGACCTTGCGCTGCTTGGCCTGCTTGGGCACCAGGTCGATGTCGCACCCCTCGTCCGGCTCGTCGAGGTTGAGCGTCGGCGGCACCGCCTGGTCGATGATCGACTTCAGGGAATAGATCGCCTCGATCGCACCGGCGGCGCCCAGCAGATGGCCGGTCGCCGACTTGGTCGACGACATCGAGAGCTTGTAGGCGGCATCGCCGAAAGTCCGTTTGACGGCGCCCAGTTCGATCACATCGGCCATCGTCGACGTCCCGTGCGCGTTCACGTAGTCGATCTGGTCGAAATTGAGCTTGGCGCGCTTGAGTGCCGCCTGCATGGCGCGCATCGCGCCATCGCCGTCTTCGGACGGCGCCGTGATGTGATAGGCGTCGCCCGACAGGCCGTAGCCCACGATCTCGCCGTAGATCTTGGCGCCACGCTTCTTGGCGTGCTCGTACTCCTCGAGCACGACGCAGCCCGCGCCTTCGCCCATCACGAAGCCGTCGCGCCTTTTGTCCCACGGACGCGACGCCTCGGTCGGCGTGTCGTTGAAGTCGGTCGACAGCGCCTTGCAGGCATTGAAGCCGGCAATGCCGATGCGGCAGATTGCGGCCTCGGCGCCGCCGGCGACCATGACGTCGGCGTCTTCCCACTGGATCAGGCGTGCGGCGTCGCCCAGTGCGTGCGCGCCGGTGGCGCAGGCCGTCACCACAGCATGGTTCGGGCCCTTGAAGCCGTATTTGATCGAGACTTGGCCGGAGGCAAGGTTGATCAGCGCCGACGGGATGAAGAACGGGCTGACCCGCCGCGGTCCCCGTTCCTTCAGCGTCAGCGACGTCTCGTAAATGGTCTGCAGGCCGCCGATGCCGGCGCCGATCATCACGCCGGTGCGGTTGCGGCCCTCGTCGTCCTGCGGCTTCCAGCCCGAGTCCTCGACCGCCTGCTCGGCGGCGGCGATGCCGAAGATCAGGAACTTGTCGAGCTTGCGCTGGTCTTTCGGCGGCATGTAGGTGTCGACGTTGAAGTGGCCGTTCGCCTTGTCGCCGAGCGGCACCTCACCCGCGATCTTGGTCGCAAGGTCCGACGTGTCGAACGCCTGGATCGACCGGATGCCCGACTCGGCCGCCATCAGGCGACGCCAGTTGGTATCGACGCCGTCTCCCAACGGCGTCACCATTCCCATGCCGGTAACGACGACTCGCCTCATCGTCCGCTTCCTTGCCGCAGGAGGCGATCAGGACTTGGCGTTGCTCTTGATGAAGCCGATGGCGTCGCCAACGGTCTGGATCTTCTCGGCGGCGTCGTCGGGAATCTCGATGCCGAATTCCTCCTCGAAGGCCATCACCAGCTCGACGGTATCGAGGCTGTCCGCGCCGAGGTCGTCGATGAATTTGGCATCTTCCTTGACCTGCGCCGCTTCGACGCCGAGATGCTCAACGACGATCTTCTTAACGCGCTCGGCAATATCGCTCATTTTCTTGTCCTTCCCGTATCTTTCAAATACCGATCGTTCGCCCAAGGGGATGGCGATTTCCGGCTCTTATACCTAGCTGCCCTGCCATTGGCTAGCGCCGGAAAGCCCACAGAATCAGGCACTTGCAAGCTTCCTCCCCACGCAGTGGGGAGGTGGCCCGAAGGGCCGGAGGGGTCATGGCCATCGGTATCGGCGTCATGACCCCTCCGCCCGCTTCGCGGGCACCTCCCATCGCATGACGATGGGGAGGAGGACTGTGCTTCAGATCATCGCCATCCCGCCGTTGATGTGCAGGGTCTGCCCCGTGACATAGGCGGCCTCGTCGCTCGCCAGATAGACCACGCCCGCGGCGATCTCGTCGGGCGTGCCCAGCCGGTCGGCCGGGACCCGCGCGAGAATGCCTTTCTTCTGCTCGTCGGTCAGGGCGGCGGTCATCGGCGTGGCGATGAAACCCGGCGCGATGCAATTGACGGTGATGCTGCGTGAGGCGAGTTCCTGGGCGAGCGACTTCGACATGCCGATCAGGCCGGCCTTGGCGGCGGCATAGTTGGCCTGGCCGGGATTGCCGGTGACGCCCACGATCGAGGTGATGTTGACGACGCGGCCGAAGCGACGGCGCATCATGCCGCGCAGTGCTGCGCGAATGAGGCGGAAGGTGCCGGTGAGGTTGACCTGCAGGACCTTCTCCCACTCCTCGTCCTTCATGCGCATGGAGATGTTGTCGCGCGTGATGCCGGCGTTGTTCACCAGGATGTCGAGTTTGCCCATGGCCGCTTCGGCTTCCTTGGCCAGACGATCGATGTCGGCCGCATCGTCCATCCGGGCGGCAACGACATGGGCGCGTTCACCGAGCGAGGACTTGAGCTGCTCCAGGGCATCGGCCCGCGTCCCGGAGAGCGTCACGGTGGCGCCCTGCTTGTGGAGCGCGCGCGCAATGGCGCCGCCGATGCCACCCGATGCGCCGGTCACCAATGCAGTCTTGCCGGAGAAATCGAACATCATGTCAAACCCCTTCCTCCCCGGCGAAGCTGGGGAGGTGGCCCGAAGGGCCGGAGGGGTCATCGACTTCTATCGACGCAGCCATGACCCCTCCGTCCGCTGCGCGGACACCTCCCCACGCAAGGCGTGGGGAGGAGAAAGAACGTCCATCCAACATCACTACGCCATCTTCAAGAAGGCTTCGATGTCGGCCGGCGTGTTGAGCGCCAGGCCGGTCATGTCCTTGTCGATGCGTCTCACCAGGCCCGACAGCACCTTGCCGGAACCGCATTCGACCAGCGTCTCGACGCCCTGGGACCTCATGTATTGCACGCTCTCGCGCCAACGCACGAGGCCGGTCACCTGTTCCACCAGCCGCTGCTTGATGGACGTCGGCTCGGTGATCTCGGCGGCCAGCACGTTGGCGACCAAGGGCACGCGGGGCGTTGCCAGCGACACGGTCTCGAGCGCGGCCTTCATCGCGTCGGCGGCGGGCTGCATCAGCGGGCAATGGAAAGGTGCGCTGACCGGCAGCAGCATGCCGCGCTTGGCCCCCTTGGTCTTGGCCACCTCGATGGTGCGCTCGACGGCGGCTTTGTGCCCGCTCACCACGACTTGGCCGCCGCCATTGTCGTTGGCGACCGCGACGACCTCGCCGAGGGCTGCTTCCTTGCAGGCCTCCTCGGCCGGCTCGAGTTCGATCCCGAGCAGCGCCGCCATGGCGCCGACGCCGACCGGGACCGCCTTCTGCATGGATTGGCCGCGCAGTTTCAGAAGTCGCGCGGCGTCTGCGAGCTGCAGCCCCCCCGCCGCGGCCAGGGCCGAATATTCGCCCAACGAATGACCGGCGACGTGGCTCGCCAAGGCGGTCAGCGGCTTGCCGCCATCCTTTTCCAGGATGCGAGCGACGGCCATGCTCACCGCCATCAGGGCGGGCTGGGCATTCTCGGTCAGGACCAGGTCCGATTCGGGCCCTTCGCGCATCAATTTCGACAGGTTCTGCTTCAGCGCTTCGTCGACCTCCTGGAAGACATCGCGGGCCGTAGCGAAGGCCTGGGCGAGGTCGGACCCCATGCCGACAGCTTGGGATCCCTGTCCCGGAAAGACGAAAGCGCGACTCATGGGCCGATTTCCCCCGTTTTTTGGCCTGAAGCGGGCATCCTCATACCCCACTCGCGGCGTGGCCGGAACGCCTTGATTTTAGAGGATTTGCCTGTATAACCGCCGCTCTTCGGGGCCTAAATCGGCCCCGATCTCCTTGCCGACCCAAAGCATTCCGCAAAGGGCCGGCTAGATCCGGGCGGTTGGCGGTCGGCCATTCGGCACGACGAACTCCGGGTCGCTAACAGCCATAAGGAGCCGATACAACATGGCACTCTACGAAAACGTCTTCATTGCGCGTCAGGACGTCCCGACGACGCAAGTGGAGACGCTCACCAACCAGTTCGCCGAACTGGTCACCGGCATGGGCGGCACCGTCTCCAAGAAGGAATACTGGGGCCTGCGTTCGCTCACCTACCGCATCAAGAAGAATCGCAAGGGCCACTACACCCTGCTCAACATCGACGCCCCGTCGGCGGCGGTGAAGGAGATGGAGCGCACGATGTCGATCAACGAAGACATCATCCGCTTCCTTACCGTACGCGTCGACGCGCTCGAGGAAGGCCCTTCGGCCATCATGCTGCGCAGCGCCGAGAAGTCGGATCGTCCCGGTGGCGATCGCGGCGACCGCTGGGGCGATCGCCCGCCGCGTCGCGAGCGCCCGCGCTTCGGCGATGAGGCCGCGCCCATCGCGGTCGTAGGAGAAGAAGAATGAGCGCCCAACGCCGCCCCTTCACCCGCCGCCGCAAGAGCTGCCCTTTCTCCGGCGCCAATGCGCCGAAGATCGATTACAAGGACGTGCGCCTTCTGCAGCGCTTCGTCTCGGAGCGCGGCAAGATCGTGCCGAGCCGCATCTCGGCGGTGTCGTCCAAGAAGCAGCGCGAACTCGCACAGGCGATCAAGCGCGCGCGTTTCCTGGCGCTCCTGCCCTATCTCATCGCCTAGCCGGAGGACGCTGTGTCATGCCGATGAACGTCATCCTGCTGGAGCGCGTGCCCAAGCTCGGTCAGATGGGCGATGTGGTGAAGGTGAAGCCCGGCTACGCCCGCAACTTCCTGCTGCCGCAGAAGAAGGCGTTGCGCGCCACCAAGGACAACATCACCTACTTCGAATCGCAGCGTAAGACGCTGGAGGCCCAGAACCTCGAGCGCCGCCAGGAAGCTGAAGCCGTCGGCGCCAAGATGAGCGACCTCAAGGTCACCCTCATCCGCCAGGCATCCGAGGCCTTGCAGCTCTACGGTTCGGTGACCTCGCGCGACATCGCCGATGCGGCTGCCGCTGCAGGGGTCAAGCTCGAGCGCGGTCAGGTCGAGCTCGACAAGCCGATCAAGGCCCTGGGGGCGCACAAGATCAAGATCCACCTCCATCCGGAGGTCACGGTCGACATCACTGCGGTCGTAGCCCGCTCGCCCGACGAGGCCGAGTTCCTCGCCAAGGGCGGCACGCTGGTCGCCGAGACGGAGCGCGCCCAACTCGAAGCGGCAGAAGCTGCCCGGCGCGCCGCCGAACAGGCCGCCGCGCTGTTCGAAGCCAAACCCGCCGAAGCCGAGGCCGCCGAGGCTCCCGCCGCGAACGCGGAAGAGGCGTCCGAAAAGAAATAACACGGGGCGCCTGAGGGCACTCCGCAGGCTACCTACGCACGCCATCGCACTGCGATGGCGTGCGTTTTCGTTTGCCGTCATCGCACCGCGGTATTCACGCCCTCAGGCGCATGTGAATGCGCTGAGTCCGCCTGATTCCGGACACTCCGCATAGCGTGTGAGAATTTTGCACTGCCGCAAAAGATAATTGGCGACTTCCACGAGAGATAATCGCGTGCAGACCCTTTGCCTTGAAATTGCCATTAGGTTTAACATTTCAGAAAGGTAACACCGCGGAGTGAAGGAAAGTGCTTCGGTTCTTCCGACAGCTCGTGGTCTTGGTGGAACGGCGATGCTGCTAGCCCAGGTTCTTGCCCGCCTGTTGGGCGAAGGCCAATTGACCATCATCGATGAGGTCGGAACGCCGCATCGGATCGACGGCGCCCGGCCGGGCCCCTGCGTTACCCTGCGCGTTCATACCTGGTGGACCGGCGTGCGGGTGGCTCTGCGCCCCCGCCTGGCGCTGGGCGAAGCCTATATGGATGGCACGCTGACCGTGGAGGATGGCGGCGACATCTATGACCTGCTCGATCTGCTGGGCAGGAACATTTCGGTGCTGGAATCCACGCCGATGGTGCGCTGGTCCTATACCCTGCAGCGCTGGCTTCGGGTGATCGAGCAATACAATCCGATCGGCAAGGCGCAGCGCAACGTCGCACACCACTACGACCTCAACGACCAGCTCTACGACTTCTTCCTCGATCGCGACCGCCAGTATTCGTGCGCCTACTTCAAGACCGGCGAAGAACCGCTGGAGCAGGCCCAGCTCGACAAGAAGCGTCACATCGCGGCCAAGCTCCTGCTGAAGCCTGGACAGCATGTGCTCGACATCGGCTCGGGCTGGGGCGGCATGGCCCTCTTCCTCAGCCAGCAGTTCGGCGTCGACGTGACGGGCGTGACGCTCTCCAAGGAGCAGCACGCCGTTTCCAGCCGCCGCGCGCTGGAGGGCGGTGTGGCCGACAGTGTGCGCTTCAAGCTGCTCGACTACCGCCAGGAACCCGGCAAGTACGACCGCATTGTCTCGGTCGGCATGTTCGAACATGTCGGCGTCGCCCATTACATCGAGTTCTTCGCCAAGGTGAAGGAGCTGCTGGCCGATGACGGCGTGATGCTGCTGCACGCGATCGGCCGCATGGAGCCGCCCGGCGCCACCAATACCTGGCTGCGCAAATACATTTTTCCCGGCGGCTATACCCCGGCCATGTCGGAGGTCCTGACAGCGATCGAGAAGGTCGGGCTGTGGGTCACCGACATCGAGGTCCTGCGACTGCATTATGCAGAGACCCTGCGCCTGTGGCGGCAGCGCTTCCTCGCCAACCGCGAAAAGATCAAGCAGATGGCGGGCTACGACGATCGTTTCTGCCGGATGTGGGACTTCTACCTTGCCGGCTGCGAGGTCGCCTTCCGCTATATGAATCAAATGGTCTTCCAGATCCAGATCGCCCGCCATCAGGATGCCGTGCCCCTGACACGCGACTATCTGACCGATGCCGAAAACGCCATCAGCACGCCGAGCTCCATGGCGGCGGAGTGAAACTGCGGACAATTTCCCGAGCAAAGT
>DASZJU010000184.1:0-38644 GCA_035947815.1 Reyranella sp.
TCATGCTCAAGTTCGAATGGCCGCTCATCCTGCCCAAGGATCCTGCTGTGGAGCGCCTGTCGCAGGCGACCTTCGACGTCTCGGAGTACGTCGTCGACATCGCCAAGAAGGACGGGCTGGCGCCCGGCCTCGAGCCGATCGAAGGCGGCGTGAGCGTGCACCTTGCCTGTCATGCCCGCGCGCAGAACATGGGCGCCAAGGCGGCCGAGATGCTGCGCCTGGTGCCGAAGACGCGAGTCGCCGTCATCGAGCGCTGCAGCGGCCATGGCGGCATCTGGGGCGCCCGGACCGAGAATTTCGAGACGGCGGTGAAGGTCGGCAAGCCGGCAGCCCAGGCGGTGCTCAAGAACGACACGAGCTTCGTCGCCTCCGAATGCCCGCTGGCGGCCGATCACCTGATGCAGGTCATGGAAATCGCCGCAGGCGATCAGAAGCCCAAACCGACCCGTGCGCACCACCCGATCGAACTTTTGGCGCGCGCCTACGGATTGATGGAACGGGAACCATGACCCCTCGCAAGATCGAAACCTCAGCCATCCTGCCGCTCACCGAGTATGTGAAGGTGCGGGCCGAACGCCGTAAGCAGATCTCCGAGATCAAGAAGAACCGCCGGCTGGAGGTCGGTCCGTTCGCGACGTTCTACTTCGAATCGTACGAGACGATGCTGCACCAGGTGAACGAGATGCTGTTCATCGAAAAGGGTGGCGCAGCGCAGATCCCCGACGAGCTCGCGGCCTACAATCCGCTGATCCCCCAGGGCAGCGAACTGGTGGCGACCGTCATGTTCGAGATCGACGATCCGATCCGCCGCGCGCGCGTGCTGGCCACCCTGGGCGGCGTCGAGGACAAGGCCTTCCTGCGGGTCGGCGCCGACACGATCCGCGGCGTGTCGGAGGATGACCAGGAACGCACGCGCGACGACGGCAAAGCGTCCTCCGTGCAGTTCCTGCGCTTTCCGTTCACGCCGGCCGCGATCGCCGCCTTCCGCAGTGGTGCCGGCGACGTCGTCGTGGGCTTCGACCATCCCAACTACGGCCACATGGCGGTGATGCCGCCGACTGTCCGTCAGGCGCTCGCCCGCGACTTCGCCTGACGTTTCATCGCCCGCGCGAGCCGGATGGGCTGTAGGTTATGGGCAGCACCAGAACCACCGGATCGCCGGGCATCTCGCTCGGCAGCGGCGGAAAGGGTGCTGCCTTGTGGATGGTCTCGACTTCAGCGGCATCGATGGCAGGCCAGCCGCTCGACGTGCGGACGCCCACATCGAGCACCTGGCCATTGCGCGCCACGGTCACCCGTATGACGACGCGGCCGCCCTGGTTGTTGGCCAATGCGCTGGCCGGATAGACGCGATACTGCGCGATCTGGCGCGCGACCCGCGAAAGATAATCGTTGCGCTGCCGTCCCTGGCCGATCAGCACGTCTCCCGGATCGGGTCCGGGCATCGGCGAGGGCATGGTCGCAGGCATATCGGCCGGCGGCCGTTGCGGCGCCGGCGGGGCCGGGCGCGGTGACAGCGGTTGGATGCGCTGTACCGGCCGAGGCGGCGGACGCGCCGCGGGCGGCTTTGCAAAATCGCGCGAGGTCGGCGCGGGCGGCGGCTCGGGCGCCGGCGGCACCGAGAACTCGAAGATCGGCAGCGTCGGGACCTGTTCCGGCTGAGGCTTCGCTTCGGACGGCGGGGAGGGCCGGGTTGGCTCCGGCGCGGTCGGCGGAAGCGGCGGCGCGAGGGCCTGCTGCTGGCGCTCTTCGCGTTGCGGTTCTGTCGAGGGCCGGGGGCTCGCGGCCGTGGACTCCGCGGGCGGACCTGCTTTGTCAGGTGCCTGAAGGCCGACATTCGACGGCGTGCTGTCGAACATCACCATGATCGGTGGGTCTTCAGGCTCGACGGGCTGCAGCGGCGCAATCCACCAGATCACCCCGCCGATCAGGACATGCAGCAGGATCGCCAGCACCAGGGCGGCGGGCGGCATATGCTGCAATCGCGGCGGGGCGAGACTGATGTCGTAGGTCACGGCGATCCCGTTCTACGGGCGGTCCGGGTCGGCGGCTAGTCGGTCGGCTGCAGCAGCCGACTACTGATCGTTGCGCCGGTAGTTGAGCGGCAAAAGGAATGTGTGCCGGTCACCCAGCATGTCATTCGGCAACGGCGCGTAGGGTGCGGCGGAGCGGATGACTTCGAGCACCGCATTGTCGAGTGCCTTGTAGCCGCTCGATCGGCTGATTCCGACGTCGAGCAGCCGGCCATCGCGGGCGATGGTGACCAGCGCCACGACGAGCCCTTCTTCGCTGTTTTCGCGCGAGCTCTTCGGATAGTAGCGATGCGTGGCGATCTTCCGGACGACGTTCCAGAGATAGTCCTCCTGCGACTTGCGCTGGCCGTAGACGTCCGCGGGATTGGTGAACGCCGAGGAAGGCGCCTGTCGCGACGCCTGCTGAGGGTCAGCCGGCGAATGTTGCTGCGGCAGGTGGGAAAGCGGTGACGACGGCAACTGCTGGTGCGCGGCCGGCGGAAGCTGCTGCGGCATCGCTCGTGGCGCTGGTTGCGGCTGCGCCTGCGGCTTCGGTGGTGGCGGTGGCGGCGGCGGTGGCGGTGTTGGCCGCGGAATTTCGAGCGAGGTCAGCGGCGCGGGTGGCGCCTCGAGCGGCGGCAAGGCCTTTTCGAGCGTTGGCGGCGGCTGCGGGGCGGGTGGCTGCGGCTGCGGGGCCAGGGCGGCTTGCTGTTGCTCCTCCTTCGGCGGTTCCGGCTTCGCTTCCTGTGGCGGCTCGGCTTTCGCTGCCTCCTGTGCCGGTTCGGGCTTTACGATCTCCTGTGTCGGTTGGGCCGTAGCGGCTTCCTTTGGAGGCTCGGGCTTCGGCTCCGGTGCGGTCGTCGCCTCTGTCGTTGGCCCCTGCTTGGCCGAGCTGGTGTCCGGCGCCTTGAGTGCGGCGCGCGGATCCATCGTCGTGCCGATTGGTGCGCTCAGACCCATGCGAGGCTGCGGCGCTTGCAGCGCGGGCTGCGGCGGGGGCGGGGCGGCCTGGGCAGGCGGTGGCACAGGCGCCGGCGTCGGGGGAGCGGGCTGCGGCGGGGGCGGCGGGACCTCCTGTTCCATGGTGATCTCGATGGGATCGGGGCTCTCATCGACGTGGTGCAGCGGGGAGATCCACCAGAAGGCCAGCGCGACCAGGCCATGCAACAACGTCGCCAGCGCCACGGCGGAGGGCGACATATGGTCGAAGCGCGAGTAGGTAAGACTTAGGTCGTGGGCCACGTTGACCCCGTTTTACGATCCAGCCGCCGCGGCCGCTAGTTAATCGGCTCGGATTTGTAGACGCCCCACATGCCGGTGCGCTCGATCCAGCCACTGACTCCGGAAACCTTGACCCGGCACCAATCGCCGGCGCAGGAGCGGATTTCGCCCATGACCTCGGGCTCCAATTTGGCCACCACTTCGGCCGATGTCGCCGGGGTCTTATGCAGGCTGGCCGCTTTTGACGGGATAATGAAGCTGCGCTTGCCGGTCAACAGGCTCTGGTGAACCCAGCCGCTGGCTCCCTGCCAATCGCGGATTTTGCGCCAATTCTCGTATTCTGCGACGATTTCGACCGGCATGGCCTTGCGTTTGAACACCCAGTCGACGGGGTAGCGCGCGCCGGGGCCGGTGCGGACATTGACCTCGTCCGATCGGAGCGAGGCGAAGCGCGGAATGGGCAACCCGGACCCCTTGCGCTGGGTAGCCACCGACTTGTCGCCGGCATGCGCGCTGCCCCCGACAAAGGACAGCGCCGGCAGGCAAAGAGCCGTCAAAGTGGCAAAGGTGACCCAAAGCGAGAGGGACGGTCGGATTCCCATCGCCATCTTTATACCTTAAATCTTCGTGTCGATCGACAAGTACTTGAAAAAGCGCGCTTTTCCGTCACGTTCACGATCGAGGGCCGTTGCTGGACAAGCCGCTTGGGTAATTGGTAATCGGACTCATCCCTCGACGCGCCAGCCGGGCCCGATCACACATGCCGTCCAGTTCAAAGAAGAAGCCGCTGGTGATCGTCACCCGGAAGCTGCCCGACGCGATCGAAACGCGGCTGATGGAACTGTTCGACACGCGACTGAACGCCGTGGACAAGCCGCTGAGCTCGGCCGAACTCGTCGAGGCCATGAAAGCGGCCGACGTGCTGGTCCCCACCGTCACCGACCGCATCGACAGCCGTGTGCTGTCCCAGGCCGGGCCGCGGCTGAAGCTCATCGCCTCGTTCGGCACCGGCGTCGACCATATCGATCTCGACACGGCCCGCCAGCGCGGCATCACCGTCACCAACACGCCGGGCGTGCTGACCGAAGACACGGCCGATATGTCGATGGCGTTGGTCCTGGCGACCGCGCGGCGCATGGGTGAGGGCGAGCGTGTCGTGCGCGCGGGCAAGTGGACCGGCTGGAGCCCGACCGCGATGCTGGGCGCACGCCTGCTGGGCAAGCGCATGGGCATCGTCGGTATGGGACGGATCGGCCAGGCGCTGGCGCGGCGCGCGCGCGGCTTCGGCCTCGCCATCCACTATCACAACCGCAAGCGCGTCCATGCCGAGATCGAGCGCGAGCTCGAGGCGACCTACTGGGAGAGCCTCGACCAGATGCTGGCGCGCATGGACATCGTGTCGGTGAATTGCCCGCATACGCCGGCGACCTTCCATCTCCTGTCGGCCCGCCGTCTCAAGCTGATGAAGGCCTCGGCCATCATCGTGAACACCGCGCGCGGCGAGGTGATCGACGAGAATGCAATGGTGCGCATGCTGAAGGCCGGCGAGCTGGCTGGCGCGGGTCTCGACGTCTACGAGCACGAGCCGCAGGTCAACCCCAAGCTGGTCGAGCTCGACAACGTCGTGTTGCTGCCGCACATGGGCTCGGCCACGCTCGAGGGCCGCATCGAGATGGGCGAGAAGGTCCTGATCAACATCAAGACCTTCGCCGACGGCCACAAGCCGCCGGACCGCGTGCTGGCGACGATGTTTTAGGCGCGTTCACACGCGCCGCGCAGAAAGGGCAACGACCGCTACAAATCACCTTCCACCATCTCACGGCTGCGATTGTCGATCAGCACGTCGCGTGTCGCGCGGCCGACCTGGGCGCCGATCAGGATGGTGAGTGACGTCCAGTACATCCAGACCATGATGGCGGCAAAACCGGCAGTGGCGCCGAACGCCGAGGTAAGCTGCGTCACTTCGAAGTAGTAGACGAGGGCGCGATTGCCCGCTGCGAACAGCAGCGCGTTCACGAGACCGCCGATCAACGCGTATTTCCACGGCACGCCGCCGGTCGGCAACCATTTGTAGATCAGGGTAAAGAAGGCCGAAAGCAGTCCGTAGTGCACGGACGCCGACATCGCGGGCCCAATCCAGTCGCCGAGGATCGGGAAGGCCTCCAGCACGCCGGCATAGGCCGAGATCAGCACGCTCGCCAAGATGACGGCGATCAGCAGCAAGCCCAGCACCACCATCAGCGCCAGGGCCAGCAGCCGCGATTTCAGGCCGGCCAGCACTGGATGTGGGCTGAGAGTCTTGCGATCCCGCCAGATCGCGTCGATGCCGTCATCGAGCTCGACGAAGACGCGCGTACCGGTATAGAGCAGCACTGCGGCGCCAATCACGGCCGCAATTCCGCCGCCCCTGAAGAGATCCTGCGACGCAAAGCGCTGAATGCCCTTCAGCTGGTCGGGCGCCACGACCGTGCTGAGGGCGTCGAAAACAGCCTGCTGCGCCATCAGCTTGCCGACGAACGGCTCGGCGATGGCGATGCTGAAGATCATGATCGGGCCGATCGCGAACATTGTGTAGAACGCCATCGCCGCGGCCGACGTCGAGAGCCGGTTGCTGAAGTAGCCGTTGCCGGCGGAGATGGCGATGCGCCAGAGCGTGGGAATCATGGTCAACGCAGATGGGCGATGGCGTTGGAATAATACGCGAGCAGCGGCCGGTCGGTTGCCGCTGCCACGAACAAGCCGTCGCTTTCCTCGACCAGGTGGCGCAGCGCCAGCATGCGCAGGCCGACATGGAAGGCGTAGTCGCGGTCGCCGCGCGGCAGGTAGAGCTTGGCGCCCCGCTTCTCGAAATGCGTCACCAGGTCGGAGGCGCGCACCTTGAGCTCGAGCTCGTCGAGCGGCCGGTCGGCTTCCAGCAGCACCGTGGCGATCAATGACACCGGCAGCACGGGAATGAGCCGGGCGATCTCTTCCATCACGTCGCGCGCCAGGCGCCCGACGATCTCGAACCGCGGTTCCTTGTCGAGGCCGCGCAGGTCGCCGCCCGCCGGGCCGGCGTGGTTGGCCAGCCAGTCGCGCGCCGAGATCAGGCCGCCGAAATTGACGCAGGCATACCCGAAGCGGAACCAGCGGCCGCGCAGCATCAGGCCGAGTTGGCCCAGCCAGAAGCCGAGCGCCGTGCGCGCGGCGAACCAGGTGCCGCGCCGTGGCGTCTCGCGGTCGAGCGAGCGCAGCAGCGTGCGATCCTCGAGCACGCGGTCGTAGTTGAGCGCCACCGGCACGAAGACGATGTCGTGCGTTCCCTTGGGATCGAACGACTTCAGCATGTAATCGAACAGGCCGAGCTTGGGTTCGCGCAGCCGGCCGTCGAGCGATAGGCCGCCTTCGGGATACATCGCCTGGGCGACGCCGGCCTCGGTCGCCATGTGGACGTAGCGTTCCAGCACCCGGCGGTAGATCGGGCTGTTGGAGTTGCGACGCACGAAATAGGCGCCCATCGAGCGGATGAGCTGCTGCAATGGCCAGATGCGCGCCCACTCGCCGACCGCGTAGGAGAGCGCCGTGCGCTCGGCGGCCAGGAAAGCGACCAGAATGTAATCCATGTTGCTGCGGTGGTTCATGACGAACACCACGGCGGTGTTCGGCGGCACGCCGGCCAGCGTGCGCTCATCGGCGAAGCCCAGCCGCACGCGGTAGAGAAAGCGGGCAACGGCGCGGGCGATCGAGTAGCCGACCCTGAAGTAGATATAGGCATTGAAGGTCGGCACGATTTCGCGCGCATAGCGGCGGACCTCGACCATCGCCACTTCGCGCGGCACGTTGGTGGCGCGGGCATGGTCGTTGGCGGCAGCGACCACCTGCGGATCGTAGACCAGCCGGTCGATCAGCACCTGGCGCTTGGTGAGCTGGAACGGCTTGATCTCGACGGCGAGCTTCTGGTTGACCCGGTCGATCAGCCGGTTCAGCCGCCGCCGCAAGAACCAGCGGCCGCTCGGGATCAGCAGCCGGTCGAGCAGCGACCACAGCGCGAAGACGACGATCGCCACGAACAGCCAGAGTGGAACGGTGACCGGCTCGCCCATCGCCCTCACCGGCTGTTCTGTGCGCCCTCAGTACTGCCTGAGATTGAAGCCCGTGATCACCAGCATGATCGAGGTCACTACCAGGACCAATGTCGTGCCGGTAGCCCCCAGGAAGCGGCCTTGCGGAATGATATTGAGCATGCCGCCGGCATGCAGCACGCGCGCGAGAAGGAACAAGGCCGACAGGGCCGCCGTGGTCCAGAAGCCATAGAAGTCGCTCACGATGTAGATCAGCAGGAGGCAGAGCGGTGCGAACTCGATCAAATTCGCGTGCGCGCGGATTGCCGCGATCATCTCGGGGTCGCCACCGTCGCCCAGGTTGATCTTCTTGCGTCCGCGCATGATGCCGACATTCACCGTCAGGACGGCGGCCAGCAGCCCGAGCAAGCCTGCACAAACGAAAAAGACAGGCATCAGACGACCTCCCCTCGATTTGGCGGTATTGTATGGCCATATTGGCTCACCGCGAAATCGAGTGGAGGCGCATCATGTGGCAGATTCTGCGCAGGAAGACCGAGATGCCGACCGCCGACCGGGCCTTGCCGGGCCGGGCCGCGCCCAGCTTCAATGTGCCGGCCCAGCACTTCGTCAACGGCAACCGCATCCAGCCGCCGTTCCCGGCCGGTCTGGACATGGCGATGTTCGGGATGGGCTGCTTCTGGGGCGCCGAACGCAAGTTCTGGGAAGCGCCCGGCGTCTATGCGACGGCCGTGGGCTACGCCGCCGGGCTGACGCCCAACCCGACCTACGAGGAAGTCTGCTCGGGTCGCACCGGCCACAACGAGGTCGTCATGGTGTGGTTCGATCCGACGAAGACGTCGTACGAAGCGCTGCTGCGGGTGTTCTGGGAGAATCATGATCCGACCCAGGGCATGCGTCAGGGCAACGACGTGGGCACCCAGTATCGTTCCGGCGTCTACACCTTCTCGACCGACCAGAAGGAGAAGGCCGAGGTCTCGCGCACCGTCTTCCAGCGCGAGCTGGCAAAGAACAGAATGGGCGCGATCACCACGGAGATCGTGGACGCCTCGGCGTTCTACTATGCCGAGGACTATCACCAGCAGTATCTCGCCAAGAATCCCAGCGGTTATTGCGGGCTGGGCGGCACCGGCGTCCGCTGCCCGATCGGGCTCGGCGTTCAGGCGGCCGAATAGCTAGACCGTCGGCGGGGCGGTTTCGTATCCGAACTGCTTGTCGAGGGCGGCGAGCTCGCGGCGGAACGCTATCCTGAGCGCGCTCTTGTCGCTTTCGGAAAGCCAAGAGCCCTCGACCGAGTTCAGGCTGAATTTGCGGGCCATGTCGGGGCCCCATCCGATCGACTCGAACAGGGTCGTGAAGCCGTGGCCGAGGTTGGTCTCGAACATCGCCGGATCATCGGTGTTGATGGTGATGTTCAGGCCGGCTTCGACCATGCGCCGGATGCGCTGCGGCCGGTGCGGCCGGTTGTGCACCAGGCTGGTCCAGGCGCAGGGCGTGAAATACAGGCCGTCGCGTCGCGCCTCCGCCATCACGAAGTCGGACGCCAGCATGTTATAGCCGTGATCGATGCGGTCGCATTGCAGGACGTCGCGACAGATCAGGTAGTTGGTCGGTGGCGCCTCGGTGAGAGTCTGGTTGTCCTCGCAGCAGTGCGCGGTACGGTGCAGTCCGGCGCGCCTGGCGAGCGCATAGGCCTCGGCGAAGGTCGCCGGCGGTCCGGCGCGCTCGGCGCCGTCAAGCCCGATGCCGACCACGTGGTCGCGGCGATGCGCGATTGCCGTTTCGACGATCTCGACCGCCTGCGCGGGCGTGTTGGTCGAACGATCGATGCAGCAGATCAGCAGGCTCGACACGCTGAACTTCTTTCGCGCCGCCTCGATGCCCTCGATCATGCCGTCGACCATCGACGGGTAGTCGATGCCGTTGGGGTAGAAATAATCGGGATTGAAGAAGAGCTCGACATGCTTGAGGTTGCCGTCACGCACCGCGTCCTCGACATACTCGTAGACCGCGCGCGAGAAATCCTCGGGCGTGCGCAGGACGAGGGCCGTGAGCCGCAGCACGTCGAGAAAGCCGTAGAAATCGGGCCACTGGTAGAGCTTGTCGGCGGGGCGCGGCAAAGCGAGGCCGGCGCGCTGGGCGAGCTCAGCCACCGTCGTGGCCCGCAGCGTGCCTGCCAGATGGCAATGCAGCTCTGCCTTGGGAATGCGCCGGAGATACTCGTCGGCAACCGCTTTCGCCATCGTCGACCCTTACTTCTTGTCGATGTTGTAGAGCAGCATCACCGGCGATTTCAGCACGCCCTGCAGATTGTCGCGCCACGCCGAGGGTGCCGTGAACTGCGCCAGCGGCAGATAAAGCACCTGCTCGTAGGCGCGCCCCTGGATCTCGGCGGCGATGGCCTTGCGCGTGGCGACGTCCGGCGCAGTGGCGAATTTCAGCCGCAGTTCCTCGGCTTTAGGATCGGTCGGCCAGCCCCAGGCTGAGGCAGGGGCGCCCAGCGCCACCAGAAACGGGTTGCTGAGGGGATTGCCTTGGTCGGGCACGGTGTTGGTTGTGTGCGCGATGTTCCAGCCGCCTTCGCTCACTGGTTTGGTGTTGAGGCGGCGCGTGGCGAAGGTCTGGAAATCCATGGCCTGCATCTCGACCTGGAAGCCGAGATCGACCAAAAGCTGGCGGGTCACGTTGCCAAGGGCTGCAATGCCCGGCGCATTGGCGACATGCAGCATCACGATCGGCTTGGACATGTCGACGCCGGATTCCTTCAGCATCGCCTTGGCGGCGGCCAAATCGCGCGCGGGAATGCCTGCCTTGCTTTCGTACGGCATGGCGCAACCGAAGATGGCGGCGCAGTCCGTGGCGAAGCTCGGATCGCCCGCCACCACGGCGGCATACATCGACCGATCGACAGCCTTGGCGATGGCCTGGCGCACCTTGGGATTGTCGAAAGGCGGCTGCAGATGGTTCATGCGCATGATCGCCTGGAAGCCGAGCTTGCTCACGACCTCGGCCTTGGCGCCCGACTTTGCGTCCAGCAACGGCAGCAGATCGGCCGGTACGCGCTCGAGGTAGTCGACCTCGCCGCGGATCAGCGCACTCACCTGGGTCTGCGCATCGGGCAGGCCCAGCATCTCGATTCTGTCGAGCCTGGCGATCTTGCCGCCGGAGGCCCAGCTGGGCGGCTCGCTGCGCGGCTTGTAGTCGGCGAATTTCTCCAGGACGATCTTCACGCCCGGCTCGTGCAGGTCGGCGCGGAACTTGTAGGGACCGGAGCCGATGATGTCCTTCACCTGCTCGCTGCCGGGCATCTTGGCGATGCGCTCCGGCATCATGAACGGCACGGGCGCGCCGACCTTGGCGAGGCTGTCGAGTACCAGCCCGTACGGCTCCCTCAGCACCAGCTTGATCGTGCTGCCGTCGGTCGCATCGAGCGAGGCGAGGAACTTGGTGAGCGTCTGACCCATGCTGTCGCGCGACGCCCAGCGGCGGATCGACGCCACGCAGTCAGTCGCCGTCACGGGCTGGCCGTCGTGCCATTTGAGACCCGAACGCAGGACGAAAAGGTAAGTGAGTTTGTCCGGGCTCACCGTGTAGTTCTCGACCATCTGCGGCTTGGGCTCGAAATTCTCGTCGACGGCGAAAAGCGTGTCGTAGATCAGGTAGCCGAGGTCGCGCGTGGTGAAGGACGTGGTGAAGTGCGGATCGAGAATGCGGGAGAGGGTTTCGGGCGCCACGCGCAACGTCGATTGAGACTGCGCGGGCGCCGCTGCCAACAGCGCGCATACCGCGAGGACAAAACCAGCCCAACGTTGCGGCATCACATCCCCCCCTTGCCCCACGCCTGCGCAGTAATCGTCGTGCCACGTTAGCGGGCGCGCGGCAGAGCGTCGAGGGCGGCCACGAAGCGATCGAGCTCGGCCTCGGTGTTGTAGATATGCACCGAGGCGCGCATGACGTTCACGAGGCCGCGGCCCTTGAGATCGAGCCGCGAGGAAAACTGGGTCGAGACCGAGACGTTGATCGCCTGGGCGCGCAAAGCATCGCGCAACGCGACATGGTCGGCGCCGGCGACGGCGAAAGTGACGATTGCCCCTTTCACCTTGCCGAGGTCGGTGAGCGTGAATCCCTTCAGGCTCGAGAGCCGGGCGCGCAGGCCATCCGCCAGCGCCCGCAGCCGCGCCCAGATCGCCTCCATGCCGAGCTCGTTGGCCTGGTCGGCGGCGACTTTCAGGCCGATGACGCCGGCGAAATAGCGCTCCCAGTTCTCGAAGCGGCGCGCGTCGACACTCGTCGTATAGGCGTTGTCGTCGGTCCACTTGGCGGCGTGATTGTCGAGGAAGACCGGCTCGATATGTGCCGTCGTCGCGCGCCTGGCATAGAGAAAGCCGGTGCCGCGCGGTCCACGCAGGTATTTGCGCCCCGTCATCGACAGGAAGTCGCAACCGATCCGGCGGACATCGACGGGAAGCTGTCCGACGGATTGGCAGGCGTCCAACAGATAGAGCACACCGGCATCGTTGGCGATCTTGCCGACCGCCTCGGCCGGCTGCACCAGCCCGCCCTGGGTGGGCACGTGCGAGATCGAGACCAGCTTGGTGCGCTTGTCGATGGCCCGGTCGAGGGCGCCGAGATCGATCTGGCCGTATTTGTCGTCGGGGATCACCACGATCTCGGCGCCGGTCTTCTTCGCCACCTGCAGGTAGGAGATGTAGTTCGAGGAATACTCGCTGACGCAGGTCAGAATGCGGTCGCCCGGTTTGAAGTCGAGGGAATAGAACGCCATGTCCCAGCCGCGCGTGGCGTTCTCGACGAAGGCGATTTCGTCGGGCGCCGCGCCGATCAGCTGGGCGATGGCGGGATAGAAGCCTGCGAGCTGGTCGTGCGCCTTGGCGGCCGCCTCGTAGCCGCCGATCTCGGCCTCGAGCGTCAAATGATTCAGGGTGGCATCGAGCGTGCGCTGACTGGGCAGCGCCGAGCCGGCCGCATTGAGATGCAGCACATGGGCGCAGCCCGGCGTCTCGGCGCGCAGGCGGGCGAGATCGAGGCTCACGCTAAAACCTCTCCTGTTGTATGATCAGGGTCATGTCGTTGTCCGGCACCGTGCTTCGTTTCGTCCTGCCTAAAGCGGCGCCCGAGCCCGAGCAACTGACCATTGCTCATGCCGGCGATACCCTGCCCGTTACCTTCGTACGCAGCCCGCGTGCCCGCCGCGCCTCGCTTCGAGTCGATCCGGCGAGGCGGCGGATCGTGCTGACCGCGCCGATGCGCATGGCCCGCGCCACCGCCTTGGGTTTTGCCGAAGCGCAGGCCGGGTGGATCGCCGCCCGGCTGAAACGCCTGCCGGCACGCCGGCCATTCGCCGACGGCGCCGAGCTACCGTTGTTTGGCGAGCCGCACCGCGTCCGCCATCGCGGCGACGTGCGCGGCACGGTGTGGCGTGAGGGCGCGGAAATCCATATTGCCGGCCGGCTCGAGCATCTGCCGCGCCGCCTGCGCGACTGGCTGACGGCGGAATTGCGCGGGCGGCTGGTGCCCCTGGTGCATGCCAAGGCAGCGCAGGTCGAGCGTCCGGTGAAGCGCATCACCTTGCGCGACAGCCGCTCACGCTGGGGAAGCTGCGGGCCGGACGCCACGATGTCGTTCTCGTGGCGGCTGGTGTTCGCGCCCCCCGAGGTGCTGGACTATCTGGTGGCGCACGAGGTCGCCCATCTCGTGCATCTCAATCACGGGCCGCACTTCTGGGCGCTGGCGCGCAGGCTGTGCGAGAGCCCGATCGCGGCGCCGCAGGCCTGGCTCAAGAAGAACGGCGAGACCCTGCTGCAGTACGGCGCCTAGCGCATTCCTCCTTCCACCCCTCGTCTTGCGAGGGGAGATGCCCGCGTGAGCGCCTCAGAAGGCGCAGAAACGGGCGGAGGGCCACCTCCCCACTTCGGGGGGAACAATAGAGACTGCTATTCCGCCGCCGCCCGGGCCGGGGCGACGTTCAGCACCGCGGCGGCCTCCTTGGCGACCGCCGTGCCCTCGAAGAAGCGCGGGTTCTGCGTGCCCCACAGGCGCACTGCATTGGTGAAGGTGAAGTCGCGGAAATCGTCGGGCGTGATCAGCTCGTCCTCGACCAGCTCATGAGCTTCGGGCACCGGGCTCAGCATGTCGGGCACGTCGAAATGGCCGATGTCCGAGCTGAAGATCGCGTTGATGCGCGCGCCGAACGGATTGGCCTTACCGAAGGCCGTTACGTTCATGCGGTCGTCGGCCTCGCAGCCGAAGTAGTAAGGCCGGGCATAGAGATCGACCCAGTCTTCCTTAGCGGTGATCTTGCAGGCTGCGAAGTCGTCGAGCACCGGCATGCCGCCGGTCAGTTCGTCTTCCTCCTTGCTGGGCCAGCCGTCGCGCCGGTCAAGCTCGGCGGCCATGTCGTTGTCGCCGTATTTCTCGACTAGGCTTCGCAGAAGCTTGCGGTCGAGCTTCTTGGGATCCATGTAGGCGATGCCCTTGGCGCCGCGCCGCTCCCAATGCTCGATCAGGTCGGCGAACAGCTGGCAGCCCCAGCCCACGCCGCCTTCGAGAAAGGCGAAGTTGAGGTCGGGGAAGCGCCGCGTCACGCCGCCCAGGAACAGACCCTTGGCGATGGAATGGCCGGCGGCGGCGAAGTGGCCGATATGGTTGAAGGTGAAGTTGCTGGGCGAGTTGCGCAGACCAAAGCCGCGGCCGCCGGCGTGGAAGGTGGGCGCCATGCGGAGCTCGCGGCATTTCTGCCAGACTGCGTCGTAGTCGTGATCACTGTCGACGCCGAGATTCTCGTAGGTCACGGCAAAGCGTCCCAGCGCGGGATCGAGATCCTTGGCCATCGGAACGCGGCGAGGGACGCCGCCGCCGAACATGCCGACCTTGGCGCCAAGCTGCTTGGTCACGAACTCGAGCTCGGCGATCGCCTCGTCCGGCGTGAACATCGGGATCACCGCCGCAGGCGTCAGCCGGTCGCTGAGCTTGGCGAAGTATTCGGCCGTGACGATGTTGAAGCCGCGGATGACAGCGCGCCTGGTCTCGTCATCGGCGATGCGTGGGATGCTAAGGCCGGCGGTCGGGTAGATCACGCCGAAATCGATGCCGAGCTCGTTGAGCCGGTCGTAGAGCATGCGTGGCATCATCGCCGTGGCGCGGTCGCGCGTATTGGTCGTCTGGCGGCCCCAATAGCCTTCCATGGCCATGCCGCGCTGCTTGCGTTCGGCAATCGACAGGCGTAGTGCGTCGGGGATGCGCCGCTGGGCGGCGATGAAACCGTCGGCCGACTTGTCGCCCGCCACCTTGCGCATGCGCTCGGCGAACACCGGGTTGTATTCGATCCAGTGGCCGTCGGCGTCGATGATGGGATGTTTCAGACCGGAACGAATGTCTGCAGGGCTACGATGAGAACTCATGCTTGCCTCCAAGGCCACCAGTTCACCAAGTAACCTGCAACGCTAGCCCTGTCGGCAGCGGCGTGCAACGGCCCTAGCCGAAGCGGCCGGGGTCGCAGGCCTTGAGGGCGTCGGGCAGCTCTTCGCCCGCCATCTGGCGCGCGATCAGCCGGCCGGTCGCGGTGGCGAGGGTCAGGCCGACATGCTGATGGCCGTAGCCGCAATAGACGTTGGCGAGCCGGGGCGCGCGGCCGATGGCTGGGCGGAAATCGGGCAGGGTCGGCCGCTCGCCGATCCAGCGGCTCAGCTCGGCGCCGCCGACGCCGGGGAAGATGTCCTTGAGGTGCCGCACCAAAAGATCGGCGCGATGCCAGGAGGGCGGCTGGTGCGGTGCGGCGAGCTCGACGGTGCCGGCGACGCGCAGCCCTTCCTCCATCGGCGTTATGACGAAGCCGCGCTCGGCCGGGCTGACCGGCAAGTCAAAGCGGACATTGTCGGGCGCCAGCATCACGTGATAGCCACGCTCGGCCACCAGCGGCGCGTTGAAGCCCAGCAGACGCGTGAGCTCGCCCGAGGCGCGGCCAGCCGCGATCACCACCGCGCCGGCGGGCAGGCTGCGGTCGGTGATCTCGACCGATGCCACGCGATTGCCCCCATTGGCGCCATCGCGACCGAAGCTGCGCACCCGGCCGCGCAGGATGGTGCCGCCCTCGGCGGCGAAGCGCTCGGCCAGGGTCGCCACCACCCTGTAGGGATTGATGGTGTGCATGCCGTGTGAATAGTAGACGCCGCGCACGATGCGATCGCTGAGGCCCGGCGCCAGCGCGCGGGCGCGGTTGCCGTCGACGATCTCGAACTCCGTGCCCTTGGCCTTCTGCAGGGTACGCTCCTCGCCGCCCGCGGCGAACGCCGCCTCGCTTTCGTAGACGTAGAGCGCGCCGCGGCTCTTGAAGAGTTCGCCCAGTCCCGACGCCTGGATCTCGGCCTTCCAGGCGATGTTGGCTTCGGCCATCAGCGCCCCGAAGGCATCGACGCCTTTCCTGACCTCGGCGGGGCTATAGGCGGCGAGCGCGAAACGCGCCATCCAGGGCAGCAGCCAGGGCAGGCTGGACGGATGGACAGTGAGCGGCCCGTTGCGGTCCATCAGCATCTTCGGCACGCGCTTCAGGGTCGAAGGCCGGGCCAGCGGCAACACGTGGTCGATGGCGATGAAGCCCGCGTTGCCATAGGAAGTGGCCCGGCCGGGCTCGGCGCTGTCGACCAGGGTTACGGTGTGGCCGGCGCGCTGCAGGGCGCGCGCGGTCGCCGTGCCCACGATGCCGGCGCCGACGACGATGACGGGGGCTTGATCGTTCATGAAGAGACGTCAGCTCGCTTTGCGTAGGCGGGCTTGTCGCTTGATATAGTCGCGTAGCGCGACGTTCATCTGGGTTTGATAACCTTGGCCTCTCGGCGTTTGGTTCTTGAACCAGGCAATGACGTCGGCGTCGATGCGCAATGTCAGCTGTTTCTTTATCGGCCGATAGAAAAGGCTGCGCTTGGCATCGGACCAGTCGCGAACCTCGGGAATATCAGTCGTGTCGATCCGGTCATCCGGCAAGGCCGCCAGCGCCGCCAACTCGGCGCGCTGCTTGGCTGTCAGGCGGCTGGAGCTAACCTTCTTCATACGCCTTCCTTTCGTGCGCGGTCGCCTTTCGTGCACTGATGATGCGGCCGGTTTCATCGCGGGAGTCCGGCCAAGTGTGAATGACAATGATGGTGATTTGTCCGATGACGCCCACCGTCTGCCAGCGCTCCTCGTGCGGAAACGGATCAGGCCGCGATAACGCATGCGGATCATCGAAGACCAGTTGCGCCGTTTCGAAACTCAGCCCGTGTTTGCGCTTGTTGTCGCGATTCTTGACGCGGCTCCATGTCCAGCGCACGGGAACCTTCTTTGTAACTACAGATATGTAGCGACAGTCGCGTATTTCGTCAAGCCGCCTTGCGCCCCGAACAACCGAGATTGATTTGCCGCCGCAAATGACTATTTACGGGTCCATGTCCCCACAATCCGAGAATTCCGCCACGCCCGGCTGGCACGCCACAACCATTCTGTCGGTCCGCAAGGGCGGCCAGGTCGTGATGGCGGGCGACGGTCAGGTCTCGATGGGCCAGACCATCGTCAAGGGCAACGCCAAGAAGGTCCGGCGTCTGGGCAACGGTCAGATCGTCGGCGGCTTCGCCGGCTCGACGGCCGATGCCTTCACCTTGTTCGAGCGGCTCGAGGCCAAGCTCGAGCGCCATCCCGGCCAGCTGCTGCGCGCCTGCATCGAGCTTGCCAAGGACTGGCGCACCGACCGTTACCTGCGCCGGCTGGAGGCGATGATGGCGGTGGCCGACAAGGACGTCTCGCTGCTGCTGAGCGGCTCGGGCGACGTGCTCGAGCCCGAAGGCGGCATCATCGCCATCGGCTCGGGCGGCAACTATGCGCTGGCCGCCGCGCGCGCGCTGATCGACGTCGAAGGCCTCGATGCCGAGGCGATCGCGCGCAAGGCGATGGACATCGCCGCCGACATCTGCGTCTACACCAACCACAATCTCGTCATCGAGAAGCTCTGAGAGTGCAATGGGCAACGACTTTTCCCCCCGCGAAATCGTCTCCGAACTCGACAAGCACATCGTCGGCCAGCAGGACGCCAAGCGTGCCGTCGCCATCGCGCTGCGCAATCGCTGGCGCCGTCTGCAACTGCCGGAAGCGTTGCGCGAAGAGGTGCTGCCCAAGAACATCCTGATGATCGGCCCGACTGGCTGCGGCAAGACCGAGATCGCCCGGCGGCTGGCCAAGCTCGCCAATGCGCCGTTCCTCAAGGTCGAGGCCACCAAGTTCACCGAGGTGGGCTATGTCGGCCGCGACGTCGAGCAGATCGCGCGCGACTTGATGGAAGCGGCTATCGACATGGCGCGCGAACGCCTGCGCAAGGATGTGCGCGCCAAGGCCGAGCTTGCCGCCGAGGATCGCGTGCTCGATGCGCTGTGCGGCACCGGCGCCAGCGAAGAGACGCGGCTGCGCTTCCGCCACAAGCTGCGCGACGGCGAGCTTGCCATGCGCGAGATCGAGATCGAGGTCGCCGATACAGGCGCGCCCATGCAGTTCGAGGTGCCGGGCCAGCCCGGCGCGTCGGTCGGCATGATCAATATCGGCGACATGCTGGGCAAGGCGTTCGGCGGGCGCACCAAGAAGCGCAAGATGACGGTGACCGAATCCTACGAGACCCTGATGCGCGAGGAGAGCGACAAGCTTTTGGACCAGGAGAAGGTCGTGCGCGAGGCGCGCGACTCGGTCGAGCAGAACGGCATCGTGTTCATCGACGAAATCGACAAGATCACCGCGCGCAGCGAGTTCCGCGGCGGCGGCGACGTGAGCCGCGAAGGCGTGCAGCGCGACCTGCTGCCGCTGATCGAGGGCACGACGGTGAACACCAAGCACGGCCCGGTGAAGACCGACCACGTGCTGTTCATCTGCTCCGGCGCGTTCCATATGGCCAAGCCGTCCGACATGCTGCCCGAGCTGCAGGGCCGCCTGCCGATCCGGGTCAGCCTGGCCTCGCTCACCCAGGAGGATTTCCGCCGCATCCTGACCGAGCCCGAGGCCAGCCTGGTCAAACAGTACAAGGCGCTGCTGGCGACCGAGAAGGTCGCGCTGGAGTTCAAGCCGGACGCCATCGACGAGCTGGCCAAGCTCTCGGCCGACATCAACGAGTCGGTCGAGAATATCGGCGCGCGCCGGCTGCACACGGTGATGGAGAAGCTCTTGGAGGAAATCAGCTTCACCGCCTCCGACAGCCCCGGCCGGAAGGTCGAGATCGACGCCGCCTATGTGCGCGAAAAGGTGGGCGCGCTCGCCAGGAACGCCGACCTCAGCAAGTTCGTGCTGTAGTAGGGAGAAAAAGAGCCTCACCCTGAGGAACGCCGCGAAGCGGTGCGTCTCGAAGGGTTGCCTCGGTCTTGATGTTGCCCACCCTTCGACACGGTCGCTTCGCGCCCTCCTCAGGGTGGGGCCTATAACGAATCAGAGGCAATAAGCCGCGATCAAATCGACCAGATAGGCCGGGCCGTTCAGTCCCCACAGGACGAACGACACGGCCGTCGCTGCGACCACCAGGGAGGCGGCGCCCCACAGCAAAAAGGAGCGCCAGCTCAGGCTCATGCCGGCTGCGGCAACGCGACGGTCTGCCGCGTGAGCCGCTCCTCGAGGATCGGCCAGTGCAGCGCGGCCGCAACGAGGCCAAGGGCGATCGAGATCCACCACATCAAGTCGTAATTGCCCCGCAGGTCGAACATCCGGCCGCCGCCCCAGCCGCCGACGAAGCTACCGACCTGATGGCCGAAGAACACGACGCCGTTCAGCATGGTGAGGTGGACCGGCCCAAAGATAAAGCCGACCAGCGACGTGGTGAGCGGCACGGTGCCGAGCCACAGGAAGCCCAGTGCGCCGGCAAAGATCAGCACCGAGGCCGCCGACAGCGGCGCCAGGACGAAGCCCAGGAACACCAGCGAGCGCAGCAGGTAGAGCAACGACAAAAGGTTCTTGCGCTTGTGCCGGGCGCCCATCGCGCTCCACAGGATGGAGCCGGCGATGTTGAACAGGCCGACCATGCCGATCGACCAGCCGCCGAGTTCGGCCGGCGACAGAGTGATGCCGAACAGCGACAGGCCGATCCCCTTGTCGGAGATGTAGGCGGGCAGGTGGCCGCCGACGAAGGCGACGTGGAAACCGCAGACGAAGTAGCCGATCACCAGCAAAACGTAGCTGCGTTGGCCAAAAGCCTCGGCGAGCGCCGAGCTGGCCGACTGGCGATCGCTGCCGGCCCGCTTGGCGGCTGCAATCTCCCGGCTGTCATTCAGTCCGATCGACAGCAACATGATCAGCACGGCAAGGCCCGTCAGCGCCCACATGGTCGGCCGCCAGCCGCCGAGCTGGCTTTGCAGCACTGCCGCCAGCGGCACGATGAAGAACTGGCCGAACGAACCGCCGGCCGAGCAGATGCCGACGGCCAGCGCCGCCTTCGCCGGCGGCGTCACCCGCAGGATCACCCCCAGCACCGGCCCGAAGGACGCCGCCGACAGGCCGACACCCACCAGGATGTTGCCCAGGATCAGCATGGCGCCGCTATGCATGGTCGCGGTCACGATCATGCCCAGCACGTAAAGCGCGCCGCCGCCGGCAATGGTCGGGGCCGAGCCGAAGCGATCGCACAGCCGCCCCGAGAGCGGAGCGACGGCGCCCATCAGCAGCATGGAAATGGCGGTACCGAAGGAGAACAGCTCGCGGCCGACCTGGAGCTCGGCCGAGACCGGCTTCAGGAAGATGCCGAAGCTCTGGCGGACGCCGAGGCCGATGGTGAGAACGAGGAAACCGCACCAAACGGCGGTCCAGTAGGAACGGGAGGTCATGCGGCCAACTTGCGGTGGACCGTGGGCCCTGACAAGACGTTCGCCACCGCTCCTTCCATAGAATTACTTCATGCCGCCACAAGCTCTGATGTGGCACAACATGGCCATGGTCCGATTGTGGCTACAGGGCGGTCTGGCGGGCGGCCTTATGCTGGTGCTGGCCGGCAGCACGTTCGCGGCGCCCCGGCTCGAGCGCGAGCGCTGCACCTTCAAGCCGCCGCGCGGCGACCGGGTCGAATGCTTCACGCTAATCGTGCCGGAGAATCGCGAGCAGCCCGAGGGCCGCGAGGTGCGCCTGAAGGTGGCCGTGCTGAAGGCCAAGCGCACCGCCGGCGCGGAGCCGATGTTCTATCTCTCGGGCGGTCCCGGCGATGCGCCCCTGGTGGCCTCCAGTCCCGGCGCCGATGCGCTGGCTGAAGGCGACTGGTGGAACGAGACCGCCGTCATCCGCCGCCGCCGCGATGTCGTCGTCGTGAGCCAGCGCGGCGCCGGGGGCACCACGCCCAACCTCGACTGCTTCGACCCGCGCACCACCGATCCCGCCAAGGCCCGCCGCCGGGCGGTGACCGAGCAGCAGGAGCGCGACATCCTGGTGCGCTGCCGCGCCGGCCTCGACAAGCGCAAGATCGACCTTTCGATGTATACGACGCCGGCCCTGGCCAACGACGTGGCCGATCTGGCAAGCGCCATGTCGCTTGGCAAGATCAACATCTATGGCGTGTCCTACGGCACGCGCTGGGGATTGGAAGTGATGCGGCGCCATCCCGACCTGGTGCGGGCGGCGGTGCTCGACGGTGTCTACCCGCCAGAGATCAACGGCGAGCAGAACGAGCCCGAGATCGTGCGCCAGGCCTTCGAGCAGCTCTATGCCGAATGCGCCGCCGATCCGCTCTGCCGCGAGCGCCATCCCGGCCTGCGCGGTTCCGTCGAAGGCGCGATCGAGGCCGCCGAGCAGAAGCCGGTCGAGCTCACCCTCCAGCTCGAGGATGGCCCGCAACCGGTCGGGCTCGACGGACCCAAGTTCCTCATGGTGTTGCTGCACATGATGCGCGAGGGCGAGGCGGCGCTGATTCCCGAGACCGTGGCCGCGGTCCAGCGCGGCGACATCAGGCTGCTGAAAATGTTCGCCGAGGATCTCGAGAGCAACGACGGCGGCCTGCTCGAACAGAACGCCCAGCAGTTCGACGGCCTCTACAACAGCATCGAGTGCCGCGAGACCTGGGCGACGGTCGACCGGGCGGCGCGCCGCAAGATGATCGAGGCGAACGGCGTCTACGGCTTCAATGCGCGGACCAGCAAATCGCCGGCCTTCTGCCCGGCGTGGCGCGTGCCCGCCGCGCCCGCCGCCGAGCGCCAGCCGGTCAAGGTCGCCGTTCCGACCCTGCTGCTGAGCGGCACCTTCGACTGGCTGACGCCACCCGCCTGGGGTCGCGAGGCGGCGCGGCACCTGCCGTCGTCGCGCCACGTCGTCTTTCGCGCCCAGGGCCATGGCGTGGTCATCCAGGATCCGTGCGCGGCCCGCCTGCGCGACGCCTTCATCGAGGAGCCCGATCCCAAGCGCGCGTTGGCCTGTCGCAGCGACACGCCGCTCAATTTCGCCGCCGCCTACGAGCGCGCCCGCAACCTGCCGTGACTCAGACGTCCTCTCCGCCGCGTCGGCGCATTCACATGCGCCTGAGGGGGGAGAGGCCGGCGCGTTCTGAGCTTTAGTGCGGCGGCGTTCTTTTGCTAGACTTAGGTCAATTAGACACAAATTTTAAGTAATATTGAATCCAACACGAAAGGCCGAGACAGCCGTGCCGGGATTGTATGTATCGGGCGTCGCTTTAGGGGCATTGGCTGTCAGCGCCGCTGTGGCAGCAGCGATGCGCGGGCCTGCTCTGGCATTCGTCTATCTGCTAAGCGCGTTGGCCGCGGTCGTGCTGGGTGTCGTCGATCTGCAGGTGCTGCTGAGTGGCGGCGAGGCAGCGATACGCCTGCCGATCGGCCTGCCGACGATTGGCTTTCACCTGCGGCTGGACACGCTGTCGGCCTTCTTCGGCATCGTCATCAATGGCGGCGTCGTCGCGGCCAGCCTCTACGGCATGGGCTTCGACCGGGCGAAGGAGCTGACGCCCAGGGTCGAGCCATTGTTTCCGCTGTTCGCCGCGGCGATGAATCTGGTCCTGATCGCCGACGACGCCTACGCCTTCCTGTTCTCGTGGGAACTGATGTCGCTCGCCTCGTGGGCGCTGGTCGTTGCCCGCCACACCGACCCGGAATGCCGGCGGGCTGCTCATCTCTACCTCGTCATGGCGGCGATCGGCACGGTGGCGCTGCTGTTCGCCTTCGGCGGTCTCGCCGGGCCAGCCGGCGGCTATGCCTTCGACACCGTCCGCGCCCACCCGCCCCAGCCAATGGTCGCCGCGTTGGTGTTGATGGCAGCACTCGTCGGCTGTGGCTCGAAGGGCGGCCTGATCCCGTTGCACGCCTGGCTGCCGCTCGCCCATCCGGCGGCGCCGAGCCACGTCTCGGCGCTGATGAGCGGCGTCATGACCAAGGTGGCGATCTACGGCTTTGTGCGCATCGCCTTCGACCTGCTCGGCCCGCCCGACTGGTGGTGGGCGCTGCCACCCATCGTGCTGGGCGCGATGACGGCCGTGCTGGGGCTGCTCTACGCGGTGCTCGACCGCGACCTCAAGCGCGTGCTGGCCTACTCGACGATCGAGAATGTCGGCCTGATCTTCGTGGCGTTGGGCCTCGCTCTGGCCTTCCGCGCCAACGCCCAGCACGCGGCCGCGGCCGTGGCGATGGCGGCCGCACTCCTGCACGTCCTCAACCATTCCTGGTTCAAGTCCCTGCTCTTCCTCGGCGCCGGCGCCATCCTGCACGCCACCGGACGGCGCGACCTCGACGGGCTGGGCGGGCTCATCCATCGCATGCCGCGCACCGCTGCTTTCTTTCTGGTGGGGGCGCTCGCCATCTCCGCGCTGCCGCCGCTCAACGGCTTCGTTTCCGAGTGGCTGCTGTTCCAGGCGGTCATTGCCGCGCCCGCCCTGCCGCAGGCGGCGCTGCATTTTGCCTCCCCTGCCATCGGCGCCATGCTGGCGCTAGCCGCGGCACTCGCCGCTGCCTGCTTCGTGCGCGTCTACGGCACGGCCTTCCTCGGCCGCCCGCGCAGCGCCGAAGCGGCCGGCGCGCACGACGTGCCGCTTGTCCAGCAGGCGGCTATGGGCGGGCTCGCCTTCCTGTGCATCCTGGGCGGCCTCATGGGCAGCGTACTGGCTGCGGCGCTGGCGCCGGTACTGGACAAACTTGCGGGCGGCGCACTGCCCGGGCCAGGCAGCGGTCCCACGCCGTTCTCCCTGATCGCCTTCGATCCGGCGCGCAGCATCTACGACGCGCCGATCATCGCCCTCTTCGTCGCCATCGCCTCGCTCACGACGCTGATCGTGGTCCACCGCTTGTCGGAGCGCCGGACCCGCCGCGGCCCAGCCTGGGATTGCGGCTTTCCCGACCCGTCGCCGGCCACCCAGTACACCGCCTCGAGCTTCGCCCAGCCGCTGCGCCGGGTATACGGCGCCGCAGCCTTCGCCGCGCAGGAGACGGTCGTCATGCCGCCCCCCGGCGACATTCGGCCCGCGCGCTTCTCGGTGGTCGTGGTCGATCATTTGTGGCGGGCGTTCTACGCGGCGCCCGGCCGAGCGGTCATCGGCCTGTCCGAGCGCCTGAACGTGCTGCAATTCCTCACCATCCGGCGTTACCTCGTGCTGATGTTCGTCACCCTCGTCATCCTGCTGTCGATTGCCGCGGTGACGACGTGACCCGCGATCTCGTCGTGCAGTTCCTGGCGCAGGGCGCCCAGATGGCGTTCGTGCTGTTGATCGCGCCGCTGGCCGTCGGTGTCGTGCGGCGAGTCAAGGCGCGGCTGATGCGCCGCCAGGGGCCGCCGCTGCTGCAGGCCTACCGCGATCTCGCCAAGCTCCTGCGCAAGGAATCGGTGATCGCGGAAAGCGCGTCCTGGCTGTTCCGCAGCGCGCCCTACCTGATCTTCGCGCTGACCTGGGTAGCGGCGGCCCTGGTGCCGAGCTTCGCCTCCGGGCTGATGTTCAACTGGGCGGCCGACGTCGTGGCGCTGGTCGCCCTGCTGGGGGCGGCTCGCGCTCTGCTGGCGCTGGCCGGCATGGATGTCGGCACCAGCTTCGGCGGCATCGGCTCGTCGCGCGAGATGATGATCGCGACGCTTGCCGAGCCGGCCATGATGCTGATCGTGCTGACGCTCGCCATCGCTGCCGGCACGACACGGCTGGCCGGCGTCGCCGATTTCTTCATCGCCGAGCCGTTTGGCGTGCGCGTGTCGCTCGCACTGTCGCTCATCTCGCTGGTCATCGTGGCGCTGGCCGAGAATGCACGCATCCCGGTCGACAATCCGGCGACGCATCTCGAGCTCACCATGGTCCACGAGGCCATGGTGCTGGAATATTCCGGACGCCACCTGGCCCTGATCGAGGCGGCGAGTCACCTCAAGCTGGTGCTCTACCTTTCGCTGCTGATCTGCCTGTTCGCGCCGTTCGGCATGGCGCCGGCGACGGCGGGCCTGTCCGGCTGGGCGATCGGCCTCGTGGCCTGGATCGCCAAGCTGCTGGCCGGCGCCGTCCTTCTGGGCGTGTGGGAGGTCAGCATCGCCAAGATGCGCGTTTTCCGGCTGCCCGACTTTGTCGGCGTCGCCTTCGTGTTCGGCTTCATCGCCATCCTGCTGGCGTTCCTCACGCGCGGGGTATTCGCGTGAGCCAGGCCTACGAGATTTCCCACCTGCTGGCCGGCGTCATGCTGGTGACAAGCTTCGCGCTGCTCTACCAGGAACGGGTCGCCGCCGTGCTCAACGCCTTCGCCGCACAGTCGATCACGCTGGCGCTGGCCGTCGCCTGGGCCGCCTGGTCGGACAACCGGCCGGACCTCTTCATCACCGCGCTGATCGCGCTCACGCTCAAGGGCATCGTCATTCCCGTGGCACTGCATCGCACCGTGGCGCGACTCGGCATTCATCGCGAGGTCGAAAAGGTGGTGGGGGTGGGGGCGGCCCTGATGGTCGGGCTGGCCCTCACCGGCCTCGCCCAGGCGCTGGTCCTCAAGGTCGCGACGGGAATGGCCAGCCACGCCCGCGAGGACTTGGCGCTTGCGCTCGCCATCATCCTGCTGGGCTTTCTGATGATGATCGTGCGCCGCAACGCAGTGACGCAGGTCGTGGGCTTCATGTCGATGGAGAACGGGCTGATCCTCGCCGCCACCGGTGCGCGCGGCATGCCGCTCGTGGTCGAGGTCAGCGTGGCCTTTTCGGTGCTGATTTCGTTGTTCGTCTTCGCGGTCTTCGTGTTCCGCATCCGCGAACGCTTCGACACCGTCGACCTCGAGGCGCTCGACCGCATGCGCGGAGACGGCCGATGATCCACGCCTATCAGCTCGTCGTGTTGATACCCTATGCTGCGGCGCTCATCCTCGTGGCGGTCCCGGGATACCGCGTGGGCGCCGCAGCCAACGTGGTCGTCTCCGCGGCGACCTTTGCCGCGGGACTATGGCTGGTGGTGGGCGAACGCAGCGTCGGCGACTACGCCATCGTCGATGAATTCAACATCGTCTTCATCGCCATCAATACCCTGGTCGGCTTCACCACCGCGCTGTTCAGCGCCTCCTATATCGGCCACGAGATCGAGACCGGCCGGCTGTCGCCAAGCTTCGTGCGATTTTACCACGCCATGTTCCAGGCGATGATGGGCTCGATGAACGTCGCCCTCATCGCCAACAACATCGGCGTGATGTGGGTCGGGCTGGAACTGGCGACCCTGATCACCGTGGTCATGGTCGGGCTCTACCGCACGCCGCAGGCGATCGAGGCGGCATGGAAGTACTTCATCCTGGCGAGCGTCGGTATTTCCCTGGCCTTTTTCGGTACCATCCTGATCTACCTCGCCGGCCAGCCGGCGCTGGGCGAGGGTGTGCCGGCGATGACCTGGAGCCTCCTGCAGGCGGCTGCGGCACGCATGGACCCGGCCATCCTCGATCTCGCCTTCATCTTCCTGCTGATCGGCTACGGCACCAAGGTCGGACTCGCGCCGCTGCACGCCTGGCTGCCCGATGCGCATGCCGAGGGCCCGACGCCGATCTCGGCGGTTCTCTCGGGTCTCCTCCTGAACGTTGCGCTCTATGCCCTGTTGCGCTTCAAGATGCTGGTGGCCGGTCAACCGGCGGCGCTCGATCCCGGTCCGGTCATGGTGGTGATGGGCCTGGTGTCGCTGATCTTCGCCGCCTTCATGCTGTATCAGCGGCGCGACATAAAGCGGCTCTTCGCCTATTCGTCGATCGAGCACATGGGGCTGATCGTGTTCGCCTTCGGTATGGGTGGGCCGCTCGCCAATTTTGCCGGACTGCTGCATATGGCAATGCACAGCCTGACCAAGTCCGGGATCTTCTTTGCCGTCGGACATATTGCCCAAGCCAAGGGCACGCAGCGCATCGCCGAAATCAGGGGGCTGAGCGTCACCCATCCGCGGCTTGCCGTAGTGTTTGCGCTCGCCGTGCTGGCGATCTGCGGCCTGCCGCCGTTCGGGGTGTTCACCAGCGAATTCCTGATCCTGACCACGACCTTCGCCCGCGAGCCATGGCTTGCCTTGCTGCCGGCGTTTGGCCTGCTGATAGGCTTTGGCGCGCTGTTGATGCGGCTGCAGGACACGATGTTCGGCGAGCCCGTGGGACCCGCCCATCACGTCAATGCCTCATCCGTGCCGATGGTGCTGCATCTGCTGCTGGTGCTCGCGGCCGGCATCTTCCTGCCGCCTGTACTGGTCGCCTGGTTCCAGCGCGCTGCGGAGCTTTTAGGATGAGCGACGCGCGCGCCCTTGCCGGTCTCGTCGATGGTCAGGCTGGCGGCCCCGATGGCTACGTCCGACTCGTGGCCGACGCGGACGCCTGGACGGCCCTCGCTGCGGGGTGTGCCGCGGGCCTGCACGACCTCTGCGCGTTATGGGCGGATGGCGGCGCGATGCACATGGCTCTCAGTGACAGCGCCCAGGGCCTGCGCGCCATCGTCTCGCTGCAGACCGACGCCGGCCAATATCCTTCGGTCGCCGCCCGGCACCCGCCGGCGCTGCGCCTCGAGCGCGCCATGCGCGACCTTTATGGCATTCAACCCATCGGTCTGCCGGATCCCCGACCCTGGCTCGATCACGGGCGGTGGCCAGGGCGGCAGCGTGAGGCACGCTACGAATTCCTGCCGACCGAGGGCGAGGGCTTGCACCAGATCCCCGTCGGGCCGGTCCATGCCGGCATCATCGAGCCGGGCCACTTCCGTTTCACCGCCAATGGCGAGACGGTGGTGCGGCTCGAGGAGAGGCTGGGTTACACACACAAGGGCGTCGAAGGCCTGATGGCCGGCGCCGAGATCGAGCAGGCCGCGCGAATCGTCGGGCGCATTTCGGGCGACAGCACGGTGGCCTATGCCTGGGCTTTCGCCTGCGCCGTCGAAGCCGCGCTCGGCTGGACGCCGCCGCCGCGCGCGGTGCTGCTGCGCGGCGTCATGGCCGAACTGGAGCGTCTGTCGCACCACATCAACGACGTCGGCGGGATCTGCAACGACGCCAGCGTGCTCACCATCCATGCCCGCTGCACCCTGCAGCGCGAGGATGCGCTGGCCGTGGCCGACGCCTGCTTCGGCCATCGCCTGATGATGGATCGCGTGGTGCCGGGCGGCGTGGCGGCCGATCTGTCGGGCGAGGGCGTCGGAAGGATCCGCGGGCTTCTCGCGCGGTTCGAGGCGACGCGCGCCGAGATCCAGCGGGTCTACGATTCGATGCCGTCTTTGCAGGACCGCACCGTTACCACCGGTATCGTTTCAGCGGCGCTCGCCCGGCAATACGCGACAGGCGGCTTCGTCGGCCGCGCCTCGGGCCGCGCCTTCGATGCGCGCAAGACCTTCGCCTATGCACCCTACGATCGGCTGGATTTCGACCTCAAGGTGCGCACCGCAGGCGACGTCGATGCGCGTCTGCTGGTGCGCATGGATGAGATCGGCGAGAGCCTCAGGATCCTTTCCCAGCTCCTGGGCCGGCTGGCGCCGGGAGAGATCAGGGCCGATCGGCCGGCGGTGGCGGCGGCCGACGAAGGCGCCGCCCTGGTCGAGGCCTTCCGCGGCGATGTTTTCGTGAGCGTGCGCGTCGGGAAAGACGGGCGGCTTGCCCACGTTCATGCGCGGGACGCGAGCTGGTTCCAGTGGCCGCTCCTCGAGGCGGCCATTGAAGGCAACATCGTTGCGGACTTCCCGCTCTGCAACAAGTCGTTCAATTGCTCCTATTCGGGCCACGATCTGTGAGGCCCGGGCGATGAGATCGTTCCTGCTCGACGCTCTGCGCAAGGGCACGGCCACGATCGCGCGGCCCGGTCCGGATGCCGCTGCGCTCGAGGAAGCGGCCCAGGCGCTGGGCGAGCGCGCCCGCCAGCGGCTCGGCCGCTCGCTTGCCATCCGCGAGATCGATGCGGGATCGTGCAACGGCTGCGAGCTCGAAATCCACGCCATCAGCAATCCGGTCTACGACGCCGAGCGTTTCGGCCTGAAATTCGTGGCCTCGCCGCGCCATGCCGATGTGCTGCTCGTCACCGGGCCCGTCACCTGGAACATGCGCGAGGCGCTGCTGCGCACCTACAATGCGACGCCGGAGCCGAAATGGGTCGTGGCGCTGGGCGATTGCGCGGTCAATTGCGGCGTCTTTGCGGGTTCGCCGGCAGTGGTCGGGCCGCTCGCCGATATCTTGCCGGTCGACCTGCACGTGCCTGGCTGTCCACCGCCGCCGCTCGAGATCGTCAAGGCCTTGCTGGCGTTGATGGAGGTCCAGGCTGCGCGCCGCTGACGATCGGACCAGCCGGGGCCGCTTGTCCGGGCCTAGCCCCTGGCGGCGAGGCTCTTGAAGAGCGCGTCGCTGCGGTCGTCGGCGGGGAAAAAGCACTCGATGCGCACTTCCTGCAGCGTGACGTCCTGCGGGGTGCCCAAGGTGGCGATGGTGGTGAAGACCGAGAGCGACTTGCCGCCGACGATGTAGTCCAGCGTCAACACGGGCGCCGGCCGCTCCTCGAAGCGCAGCTTGCGGAACGAGGCCGGCACGTCGGGGTAGGCCATGACCTCCTCGATGAAGGCGAGCGCCTTTGGTTCGCCGCCGTCTGCCAGGATCTCGGCGTAGGTCGTCGACACCAGATAGCGCGCGACCTCCTCCCAGTTGGTGAGCTTGGGCCGCAGCCCCTTGGGATCGAGCAGCGAGCGCAGCAGGTTGGGCTGCTTGCCCGGCGGCGGCGGCGGTGGCGGGCCTTCGTTGAGAAAGACGGTGAAGGCCATGGCCGCCTCATTGGCATCGAGGAGATTCCACAGCCGGTCGATGACGACGGCAGGGTAGGGTTCCTGCTGCTTCAGCATGCGATCGATGGCCTGGCGCACCGGCGTCAGTTCCGGCGCACCGAGGCTGGTCTCGCGGTAGACCGGCGCGAAGCCCGCCGCCAGCAGCATGGTGTTGCGCTGGCGCAGCGGCACGTCGAGCGCGGTCGTGAGCTGGACCACCATCTCGCGACTGGGTTTGGCGCGGCCCGATTCGAGGAAGCTGACGTGGCGCTGCGACACGCCAGACTGCAGGGCGAGTGCGAGCTGGCTGGCGCCCCGCCTTCGCCGCCAGGTGCGCAGCATGGGACCGAACATGTCGGGCTGGGAGGCGATGGTGGAGGCTGCGGCCGGGGAGGATGTGCGCATCATGAGGGGGAGAGTAGCACCCGCGCGCCGGTCCGCCGATTACCTGGGGCGTAATTGCTGCGGCGGCGAGGCAATGCGACCTCTGGCGCCCCCTTACACTCCAAGGAGGATGTCATGAACGCTTCGTCCGACCGCCTGCTACGGCGCACCCTATGGGGGAACGCCGTCTTCTCCGTCGCCTCGGGTGCGGGCCTCGCGATCTTCGCCGGGCCGTTCGCCAGGGCCGCTGCTCACGCCCCCGTCGAGGTGTTGGGCCTCGACCTCGCCATCGTCCTCGAATTGCTGGGCCTGGGCGTGATCGCCTTCGGCGCGCTCTGCGCTTGGGTTGCTTCACGTGAAACGTTGCCCGAAGGCTGGGCCCGCGTGATCTTCGCCGCCGACCTTGCCTGGGTGGCGGGCAGCGCGCTGGTGCTGGCCCTGCCGGCAGCGTGGACCACGGCCGGCATCGCAGGCATCGTGGTGCTGGCCCTGATCGTGGCCGATCTCGCCATCCTGGAGTATCTCGGCCTGCGCCGGCTCGGTACTGCGACCTAGAGGAAACCGACCATGGACAAGCTTCAGCTCCTGAACGACCACCAGCTGCCCTTCGCCAAGGTCCTGGGGCTGAAGTTTGTCGCTGCGAGCGAGACCGGCGTTAAAGCGGAGATGGTCGTCAGGCCCGAGCTCTGCACCCGGCCCGACATATTGCACGGTGGCGCGGTGATGGCCTTTGCCGACACGCTGGGCGCGGCCGCCACCGTGCTCAACTTGCCCGAGGGCAAGGGCACGACCACGATCGAGAGCAAGACCAACTTCGTGGGGCCCGCGCCGGTCGGCGCCACGGTGATCGGCGAGACGACGCCGATCCATCGCGGCCGGCGTACCATGGTGTGGCAGACGCGGATCACCACCGCCGAGGGCAAGCTGGTGGCCGTCGTCACCCAGACGCAGATGGTGCTGTAGCGGTCAGCGGAACAGCGCGGGGATGAAGGCCTGCAGGGCGGCATCGGCATCGGCGCTGGTCTGCTGCAGGAGCGGGCTTTGCCCCCACTCGATGCGGATCTTGACGAAGTGACCCTGGTATCCGGTCAGCAGGAGCTTGCTGAAGACGCGCATGTTCGACTGAGAGACCGCGCTGTAGGTGATGCAGCGAAAGGTCACCGAGCCGTAGGTGCAGCTCGACGGTACCGACGGTCTCTGGAAATTGGTGTAGCCACTCCCCTGGATCTGCTGTCCGACCGATTCGAGTTCATTGCCGAATTCGCCGATCACGATCGGACTGGTGCTGCCCGGCGGCACCCGTCGTCCGCCGTCGAATACCTGGACCATGATCACCATCTTCTGGGGCGTCGAATAGAAGTAGCTCGATCCCAGGTCGGGGCGATTGGCGGGCGGACCCGCATAGTTGACCACGCGCTCGAAAGAGGCGCCGCCTAAAGTCGCCGGGAAGTTGAGTTTGGTGCCGGCATCGGTCGTGGGGGCCGTCGACTGGGTCTGTGCCCAACTGGTGCCGACCGATCCGACAGCGAGGGCGAGAGCCGCCGCAACCAGTATTCTAGACATCGAGGTTTGCCACCTTGAGAGCGTTGTCCTGGATAAAGTCGCGACGTGGTTCGACCACATCGCCCATCAGGGTCGAGAAGATCTCGTCGGCCTCGTCGGCATGGTTGATCCTGACCTGCAAGAGCGCGCGCGCCTCGGGGTCGAGCGTGGTCTCCCAGAGCTGGTCGGGGTTCATCTCGCCCAGACCCTTGTAGCGCTGGATGATGACGCCTTTACGGCCGGCCTCGAGGACGGCGGCGAACAGCTCGGTCGGCGAGGAAATGGTCGTCTCCTTGTCGCGGGCGACGAAGATGCCAGGCCGCTGATAGATCGCCTGCAGGTCAGGAGCGAGCGCGTCGAGCTTGCGCGCCTCGGCGCTCTTGATCAACGGCCCGTCGATGACGTGCCGTTCCTGCACGCCGCGCAGGCGGCGGGTGAAGGCGAGCCCACCGTCCGGCGTCGGTTCGCCTGCCCAGCCGCGCTCGAGCGGCGGGAAAACGGCATCGAGCCGGCGGGCGATGTAATCGGCCGTCTGCTTGGCGAGCTCGGCGTCGAGCAGGATATCGGGCTTGAAGGCGCCGGCGATGGCGGCCTGTTCGATCACCGCCTGGCTGGTCACGCGCCGCGACAGCGACAAGGGCTTCACGAGGTTGGTGACCGATCGGGCGATATCGACGGTGCGGCGCAGATCATCCCGGGTCTGCACGCTGCCGTCGCCCAGCCTGAAGGTCGAGCCGTCCAGTCCGCTGCCGATCAGGTGGTCATCGAGCGCCCGCTCGTCCTTGAGGTAGATCGCCGACTTGCCCTTGGCCGCTTTGAAGAGCGGCGGCTGGGCGATGTAGAGATGGCCGTGTTCGATCAGGTCGCGCATCTGGCGATAGAAGAACGTCATCAGGAGCGTGCGGATGTGGCTGCCGTCGACGTCGGCGTCCGTCATGATGATGATCTTGTGGTACCTGAGCTTGCCCAGGTCGAAGTCGTCGATGCCGATGCCGGTGCCGAGCGCGGTGATCAGGGTGCCGATCTCGGCCGAGGACAGCATCTTGTCGAAGCGCGCGCGCTCGACATTCAGGATCTTGCCGCGCAGCGGCAGGATCGCCTGGTTGGCGCGGTTGCGGCCCTGCTTGGCCGAGCCGCCGGCTGAATCACCCTCGACGATGAAGAGCTCGGAAAGTGCCGGATCGCGCTCCTGGCAGTCGGCCAGCTTGCCGGGCAATGAGCTCACGTCGAGCGCGCCCTTGCGTCGCGTTAGTTCGCGCGCCTTGCGGGCGGCCTCGCGCGCCGCGGCGGCCTCGACCACCTTGGTCAGGATCTTGCGCGTCTCGGACGGATGCTCCTCGAACCACTGGCCGAGCTTGTCGCTGACCACGGATTCGACCACCGGCCGGACCTCCGAGGAGACCAGCTTGTCCTTGGTCTGCGAGGAGAACTTCGGGTCAGGCACCTTGACCGACAACACGCAGGTCAATCCCTCGCGCATGTCGTCGCCGGTCAGGTTCACCTTCTCCTTCTTGGAGAGGCCGCTTTCGTCGGCGTACTTGTTCAGCGTGCGCGTCAGCGCGCCCCGGAAGCCCGCCAGATGCGTGCCGCCGTCGCGCTGCGGGATGTTGTTGGTGAAGCACAGCATCGTCTCGTGATAGCTGTCGTTCCATTGCATGGCGACTTCGACCGTCATGCCGTCTTTCTCGCCGCGGATCGACACCGGCGGGTTGTGCAGCACCTGCTTGTTGCGGTCGAGATACTTGGCGAAAGCTTCGACGCCGCCCTCGTAGTAGAGATCGGAAACCTTGGGCTCCGCGCCGCGCTCGTCGGTCAGCGTGATTCTTACGCGCGAGTTCAGGAACGCCAGCTCGCGCAACCGGTGTTCCAAGGTGGCGAAGTCGAACTCGGTCTTGGTGAAGATCTTGTTCGATGGCAGGAAGGTGACCTCCGTCCCGTGCCTGTCCGCCGGCGCGTCGCCCACGATCTGGAGGTCGCCTTCCGGCTCGCCGCGGCGAAAGCGCAGGAAATGCTCCTTGCCGTTGCGCCAGATATGCACGTCGAGTTGCTCGGACAGCGCATTGACGACCGCCGCGCCGACGCCGTGCAGGCCGCCCGACACCTTGTAGGAGTTCTGGTCGAACTTTCCGCCGGCATGGAGCTGGGTGAAGATCAGGTTGACGGCCGAGATGCCCTCTTCCTTGTGGATGTCGACCGGCACGCCGCGGCCGTTGTCGCGCACCGTGGCCGAGCCGTCGCCATGCAGGGTTACCTCGACGCTGTCGCAGTAGCCGGCCAGCGCCTCGTCGATCGCATTGTCGACGATCTCGTAGACCATGTGGTGCAGGCCGCTGCCATCGTCGGTGTCGCCGATATACATGCCCGGACGCTTGCGCACGGCGTCCAGCCCTTTCAGCAGCTTGATCGAATTGGCGTCGTAGGCGTCGGCGCCGGGATTCATGTCGTCGTTGTTGTTCTCGCTCATTATTCTTGCTTCCCGAAAGGGTTCAGACCGCCGCGATCGAGCCGTCGGCCACGCGCAGGATCTGCGCGCGACCGCCGAGCGGCGCAAAAAGTCCGGCATCGGTGCCGGTCATCCAGCTCTGCACGCCGAGCGCCACCACCTCGTCGAACAGCGCGGCGCGGCGCTCCGCATCGAGATGGGCTGAGATCTCGTCGAGCAGCAGGAGCGGCGCGCGGCCGCGCGACAGAGCCACCAGACGGGCGTGCGCCAGCGCAATCGACACCAAAACCGCCTTCTGCTGGCCGGTCGATCCCTCCGCCGCCGGCAGGTCGAGATCGAGGTGGCGCACCGCGAGATCGCTGCGATGCGGCCCGCAAGATGTGGTGCCGGCCTCGGCATCGCGCAAGCGGCTGGCGGCCAGTTCGCCGCGCAGGCGGTCTTCGGCGTCGAGCGCCGGCAGGACGGCGAGCCAGCCGTCGAGCTCGCCCGCCATGGCAAGGGCTGCCCGCGGGAAGGGGCCGACGCCCAGGCGTGCGGCGGCATCGAGGCGATGGACCGTATCGGCACGCGCGGCGGCCAGGGCGACGCCATGGCGGGCCATTGTGTCCTCGAGGGCCGTGAACCAGTGCGGGTCGCGGCCACCATCAGCCAAAAGTCGCGCGCGCTGGCGCAGCGCATTCTCATAGGCCGCCACGTCCCCCGCATGCTGGGGATGCAGCGCCGTCACCAGACGGTCGAGGAAGCGCCGGCGCTCGCCCGGCCCATCGAGGAACAGGCGGTCGAGCTGGGGCGTCAGCCACACTGCCGCGACATGCAGGCCGAGCGCCGTCTGGCTCTGCGCCGGCCGGCCGTCGATTCGCACGACCCGGCGCGGCAGGCCGCCATCGCTTCTGGCCGGCTCCAGTCCGGTGCCGATCGCGAGCCGCCCGTCCGGCGTATCGACCGTGGCGGCGACCGCCCAGGCCGTGGCGTCCGGCTCCTCGCCGCGCGAGCGCCGGCAGACTTCATCGAGACGGGCCCGGCGCAACCCGCGACCCGGCGCCAGGAAGGACAGCGCCTCCAGGAGATTGGTCTTGCCCGCGCCGTTGGCGCCGACCAGCACGACGGGCTCGGGGCCGCAATCGAGGCGGAGCTGGCGATAGTTGCGGAAATCGGTCAAGCGAAGCTGGCGCACGGCAAGGACGGCCGGCGCAGCGCCGGTTGCGGCGTCGGGAGAGAAGGCAAGAGCGCTGATCGGCGGCGCCGTCATACCCGCATCGGCATGAGCACGTAGAGCGCGCTCTCGTCGGCGCCGTCGCGCACCAGGGTGGGCGAGCCGGCGTCGGCCATCAGGAAGCGCGCCTCGGCGCCCGTGATCTGTTCGGTGATGTCGAGCAGGTAGCGCGAATTGAAGCCGATCTCGAGCGCGGCGGCCTTGTATTCGACCTCGATCTCCTCGGTGGCGCTGCCGGCGTCGGGGCTGGTGGCCGAGAGCGTGACCACGCCCTTGGCGACCGCGAGCTTGATGGCGCGCGACTTCTCGGTGGAGATGGTCGAGACGCGGTCGACGGCGTGGGCGAATTCCTTGCACGGCACGTTCAGGACCTTGTCGTTGCCGGTCGGGATGACGCGCTCGTAGTCGGGGAAGGTGCCGTCGATCAGCTTGCTGACCAGGGTGACGTCGCCGGTGGCGAAGCGGATGCGGGTATCGGAAAGCTCGATGTCGACCGAACCGTCGCTCTCGTCCAGGAGCTTGCGCACCTCGCCCACGGTCTTGCGCGGCACGATAACGCCCGGAATGTCCGCGGCACCCTTGGGCAGCGGCACCTCCACCCGGGCCAGCCGATGGCCGTCGGTGGCCACGCCGCGCAACACCTGGGTGCCGTTGGAGGTGGCGGAATGGAAGTAGATGCCGTTCAGGTAGTAGCGGGTCTCCTCGTTCGAGATGGCGAACCGCGTGCGGTCGATGATGCCCTTGAGGTCGGTCGCCGGCAGCTGGAAGCGGTGCGGCAAGTCGCCCTCGGCCATCGCCGGGAAGTCGGCGGGCGGCAGGCATTGCAGGGTGAAGCGCGAGCGGCCGGCCCGGATCGCGAGCGAGCCGCCATCGGAGGCGGTCTCGAGCTCGACCTGCACGCCGTCCGGCAGCTTGCGGACAATCTCGTAGAGGGTATGGGCCGGCGCCGTGGTCGAGCCCGCCTTGGCCGCACTTGCCTCCACCGATTCGGTGATGGCGAGGTCCATGTCGGTCGCCGCCAGGCTGAGGCGTCCCTTCTGCGCGGTGATCAGGACGTTCGACAGGATCGGGATCGTGTTCCGCCGTTCGACCACACTCTGCACATGGGCCAGCGCCTTCAGAAGGGCTGCCCGTTCGATCGTCAGTTTCATGTTTTGATCGCTGTAACGAGGGGCCAAAAAAGCGGTTTAGACACCCCGTTTCGCAGGCCTGAAAAGACCATTGCGGAACGGTCGGGGACTATAGCATGCCGAACATAGGCGGGAAGCAATTTCACTCGAAATTTGAGGCTCTTAGGGCCGAAAAGACCCGCGAAAACAACGCGAAATGGCGGCCTTCCCCCTCCGGCCCTTCAGGCCAATAAGGCGCTTATGGCCACGCTGTGGCCATAAGCGCCGACCCGTCGGACGGGGGAGGGACGGGGAGGGCGCTAGCCCTGCAACTGTCGCTTGAGCAACTCTACATCCTCTGCAATCGAAAGGTCGGAGATCTTGAGCTCCTCGATCTTGCGGACGGCATGCATGACCGTGGTGTGATCGCGATTGCCGAAGCGCTTGCCGATTTGCGGCAGGCTGAGCGTGGTGAGCTGTTTGGCGAGATACATCGCCACCTGGCGCGGGCGGGCGACCGAGCGGGCGCGGCGCGGTGAGCTCATCTCGGCGAGCTTGATGTTGTAGTGCGCGGCCACCCGCTGCTGGATCTCGTCGACCGTCACCTTGCGGTCGGCCTGGCGCAGCAGGTCGTGCAGCACGTCCTGCGCCATCTCGACGGTGATCTCGCGGCCGATCAGCTGGCCGTGGGCGACGACGCGATTCAGCGCCCCCTCGAGCTCGCGGATGTTGGTGCTGATCTTGTGGGCGAGGAACTCCAGCACCGCCGTCGGCACCGGCACGCGCGCATTCTCGGCCTTGGTCTGCAGGATGCTGAGTCGCAGCTCATAGGTCGACGAATGAATGTCGGCGACCAGCCCGCTGCCGAGCCGTGAGCGCATGCGCTCCTCGATGTCCTGCAGTTCGCTGGGCGGCTTCTCGGAGGAGAGCACGATCTGCTTGTTTTGCTCGACCAGCGAATTGAAGGTGAAGAAGAACTCGTCCTGGCTCGCTTCCTTGCCACAGATGAACTGCACGTCGTCGACCATCAGCACGTCGACGTTGCGGAACAGCTCCTTGAACTGGCCGGTATTCTTGGTGCGCAGCGCCTGGATGAAGCGGTTCACGAAGCTTTCGGCCGTCAGGTAAAGTACCCGCGTCTTGGGATCGCGGTCGCGGATGGTGTGCCAGATCGCATGCATAAGGTGCGTCTTGCCGAGCCCGACGCCGCCGAAAATATAGAGCGGGTTGCGCTCCGGCAGCGGCCGGTCCTGCTCGGCGATGTTGCGCGCAGCGGCATAGGCGAACTCGTTGGGCTTGCCGACCACGAAGTTCGCGAAGGTGTAGCGCGCTTCCGGCCCCTGGAAGATGTCGTCGCCGCCGCGGCCGATCGAGGGGCCCATTCGCGGCATCGGCGGCTGGTAGTTCTGCGAAGAGGGCACCGGCGGCACGGCGATGATCTCGTTGGGCCGGCGCGGCGCCGGCGGCGGCACGAGGTTCACCTCGACGGTGCCCACCTCGGCATGCACCGCCTGCCAGTAGGCCAGCACGCGGTCGCCATAGTGGCGGGCAACCCAGTCGCGGACGAACCGGGTCGGCGCATAGAGGCGGAGCTTGCCGGCCTTCAGTTCGCCCAGCTCGACCTCGCCGAACCAGGTTTTGAAGGCCTTGTCGCCGATTTCCTTGCGGAGCCGGTCGCAGACACGCACCCAGTGCGCCTCGAGCTCCTTCCGGACCGCAAGTTCTTCCATATCGGCCCCCGCCACAGTTTTTTGTTCGTACGTCGCGTTGTTATTGTTGCCTGATATCGGCGATTGAATTCGGTTCAAGTTTGTCTCCACGGAAGTCCCGCTGCCTTCCATCCCCCCACCGTGCCGCGCTTGGCCTGCGCATCCAGGGGGCCCTCAAATCCGTCCGCTACATTGAAACATGTACTGTAGCCGGCCGCGGTCATGGCTTTCGCCGCCGCGGCCGATCGAGCTCCACTTCGACAGAGGAACAGCAGCGGCGTCTCCTTGTCGGGGAGCGCGCCCGCGAGCGCGGCCACGAATTCCGGGTTGGGCTGCATGCTGGGAAAGACCTGCCACTCGAGCAGCGCCGGCTTCTTGGCCAGCTTCTCGAGATCGGGCAGGCCGACATAGTTCCATTCGGCGCGCGTGCGCACGTCAATCAGGACCGCATCCTTGCGGTCGCTCAGGATCTTCCAAGCCGTCATCGACACCACGTCGCCGGCATAGCCGGCGGCGGGAGACACTTCATACGTGCCGGTGATCTTGTTGTCGTTGGACATGGCCCCCGCCCTTCATTCGCCAAAGCAGGACGCTTGAGTACGAGCCGACGATTCCGGGGGACACACAGCTCGATGAGGGCGACGAAAACTCTTGATGCGCGTCGTTGAGTGGACGCTGCTTGCTCCGCTCGTCGCTATCACCGGATGACTGTGGCTCTCCCTCGTTCGTGTTTTCGGCGAAGAGGAAGCCCCCCGTCTTCGC
>DASZJU010000185.1:0-1996 GCA_035947815.1 Reyranella sp.
CTGCTCGACCGTCTCCATCGGCTTGGCGAGATTGATCGACATGAACCGCCGCGACATCTTCGCGTCAGCCTCTTCCTCCGTGTAGTGCTGCGCGCGCCCGAAGTTCCGCAGGTTCCTGGTGAGCAGCTCGCGGCAGCGCACGCGGCCGCTGTTGTCGTTCAGGTCGTTGTGCACGAGGTTGGCATAACGGGCGTTCACACCCGGGTTCTTGTTGTCCTGGTCTTCCGTGCGGTCGCCCGCGTAGTCCTTGTCGAAGACGTCATGGTTGTAGACCAGGGCATCGGTCGCGCCCGGAAAGAAATCGAGGAGGAGCTTCTCGATCTCGGGGTAGAACACGCGCTCCACCTCCGCCGAATCGTAGAAGTTCGAGCACTTGGACTCGAGGTGCGCCAGCGAGACGCCGAGCCGGTCCATGCATTCGGGGCTGCTGGGCGAGAGACCCGGGTAGTATTCGCCGATGCGCCGCGCGTCGCGCATCACCTGCGGGAAATAGAGGTCCCGCCGCCGGTTGGCCTCCTCGTTCCTGCGCAGGATCTCCGCGACGTCGGCACGCGCCGGGTCCCGCCAGATCGCGTTGGACGGGACGACAGAGTAGGTCGGCCGCTCGTGGACAGTATAGGGCAGCGGCAGCGCCAAGCCGCCTTCGGGGGCCGCGATGCCGTTCGCGCGGATGTAGTTCATGCACCCGTCGTAGTCGCGAAACCCGCGGCCCCACCGGGTCTCGATCGGGCCCGGAGGCCCCTTGTCGATCATGTCGATGACGCGCTGACCCTCGCCCTCGGCGATCTGGGCGAGCGCGTCCTCGAGCGCCGCGGCGGTTCCCGCATCGCCGTCACGGTCGAACGACATGTAGGACAGGCCGCCGTTCGCCGCGATGGGCGGCGGCTGCCCTTGCGTGCGCTGGAGTGTCGGCACATAGGCAGACGAAACTCTCGTCGTGTCCGCCACAACATTGCGCTCGGAGAGCTTGAGTTGGCTCATGGCACACCTCCGGTTGGTTCGACGTCACGGTGACACAGGGATCCTGCGTTTTCCAGATCATGAATCTCTTCCAGATCATTAATCCAACTCATGCGAACAGGCGCTGCGCCTGCGGACTCTGGCGGGCCGTCCGCCCGGCAGATATATGGGTTTACGGCCTGGTCGAGCGCAGCGCCGCCAGCCTATCGGCGAATTGGGTCATGCGGTCGGAATCGGCGACGGCGCGCAGGTTGGTCTCGAGCAGGCCGAGCGGCGGGCCGAGGTCGCAACGGTTGGCGATCAGCCACTTCATGTTGGGCATCTGTAGTTCGAGGTCGGTGGCGGCGCTGAGATAGTCCGACCGCGCCTTGGTGACGTTGCCGGCAGCGGCGGCGAGGGCTGCGCCATAGGCCTGGCAAAGCTCCGCCGTGGGCGCCACGTCGAAGCTCCATAGGTCGCGCAGATCGGAGATGCGGCCCTGCTGCAGCAGCAGCGCCGCGTCGGCCTGCCGGTTCTTCAGCTGCCGGATGCCGGCCAGCGCCCGCTCGCCGTAGGCCATGCTCGACAGATAGATGAGGTAGTCCGCGAGGGCCGAGTCCGGGCCGAGGCTCGCGAACTGGGCCTCCTGGCGGTCGAGCGCCGCCTGACGCTCCTTCGCCATCCGCTCCTCCTGAACCCTGCCCGCTTCGGCAAGGCGGGCGTCGCGTGCCGGATCGGGCAGCGCGGCGCGCGTCGCCGTGACCATGGGCGTCACCGCGAGGATGGCGATGGCGCCGGCAAACACCGCGCTCGTGGTGCCGGCGCGAAAGGTGGCGTGCAGCGCGGGCAGGCGCGCCCACAGGGCGTAGAGCGCAAAGAGCGGCGGCAGAAAGGCCAGCACCCAGATCGCCGAAGGGTCGCCTCGGCTGTAGGCATCGCCGGCCATAAAGATCGCGACGGCCGACAGCGGCCACAGCACGACCATCGCCAGCGTGGCCCACAGTGGCATGCGGCCCCGGGCGACGGCGATGAGCAGCAGCGCGGCAAGCACGAGCCA
>DASZJU010000186.1:0-2487 GCA_035947815.1 Reyranella sp.
TCATCTCGCCAGGATGTTTCTCGCGGTCGCGGGTCGGGCCCCCGGCGACGATCTGGACGATCCCGGCGCCGAAGCCGATCAGCACGCCCAATTGCCAGGCGCGGTCATAGGAGCCGAGTGCATCGAAGATCAGCCCGCCGCCCCACGCGCCGAGCGACGATCCGACCTGGTGCATGACGAAAGCGATGCCGAGTAGGGTCGCCATGTAGCGTGTACCGAACATCTCTGCGACGAGGCCGCTTACGAGGGGCGCCACGCTGAGCCACAGCATACCCATGGCCGCGGCGAAGACGAGCGTGCTCGCCGGGGTCGGGGGCATCGCGAAATAGGCGGTGAAAACGATCGCGCGCAGGATGTAGAGGAGCCCCAAGAGGATGTGCTTCGGATACCGCCCGCCGAGCCAGCCGGCAGCGAGCGAGCCGATGCAGTTCGTGCCGCCGATCACCGCGAGGGCCTCGGCGCTCAGCATCGGGTCCTGCCCGCAGATCGCCAGGTAGGTCGGCAGGTGCGTGGCGAGGAAGATGAGGTTCAGGCCGCAGACGAAATAGGCCCCCGACATGACGAGGAAGGGTCGATTGCGGGCCGCCTCGCCGAGCACCACGCGCATCGTTGTCCTGGGCCCGGCTCCGCCCGGCAGCCGGTCGGCGCTGCCGGCCCAGAACCCGGCCGGCAGCATCGCGATGGCCAGGATCATAAAGAACAACACAGCGATTTGCCAGGCCCGGTGGGTGAGCAGCGCTTGCGTCGCAAGTGGCACGACGAACGTGCCGAGCGACCCGACGGCGGCAACGACGCCCAGCATCTTGCTCCGCCGCGCCTCCGGGACCGCTCGGGCGGCGGCGGTCAGCCCCAATGAGGAAGCCGTGCAGGACAACGCCACCCCGATCAACCCGCCGGAGACGATCAGCGCCGTGGCGCCTCCTGCCGCGGCCATGACGCCAAGCCCGACAACGTAGATTGTAGCACCCGCCATCATCGTGGCGCGCAGTCCGAAGCGGTCTGCGATGGCTCCGACAGGCGCCTGCGACAAGCCCCAGACGATATTCTGCACGGCGACGGCGAGAGTGAAATCCGCCGCCGTTAGCGCGAGATCCCGCGTAACCGGCGTCAGGAGCAGGCCGAAGCTTTGGCGGATGCCCATGCCGAGACTGAGCAGCACCGCAGCCCCAATCAGGACGAGCCGTGTCTCGGCGGGGCTACGAGGCGAGGTCATGAGCGTCACATCCTTGCGTAATTTTTAGGGCACTCTGCACCAGGTGTGCGGCTCGCCCAACAGCCATCGATGCAAGCCTGCCCTTCGCAGACCCCGCGGCGATGCGTTAGTTTTGTCGCAGCAAGGAGGCTCCGCGGCGTGGATTTCAGGCTCAGCGAGGAGCAACAACGTCTGCAGCAAAAGTGCCGTGAACTGGCGGCCGATTTCGCGATCCGCTCGGCCCAGCACGACCGCGATGCAAGCCACCCGATCGAAAATTACCAACGCCTTCGCGACGAGGGTTTCCTGGCGCTGACCGTCGCGCGGAAATGGGGTGGCGCAGGCGCCAGCTTTCTCGATCACACGATCGCCTATGAGGCGCTGGGCCAGGGCTGCCCGTCGACGGCGCTCGCCTTTAACATGCACGCCTCGGTAGTCATGCCGCTGCTCGCAAGCGCCGAGGTGACGGCCGAGACCAAGCGGCGCATCGCCCGAATGGTCGTGCAGGACCGCTGCTTGATCGCCGGTAATTTTTCCGAACCGGTCACCACAGCGCTGATCGGCGAGCGGCCGTTGAAGACGCGAGCACGGCGAATTGATGGCGGCTACAACCTGAGCGGGCGCAAGATGTTCGCCTCGATGCTCGAAGCGGCGGACTACGTCCTGGTAATGGCCTACCCAGACGAGGCCACCGCCCCTTTCGCCGGGATCATCCTGATGCTCCCGCGGGTGATCGAGGGACGCAGCGTCGACCCGAACTGGGACGTGCTGGGCATGCGCGCGACCCGCAGCGATTCGCTGATCCTTGACGAGTGCCGGCTGCCGGACGGCGCCGTCGTCTTTCGCTCGCACGACATGCGGTCTTTCCGGCACGCCTATCTGAACTGGTTCTGGGGCTCGTACACGGCTGTCTATCTCGGCCTCGCCGCCGCAGCTTACGACGAGTTGCGGCGGGTCGCCCACACCCGGCAGCCCGAAGGCTATGCCCAACCGCTGGCCTACCACCCCGATGTGCGGCGCCACGTCGCCGAGATCAGCGTCGACCTCGAAGCCGCCCGGTTGATCACCTACCGTTCGGCTTGGCTCAGCGATACCGAGGGGCCGACAGCGGAAACCACCGCTGCTCTCTACCGCGCAAAATACATGGTCGGCGAAGCCGTCACCCGGATCACCCGCACGGCGCTGACCCTGGGCGGAGCGCACGGCATCTTCAAGGGCTCGCGCCTGGAACAGCTGTTTCGCGACGGCGCGCTGGCTCCGCTGCACCCGCCGCCGGCCGATTTCTGTCTCTACAA
>DASZJU010000187.1:0-9491 GCA_035947815.1 Reyranella sp.
GTCGAAGCCACGACGATCGACTGAGCGTCGATCATCTTGCCCATGACGCCGCCTGACGAATTTGCCGCCGCCATCAGGATGGGCGAGAGGCCCAACTGCTCGGCGGTGATCTTCTGCAGGCCGCCGAACAGCACGTTCGACGCGGTGTCCGACCCGGTGAGCGCCACGCCCAGCCAGCCCAGCAAGGTGCCGAAGAAGGGATAGAGGAAGCCCGCGTGGGCGAAGGCCAGGCCCAGCGTCGCGTCGATGCCGGAGAAGCGGGTGAGCGTGCCGATCGCCAGCATGGCGGCGATGGTGATGAGCGAGAAACGCAGCGCCCAGATCGTCTCGCCGTAGGCCTTGATCAGGCGGCCGGGCGAAAAGCGCATCACGATGGCCGACAGGATGGCGGCGATCAGCATGCCGGAGCCGGTGTAGGTGAGCCAGGTGAAGGCGAACACCGCGCCCTCGGCCGTCGGCTTGGCGACGACCGGCGGCACCTTGCTGATCATGTTGTGCAGGCCCTCGACCGGGTAGTTGAAGATGAAGATCTTGTTCATCGGCACCTTGAACCAGTCGCTGCCCCACACCAGCAGCACGGCGCAAACGATGATCCAGGGCGTCAGGCCCTTCCACATTTCCGCCGTCGTGACCTTCGCGGTCGAGGAGACCGGCGTGGCGGGCATGGTGCCCGCCGAGTCGTCGCGGCTGCGCAACGCCGGCGACAGCCAGGGTGTCTCGGGCTGCCAGATCTTGAGGAAGCCGATCAGGCAGGCCATCGACACCAGCGAGGCGCCGATATCGACGATCCAGGGATTGACGAAATTCGAGATCAGAAACTGCGGCACCGCGAAGGAGACGCCGGTGACCAGGATGGCGGGCCAGATCTCCTTCATGCCCTTGAAGCCGGCGAAGGTCCAGATCAGCCAGAACGGCACGATCAGCGAGAAGAACGGCAGCTGGCGGCCGACCATGGCGCCCAGCAGGAACGGATCGAGTCCGGTCACCGAGGCGAGGCCCTGGATCGGCGTGCCGAGCGCGCCGTAGGCCACCGGCGCGGTGTTGGCGATCAGCGAGAGGCCGGCGGCGGCGAGCGGCGAGAAGCCCAGCCCCATCAGCATGGCGCCGGTCACGGCGACCGGCGTGCCGAAGCCCGAGGCGCCCTCGAAGAAGGCGCCGAAGCTAAAGGCGATCAGCAGGAGCTGGATGCGCCGATCGGGCGAGACGCCGCCGACCGTGCGCTGCAGGAGTTCGAAGCTGCCCTTCTCCACGCACAGGCGGTAGAGAAAGAGGACGTTGAGCACGATCCAGCCGATCGGAAAGAAGCCGGTCACCAGCCCGAGCACCGAGGCCCGCAACGCCAGGCCCGTCGGCATGGTGAAGCCCCAGATCGCGATGACGATGGCGGCGCCCAGCGCAATGATGGCGGCGATATGTGCCTTGACCTTGCCCGACGCGATCAGCACCAGCAGCACCACGACGGGAATCGCCGCGATCAATGTCGACAGCAATTCGTTGGCGAGCGGGTCGTAGACCTGATTCCACATGGTTTGCCTCCCCCGGACTTTCGTTGCCGGCGATTGGGCACCGGCCTGCGGAAACGAGCAATTGAAATTCGCGTGTTCGGTGCAAATCCGCTGTGCACAACCGAGTCGGTTGCTGCGTTGCGGCAATAAGGCCTTGAGCGGTTCGCCTTTTCTCGCTGCCTCTTACTGCACGGTCAGCAAATAGCGCATCAGCGCGCCGCGCTTGTCGGCCGCCACCTTCTGGGGGGCATCGTTGAATTTCAGCGCCATGTCGCAGGCCTCCTCGACAGGCAAGCGGGCAAGACGCTTCAGCCTGTCGAAATCGGCTTGCTGGAAACCGGCTTCGGTCAGGAGCGTGCGCGCCTCGGCGTCGCTGGCGACGGGCGGAGCGGGCGCACCGGCGGCTTTTGCGGCGCGGCCGCTGCGATAGGCCTTCTCGAGCGCGGCCAGCAGGTCGCTCATCAGTTTCCGGCTCGTCGCGTCGAGCTTGTCGCTGCGCTGGATGCCGGTGACGGCGAACTCCTTGCAGACGACGAGGTCGGTGTTCTTGAGAGTCTGCAGCAGGGCGGTGCGCGCGTCTATCGCCGCGGCGGCGCTTGCCTCGTCGGTCGCTTTGAGCGTCGGCACGATGTAGGCGACGCGCAGCTCGTTCATGAGCTTGGCCGGCCGCGACGGACCTTGCGTCGTGGGCTGGCGGATCTCCTCCCGCAGGGCCTCGCGCAGGCGGTCTTGCGCGCCCGGCACGTCGTCGAGCACCACGCCGACCATCGGCAGCGCGTGCACGCTCGCCAGGGCCTCGTCGACGGCCGCGGTGTCCGCGCCGCCGCCCTGCACGGCCTTCAGCCCGTACACCGCGGCCGCTGCGGCAACGCCCGCCACGACCAGACCGATGGCGGCCATCTGCAGGCGCTGCGTTTGCGCCGCGCGGCGGGTGCCGAAGAAGATCGCGATGGCCACCGCCACGGCGATGCCGATGATGACGCCAAGATTTTGCACGGGGCGCTCCTGGTTGGCGTCTAGACTATCACGCCCGCACGGACGCGCTTGGTCGCTACTCGAAACACTGCGCGACGCGGACCGTGCAGGAATTGGACGGGACGCGGCGGTTGCAGTCGTTCCACGCGGTCTGCTGCGCCGCCTCGCGCGTCGGGCCGGCGCCGTAGCCCGAGGCATTGCCCGGATCGCTGCGCACGAAGGCGACGCAACGCGCTAAGGCCGTGAGCCTGATCCTGTAGCTGCCGACGCATTCGCCGAGCGACGTGATCTCGGCGGCCTCGCGCGTCGCCATGCCGACGGCATAGCCGAAATTCGGGCCGTCGTCGGTCGCCACGGCGACCCAGGTTTCCTGCGCCTGGACGGTCGTCGCGAATGCGGTGACGAGGATCGCCGCGCCTGCAAGGCGACGCATGGGGCTACTTCGGTGTGTGCTTGGCGAGGAAGGCGTGCACGCGCTTGATCGACTCCTGCAGGAATGTCGGGCCCTTCCAGTCCTTCTGAACCTCGATGTCGGGCGCGAGCGCCGCGATCTCCTCGCTGGTATGGGCCGGATGCGGCTTGTCGGAGCCGGGCTGCAGGAAGAGCGGCGTGCGGCAGGCTTTGACGAAGTCGCGGGTGACGGAGAACACGAAATCGGTGCCGAACATGTTTCTGCCGAAGGAATCGATGGCCGATTGCGGGATCGAGGGATCGCGGGCGCGCACCGTTTCGCCGTAGCCCTTGATGGCGGCGTCCCAGCTGTCGCGGTTTTCCCACAGGCCGATCGGGTTCTGCAGCACCGCCGACGCGACGCGATCAGGCGCCTGCTCGATCGCCTCGAAGCAGTAGCTGCCGCCGATGCAGCCGCCCATGACGTGGAACTTCTTGAAGCCGAGATGGTCGATCAGCGCCAGATGGTCGGCGGCGAAGGTGTGCCAGCCGTGGTCCGGCTTGACGTCGGCCACCGACTTGCCGGCGTTGCGCTGATCCATGGCGATGACCGTGTATTTGTCGGCAAGCGCCGTGCGCGGGTCCATCCAGGGAAACCCGTTGGGATAGTTGGGCGACGCGCCGCCCCACATCTCGACCCGCGAGGTCAGCCCGCCTGGCGCATAGAGCAGGATGGGAAAGCCTGCGCCATGGACCTCATAGTAGATCTCGCCATCGGGGCGCTTCAGCATGGGCATCGTGGTCACTCTCTTGCTCAGTTGGCGGGCTTGTAGCCTATCAAATCCAGGATCATTTTTGTTCCTCCGATCCTAGGACACAAGACTCCAGGCGAGTTCGGCGCGTTCGCGTGCCGACTTGCTCATTTTTATCGATTCGGGATGGGACGAATTGCCCTGCAGGCCGCGGCGGTAGACGCCTTGGGCGATGGCGGCCAGCCGGAACAGCGAGAAGGCGAGGTAGTAGTTCCAGTTCGCGATGGCGGCGCGCCCGACGCGCCGGCAGTAGGCGGCGACATATTCGTTCTCGGTCGGCAGGCCGAGCTTCCGGAAGTCGACCGTGGCGAAGCCATGCGGCGGCTCGGTGAGATGGTAGCCCAGGCAGTTGTAGGCGATGTCGCAAAGCGGATGGCCGAGGGTCGAGAGCTCCCAGTCGAGCACCGCCACGATGCGCGGCTCGCCGGGATGCACGATCAGATTGCCCAGCCGATAGTCGCCATGCACGATGGTGGTCGGATCTTCCGCCGGGATGTTCTCGGGCAGCCAGACGGTGAGCTTGTCCATCGCCGGGATGTCCTCGGTCTTGAGCTCGGCATATTGCCTGCTCCAGCGCGTCACCTGGCGGGCGATGTAGTGGCCGCTGCGCCCGTAATCGCCCAGGCCGACCTTTGCCGGATCGACCTTGTGCAGGCGCGCCACAACGTCGTTCATCGAATCGAAGATCGCCGCGCGCTCCGCCGGCGTCTGGCCGGGCATCGCGGCGTCGATCAGGATGCGGCCCGGCACGGCGTCCATGAGATAGAACATCTGGCCGATGACGGAGTCGTCGGCGCAGAGCAGGCGGGCCGGCGCCACCGGCACGTCGGTCTGGGCCAAGGCCGAGATCACGCGGAACTCGCGGTCGACCTGGTGCGCCGAGGCGACCAGCTTGCCGGGCGGCTTCTTGCGCAGCACGAAGTCCCGCCGCTTGCCGCCCTGCATTTCCGCGGAAACGAAGAAGGTCGGATTGGAGTGACCGGAATCGAACTGCCTGACCTCCAATCCGCCGCGATAGTTGTCGAGGTGGGCGCGCAAATAGCGGTCGAGCGAGCCGGCATCGAAGCGATGGCGCTCCATGACCGGCACGGTGTTGGCGTAAGTCGGCGGGTGAGGGGCTGGCATGTCGGGCGCGAGCGTAGGGCGCGGGCTGCGCGCTCGGCAAACACTCGGTGCCACAGAGAGAAACGCGCCGCCGTGCCGGCTCGCCACGGGTCCACCAGCAGATTTTCGCCGGGCGCCGCGCCTTTGGTGCAACCGTGCGTCGTTTCCACCGTTGTTCTCTACCTAGAGAGGTTGCCGGGGGTGGAAAGAGAGACCAAAGCCGAGCTCGCCGAGAAGAACGAGCGTTTCCCCGTCGTCCATGTCCATGGCGGCTCGGCCATTCGCCGCCCGCTGATGCTGCTGGCGGTATGCGCCGTCGGCCTCATCGGTTATCTGGCGCGCGACTTCCTCATTCCCACAGCCGGCGCGCTCGTGCTGGCACTGATGCTGACACCGGTCGCCAATGCGCTGGAGCGGGCCCACTTGCCGCCGACACCCGCTGCCGCCGCCTCGGTGTCGCTGCTGGCTCTGCTCATCGCCGGCCTGCTGGGGATCGCCATTCCCTCGATTTCTTCATGGGCCGCGCAGGCGCCGTACCTGAGCTATACGCTCGAACGCAAGCTCGAAGGCCTTCGCTCGTCGCTCGCCATCGTCAAGCAGGTGTCGGACAGGGTCGAGCAGGCGACGACGGCGACGCCGGCCAGCCCTGCAGCCCCTGCGCCGGAAAAGGTCGTGGTACGCGAAAAGTCGATGCTGGGCGAGCTCGCCAGCACGACGCCCGTCGTGATCCTGCAGATCGGCTATGCCGGCGTGCTGGCCTTCATGCTGCTTGCCCATCGCAACGACCATCGTCGCCAGATGCTGCGTATTCCACTCACCTGGGCCACGCGCGTGCGGCTGGCCCGGATGATGCGCGACATCAACGACCGTGTCGGGCACTACCTGTTCGCGTTGGCGGTCATCTATGCCTGCGTCGCTGTTGCCGCGGCCGGGGCGCTGGCGTTGCTGGGCTTTCCCAACGCCATCATGTGGGGCATCGTCATGGGGCTGGCGTCCTTCGTGCCGTTTGTCGGTGCGCCGCTCACGATCGGCATGGTGGCGCTGATCGCCCTGATCAGTTTCGACGACTGGCTGCGCATCCTGGGAGCGCCGGCCGCGCTGCTCGTGATCCATTTCGCGGAGTCGCAGTTCATCACGCCGGCCTTCGTGAGCCGCCGCTGTGCGCTCAATACCGTGGCGGTGTTCGTCACCATCGCGCTGCTGGGCTGGATGTGGGGCGCCATCGGCGCCATCGTGGCGGTGCCGCTCCTGATCCTGCTCAGCACCATCGCCGCCCATCTGCCGTCATTGCGCTGGCTGGAAGTGATGCTGTCGGATGATCGTCCGGTGAGCGAGAAGGTGGCGCAGAAGCCGGCGCTGGTCTCGGTCAAGCGCCCGCCGATCAAGCCACCCCGTCAGCGGCGGCGGCTCGCGACAGCGAAGTAGACCAGGCCGACCAGTCCCCAGAAGGCGCCGACGATCGCCCAGGCGCCGGCCGGATCGACATTGCGTGCCAGCACGACAAAAGCCGCTGAGGTGAGGCAGGCCGCGCCCACGGCAATGGCTACGCCGGCGCCCAGGGTCAGCAGGGCGCGTGTCGCTGCGTCATGAGTGGCCACGCGCAGCGAGCGCGCGGCGGCTGCGGAAGCCACCACGCGCAAGAGGGGGCCGATCACGGAAGGTCTGGCCGGCGCAGAGAGCTTCTTTGGCGCCGGCCTAGTTCCGACGACAAAGCCAGCCTGCGAGGAAGCCGACGCCGATGATGGCGGCGAGGGTGGTGAGCGGCCGGGCCTCGGTATGCTCGATCAGCGTGTCGGTCGCCCTGTCCCTGAGTCGGACCGTGTCCTGGGCAATCGACTTGGCGGTATCGCCATACTTGGCGATCAGCTCGCGCGCCGACCGCAGAGTCTCCTCGAGAGCCTCCTGGCCGCGCTCGACGATGGAATTGCCCGCGCCGTTGACGCTGTCGGACAGCTCCTCGAGCTGGGCCTTGAGGAGGGCGATTTCCTTGGCCAGGTCCTTGCCGTTATGGGTGGCGGAATTGCGCATGACGTACTCCTGGGATGTTGGATTACGGCAAGGAACGCGCAAAGACACCCAAAGGTTCCGCGCAGGGAGGCTCAGAAACGCAGCGTTTGCAGTATCTCTTCCGGGATTTCTGACATTCTCACGTACTGCGCGAGAATGTGCATCAGGGCCTGATGGGCGTCCTCGACGACGCCGTAATTCTCGCCCGCGACGTGCAGGCTGATATCCGCGGTCTTGGCACTGCGGCCGCCGGAAAAGCCCGACATGGCGATGGTGGCGAGGCCGTTGTCGCGCGCCCAGGCCAGCGCGCGCACGATGTTCTCCGAATCGCCCGACGAGGAGATCGTGATCAGCAAATCGCCCGGCCGGGCCGCGTTGCGGAGCTGATGGACGAAGATCTCGGCAAAGTCGATGTCATTGGCGATCGCCGTGATCAATTCGACGGTGGCCGACAGGCTCACAACCCTCGGGCGCAGCGTCGTATTGGTGGCAATGCCCTTCGAGCAATCGCAGGTCAGATGATTGGCGATCGCCGCCGAGCCGCCGTTGCCACAGGCAAAGATCAGCCTGTCGCCCTGGATGGCCTGCTTGAGCGCGGCAACGGCGCGATCGATTTCGGATGAACGGACGGACGTCAGACCCGCCGCGACCAGGCGTGCGTAGTCCGTGACGAAGGTGCCGACGTTGGGATATTTCCGGCTGGGGAACTTGGCTGTCATGGCTCATCCGGCCGTAAGCGAACCGGCTGCGGTCGTCAACCGTCCCAGACGTTCTGCGGCATCGGCAGCTTGGCGAAATCGCCGGCCACCAGCGGCCGGTGATGGGAAACGCCTTCCTTCTCGAGCAGCATCATGTATTGCCGCACGTGCTGGCCGGAATGCCAGGTCGTGCGTTCCATCAGCTCGTGCAGGCTTTGCGGACCGTAATAGGTTGGTAGCGCCTTGGTGGGTGACGTGTCGCCCGTGCTCCACCAGTCGCGGAAGCGGCGGCGCACCTTCTCGCCGTAGGCGACCAGGGTCGCGGTATCGGCGTCGGGCGCAGGTTCCTCGCCGAACATGGTCTGGACCAGGGTGATGCCCGCGTTGGCGTCGAGAAAGGCGTCGACCACGCGAAACAGATGAAATGCCAGAGTGCGGTAGCTGCGCGGACGCCCCGGCACGTGGATGTCCAGCCGGTCGTGGGGCATCAGCGGGATGAGCTCGAGCGCGGCGCCCATGAACTTGTCGACCCGCGCCGCCAGTTCCTCGGTCGAGAGCTCGGGGCCCGACTTCTCCTTCAGGCCCAGGAAGTCGACGATCTGCTTGGTGCTCTGGCCGAAGGTGTACTTGTCGCCGCGCGACAGCACGGGCACCGAGCGCACGCCAAGCTTCTGCAGCTCGGCCATGCCGCCGGCGTCCTCAAGCACATTCACTGATACGAAGTCGATCCCACGGACCGATAGAAACTCTTTGAGTCTCAGACAGCTCGTTCAACCGGGCTGCCAGAACACCTTGAACGGCTCGCTCATGCTCTTCTCCTACGCGGGCTTATGGCAGACGACGCAGATCTTGTTGCCGTCGGGATCCCTGAGATAGGCGCCATAATAGTTGGGATGATAGTGCGTGCGCAGGCCCGGTGCACCCTCGTCCTTGCCGCCGGCCGACAGGCCTGCCTTGTGGGCGGCGTCGACGGCGGCGCGATCAGGCGCGTCCAGGCCGACCGTGATGCCGTTGCCCACGCTGGCCGCTTTCTTGTCGAGCGGACTGACGATCCAGAGCTGCGGCCGCCCGCCGCTCGGGCCGTAGCCCGCGGCTTCGGGATAGTCGGCATGGCGCACCAGGCCGAGCGGCTTCAGCAGGGTGTCATAAAAGCCCTTGGCTTTGGCGACGTCGTTGCTGCCGACGGTGACGTGGCTGAACATGGCAGGCTCCGCTAACGTGGCTCAGGAAGCGGCCGGAGCATATACCGACGCAAGCTGGCGCGAAACCAGCCGGGCGTAGAGGCCGCCCCGCGCCAGCAGCGAGGCGTGGGTGCCGGTCTCGGCGACGCGACCCTCGTCGAGCACCACGATCAGGTCGGCGTCGCGCACCGTCGACAGCCGGTGGGCGATGACGATGGTGGTGCGCTGGGCCTGCAGCACGTCGAGCGCGCGGCGCACCGCCTGCTCGTTCACCGCATCGAGATGCGAGGTTGCTTCATCGAGCACCAGGATCGGCGCGTCCTTCAGGAAGGCGCGCGCGATGGCGACCCGCTGGCGCTGGCCACCCGACAGGCTGGTGCCGCGTTCGCCGACCGGCGAGTCGAGCCCCTCGGGCAGGGCGGCGACCAATTCGCTGAGCGAGGCGTGCTGGATGGCCGCCTGCAGTTCCGCCTCGGAAGCCTCGGGCCGCGCGATCAGGATGTTGGCGCGCAGGCTGTCGTTGAAGAGATAGGTGTCCTGCGCGACCAGCGCCACCAGGCGGCGCAGCGCGTCGAGCTTGTAGTCGCGCAAATCGGCGCCGTTGAGCGTGATGCGGCCGGAATCGGGATCCCAGAAGCGCATCAGCAACTGCGCCGTCGTCGTCTTGCCCGCGCCCGAGGTGCCGACCAGCGCCACGGTCTTGCCGGCGGGAATCTCGAAGCTGACGTCGGAGAGCGCGCGGCGGCTCTGGCCGGGATAGGTGAAGCTGACCTTTTCCAGCGCCAGCGCCGCGGCCCCGCTGCGTGGCGCCACGCCCTT
>DASZJU010000188.1:0-7046 GCA_035947815.1 Reyranella sp.
TTCGGCGCCGCCAAGCTCGAGGAGACCGGCAGCGAGCAGGAGTTCCTGACGCGCACCATCAAGAAGGTGCTCGACGAGGAGACGACGTCGCTCGAGAACGGCCTCACCATGCTGGCCACCATCGGCGCCACCGCACCCTTCGTCGGCCTGTTCGGCACGGTGTGGGGCGTCTACCACGCGCTGGTGGCGATCGGCATGAGCGGCTCGGGCATGCTCGACAAGGTGGCGGGCCCGGTCGGCGAGGCGCTGATCATGACCGGCATCGGCCTGGCCGTCGCCCTGCCGGCGGTCATGGGCTACAACTGGCTGACCCGCTCCAACCGCGTGCTGACCGCCAAGCTCGATGCCTTCGCCTTCGAGCTTTTGACCTTCCTGTCGATGGGCCGCGCCCTGCAGGCTTCGGGACGCGGGACCAAGCCCGGCAGCGTGCCGCTCGCCGCCGTCAACTACTAGCCGGGGAGAACGATCATGGCCTTCGGAAGCTTCGACCGGAAAACCTCGTCCCAGCCCATGGCCGAGATCAACATGGTGCCGTTGATCGACGTCGTGCTGGTGCTGCTGGTGATCTTCATCGTGACGGCGCCGCTCTTGACCAACGCCGTCAAGCTCGACCTGCCCAAGGCGACCTCGACCGCCGACATCCAGAAGCCGGAGAAGGTCGAGTTCGCCATCGATGCCACCGGTTCGCTGTTCTGGAACGGCGAGCGCATCAGCCGCGAGGATGCGGTCACCCGCTTCACCGAGGCGGGCGCCAAGCGCCCGCAGCCGGAAATCTACCTGCGCGCCGACCAGAACGTGGCCTACCGCTATGTCGCGGAGATGCTGGCCGATGCCTCCAAGGCGGGATTGAGCAAGGTGGCCTTCGTCAGCGAGCCGGCGAGGTAGGCGCCAACAAATCGCCAAGCGGCCACCTCGCGCCCGCGCCACGCGTCAGGTCGTTCATTTCGCTGCGTACTGATCAATCGTCGCGAGAAGGTCGACCAGGGATTGCTTGCAGGCGCCGGCATCCGGTGCCTTTGCCCGCAAGGCCGCCAGCGCGCGGTCGATGGCCTTGTCGATGACATGCCAGTCGGCCGCCGCGCGCGGCTTCAGCGCGGCCTCCGCCTCGTCCCACGAGGTTTCGAGATCCTTGATGCGCGCCTTTGCATGGGCGATGTCGCCCTTGTCGACCAGGGCCGTGGTGTCAACGACGATGGCGCGGAAGGGCGAAAGATCGCCGATCTTCGAGGCTGGCGCCGCCACGGCACGGCCGATCAACGGCATGTCGTCGGCGACGAGGCTGGCTGCCGTGAGCGGCAGGCCGACGGCTGCCCAGGCGATCAGGGTCTGGCATGTTTTGCGCAGTGTCATTTTAGTCTCTCCTTTTGTTGGATAGAAGAACCGCCAGAGGGTGGCGTCAGTTCAAGCCTCGTCTTCCACGGTGACGTCGTTCGGCGGCCTGCCGATGCTGAGCAAGACGACCAGAACGACGATGAGGGCAAGGAAGGCGAGGCTTGTGTAGACGGTGCCGAATCCCAGGCCGCCGTAGGTTTTCGCCTGAGACAGCAGGTCGCCGAGCGACGCGCCAAGCGGCCGCGTGAGGATGTAGGCGAGCCAGAAGGCCAGGACGGCATTGGCGCCGAGGAACCAGGCGAGGCCGATCAGCGCGATCAGACCGGTGAACACCACGACGCCCCATTGGAAGCCGAGGCCAAGCGCTTCGGTCGCGAGGTCGCCGGCCGCCGTGCCGAGGGCGAAGGTGAAAAGGATCGCTGCCCAATAGAAGAGTTCGCGGCGAGTCGTGATGATGGTCTGGATGGATAGCGTCCGCTCGGTCCCGTACCAGAGCGCGAAGATCGCGGCTAAAGCCGCACCGAAGGCGAGCGTGCTCACATAGAGGCTGACGCCCAGCCCGTCGGTGAGCGCGTCCGTGATCTGGGTGCCGACCACGCTGACGAGGACGACCGTCAGCCAATAGAGCCACGGTACGTAGCGTTCCGATCTGACCTGTCCGACCAACGCGCCGATCAGCAAGACGACCATGATGGCGCCGGTGATTGCCGTGCCAAGCCCGACATGCACGGCAAGATAATCCGCCCCCGTTTCGCCGACGGTCGTCGACATGATCTTGATTGCCCAGAACGTAAGGGTGACCTGGGGGACCTTGTTGAGCAGGATGGGGACGCGTGCGCTTGAGGGGCGATTCAAAGCGTTACTCCTGTCGGCGTGATGGCTTGGACCCACCCTGCCCATGTCGCCTTAGCGTCGGCTTAGGAAACGTCGGCCACATGGCCGCACCCCGCCGCCAAGGGCCGCTAAGGCAGGCCTAAGCCTGCGGCTGATAAACAGCCGGCTTTAACCCCAAGGAGACACTGTCATGCATCGCAAATGGATCATCCTCGGTATTGCGGCCTTTGCGGCGGCAGTTGGGACTGCCTGCGCGGACAATGCGAAGAGGCCGGGCAACGACGCGGCGGCGATTGCGAACGCCCGGATATCGTTGGTCACCGCGGTCACCACCGCCGAGCAGCATGTCCAGGGTAAGGCCGTGCGCGCGGAGTACGAGCAGCGAAAGGACGGTCAGTGGGTCTATGAGGTCGAAGTCGCGGCCCCATCCGGCGTTTTCGACGTGAAGATCGACGCCGACAAGGGCACAGTCATCGCGTCGACGGCCGACAAAGTCGATGACGACGACAAGGACGACTGACGCGGTCGAGGACAACTCACACGGCGGCGTCGGCTATCCTTGCCAGGTAGCCGACGCAGCGGTTCGAGAATCGGACAAGGATGCGCATTCTGCTTGTCGAAGACGATCGCATGATCGGGGCGGCGATCGCCGAGGCCCTCAAGGATGCCGCCTACGCCGTCGATTGGGTGACCGATGGCCAGACCGCGACCGACGCCGCCGAGGTCGAGCCTTATGATCTGGTGCTGCTCGATCTCGGCCTGCCGAAGCCAGACGGGCTCGATGTGCTGCGGCACTTCCGCAAACGCCGCCGGCCGCTTCCGGTGATCATCGTGACCGCGCGTGACGGCATCGAGGACCGCATCGGTGGCCTCGATCTCGGCGCCGACGACTATCTGGTAAAACCCTTCGAGATGCGCGAGTTGCTGGCGCGGATGCGAGCGATCCTGCGGCGTCAAGGCAGCGGCAGTCCGGCAATATTGAGCAACGGCTCCGTCAGCCTCGACCCGGCGACACGTCACGCAAGTCATGCCGGAGCGGTGAGCCAGCTGTCGGCGCGTGAATTCGCACTGCTTCAGACGCTGCTGTCGCGCCCTGGCGCGATCTTTTCGCGCCAGGATCTCGAGCAGCGGATCTATGGCTGGAACGAGGAAGTCGAGAGCAACGCTGTCGAATTCCTGATCCACGCCGTACGCAAGAAGATCGGCGCAACCGCAATCCGCAACGTGCGGGGTGTTGGTTGGATGGTGGATCGGCCGTCCTAGTGGCCTCGCTCCGCAATCGACTGCTCATCGGAATTGGCGCCTTCGTCCTTGTGACCGGCCTGGCGGCGGGCGGCATCGCCTTCAAATCCAGCTTTGACGAGGCCATCGAACTTCAGGATTCAATGCTGGTCCAGATCGGCGCGCTGGTGGCTGCCCACGGCGTCCAACCACCGGCACCGGTGGGAGAGGCCGTCGACGCCGAAGCCCGCATCACCGTCCAGGAATTGGGCGACGCGGGCAAAAAGGCCGAAGGCGCGCAAGCGATTCCCGGCCTGCCGGCGAGCTTACCCGACGGACTGCAAACCGTGGCGCGCGGCGGTGAGGACTGGCGGCTGGTCGTGCGCACGCGGGCCGACGGCAGTCGCGTGGCCGTCGGCCAGCCCACCGCCGGTCGCGACGAATCCGCCACCAACAGCGCCTTGCGTACCGTCTTGCCCTTGGCGGCGCTCATTCCTTGCCTGACGCTGCTGGTGGCGATCGTCATCCATCGAACTCTGCGACCGGTGCTGCGCCTGGCGGACCGTCTCGACGCCAAGCGCCCCGACGATTTCGAGAAGCTGCCGCTCGATGGCGTGCCGGCCGAGCTTCGGTCCTTCGTCGCTTCGATCAACCGGCTGCTCGGACGCGTGAGCACAATGGTCGACCAGAATAGACGCTTCATCGCCGATGCCGCGCATGAGTTGCGCACGCCGATCACGGCGCTGGGCATTCAGGCCGAAAATCTCGACCGCATCGATCTTCCGCCGCAGAGCCGCGCGCGCCTTGACGTGCTCATCCAGGGAATCCGCCGGACCGCGCACCTGCTGGAACAACTCCTGGCACATGCGCGCTACGATACCGGGGCTGCGACAGACGCCGCGGTGACGGCTTTCGACCATATCGCAAGGGAATGCGTCTCCGATCTTCTGCCGATCGCCGCCGCTCGCGTCGTCGATCTGGGGTTCGCGCGCCTGGAGGCGGTATTTGTCCGGGGAGATGCGACGGCCCTTGCCGTCATGTTGCGCAATCTGCTCGACAACGCGCTCCGTCACACACCGGCGGGGGGCCGCGTCGACTTGTACCTCTATCGCGACGACGACAACGCCGTGGTTCGCATAGAGGATACAGGCCCTGGCATCTTGCCCGCCGATCTCGAGTGTGTGTTCGAGCCGTTTTTTCGTGGAAGCCGCTCCGCTGATGAGGGGACAGGACTCGGGCTGTCCATCGTGCACCGGATCGTCGGCGGCTTCGACGGGACGATCACGATCGAGAATATCGCCGCGCCGAAGCGATCCGGCCTCCGCGTTACGGTGATTCTGCCGGCGGCAAGCACACGGTAGCGTGGTCTTCATTAGCGAGCCGGCGCGGTAGTCTTCTGGGACCGCGGGCCTCCAGGCCCGCTCATGACTATGATGCGGGCCTGGAGGCCCGCGGTCCGGCAAGAGCATTCAATTGTACTTGCGCAGCTCGAGCCGGCCGATCTGGTTGCGGTGGACCTCGTCGGGCCCGTCGACCAGGCGGAGCGCGCGGGCGGTCACGGCCATGCGCGCCAGGCCGAAATCGTCCGATACGCCGGCGGCGCCATGCGCCTGGATCGACATGTCGACGACGCGCGTCAGCATGGCAGGGACGGCGACCTTGATCATGGCGATCTCGGCCAAGGCCGCTTTATTGCCGGCCCGGTCCATCATGTCGGCCGCCTTGAGAACGAGCAGCCGTGCCTGCTCGATCAGGATTCGAGCCTCGGCGATGCGCTCCAGGGTGACGGTCTGCTCGGCCAACGGCTTGCCAAAAGCGACGCGCGACTTCACGCGCTTGCACATCTTCTCGAGCGCGAGCTCGGCCGCGCCGATCGCCCGCATGCAATGATGGATGCGGCCGGGGCCGAGACGGCCCTGGGCGATCTCGAAGCCGCGGCCTTCGCCCAGCAGGATGTTCGAGACCGGCACGCGCACGTTCTCGAACAGTACCTCCGCATGGCCGGTTGGAGCGTCGTCGTAGCCGAACACGGGCAGGGCGCGCACCACTGTCACCCCCGGCGTCTTCATTGGCACCAGGACCATCGATTGCTGCCGGTGGCGGTCGGGATTGCGGGGATCGGTCTTGCCCATGAAGATGATGATCTCGCAGCGCCGATGGGGCGCCCCCGAGGTCCACCACTTGCGGCCGTTGATCACATAGTGGTCGCCGTCGCGCAGGATCGTGCTTTCGATGTTCGTTGCGTCCGATGACGCCACGGCGGGCTCGGTCATGGCAAAGCAGGAGCGGATGCGGCCTTCGAGCAGCGGCTCCAGCCATTGCGCCTTTTGCGCCTCGGTGCCGTAGAGCTCGATCGTCTCCATGTTGCCGGTGTCGGGAGCAGCGCAGTTGAAGACCTCCGGCGCCATCAGCGAACGCCCCATGATCTCGCAGAGCGGCGCGTATTCCAGATTGGTGAGGCCGCCGCCGCGTGGCGAGTGGGGCAGGAACAGGTTCCATAGGCCTTCCAGCCGGGCCTTGGCCTTCAGCGCTTCCAGCACCGCGGTCGGCTGCCAGCGGTCGCCAGTCGCCATTTCCTGTTCGTGACGCGCCTCGTTGGGATAGATCTCGGCCTCCATGAAGGCCGCCAGCTTCTCCTGCAGCGCCTTGACCTTGTCGGAATGGATGAAGTCCATGGGATGCCTCGCCGTGTGGGATGGCGCAGCCTAGGCATCGCGCACTCATGACAGAACTGAATGTTTTGCATATGATCATATGAACATGATTAATCTCGCGCGCGTCGACCTCAACCTGCTCGTCGTCCTGGAGGCGATCGTCGACGAGGGGGGCGTAAGCCGCGCCGCCGAGAAGCTCAACCTCACCCAGCCTGCGATCAGCCATGCGCTGGCCCGCCTGCGCGGGACGATGGGCGATCCGCTGTTCGTCCGCCACGGCCGGAACCTGGCGCCGACGGCGCTGACCAAGCGGCTCATCGAGCCACTGCGCCGGTCGCTGCGGACTTTGGAAGCGCTGATCGAGAAAAGCGACGGCTTCGATCCGGCGCGGACCGAAACGGCGTTCACCGTGGCGATGCGCGACCCGTTGGAAGTGCTCATCCTGCCGCCGATGATGCGCAGGCTCGCCCGCACCGCACCGCGGATCGACCTTCGCACCGTGCAGGTCAGGCGGCGCAGCGTCGAGGCCGGCCTGGCCGACGGCACGCTCGACGTGGTCGTGGATGTGTCTTTGCCCCTGTCCGAGCGCGTCCACCGTCAGAGGGTGGGGACCGACAGGTTCGTGGTTGTCGCCCGCAAGTCGCACCCCGGGATTCGTCCGGGCTTCACCGTGCGGACCTATCTCGAGCAGCAGCATGTCATGGTGACTTCGCGCCGCCGGGGACCTGGCGCCGAGGACATAGAGCTCGGCCAGCGCGGCCTGCGCCGCCACGTCCGCCTGCGTTGCCGCAACTATCTCGCGGCGTTTCGCGTGGTCGGCGAAACCGATCTCGTGCTCACCATGCCCGAGCGCTACGCCGCGCTCCTCGGCGGCAGTCCGGCGATCCGGGCGCTCAGGATGCCGGTGAAGATGCCGACCCTGGATCTCTATCTCTACTGGCACGACCGCGTTCGCGACGATCCCGCCAACCGCTGGCTGCGTCGGGAGCTTCTCGAAGCGCTGGG
>DASZJU010000189.1:0-7174 GCA_035947815.1 Reyranella sp.
CATCGTCCGCCGACAGCAGCCGGCCCTTGGAAAAATTGACGCCGCTCGCGCGCCAGCTATGGGCCAGGATGGCCCCGGTCGCCTCGTCGATGGGCGTCTCGCCGAATCTCACGCCGCGACCACCTTGGGGCCGGCCATCGCCTCGAGGCGGCGGGCCCGCGCCTCGACGATCTGGCCGAGGATGGACACCGCGATCTCGGCCGGCGACTTGGCGCCGATATTGAGTCCGACCGGGCCATGCACGCGGGCAAACTGTTCCTCGGTGATGCCGGCTTCGGCCAGCCGATCCTTGCGCTTGGCATGGGTGCGCCTGCTGCCCAGCGCGCCGACATAGAAGACGTCCGACTTCAGTGCAGCCTCCAGCGCGGGATCGTCGAGCTTGGGATCGTGCGTCAGCGTCACCACGGCGGTCGACACGTCGAGTCCCATCGTCTCGAAGGCCTCGTCGGCCCAGTCCTGCACCACCTTCACGCCGGGAAAGCGGTTGGTCGTGGCCCAGGCGCCGCGCGGATCGACAACGGTGACGTCGAAATCGAGCATGGCCGCCATCGGCGCCAGCGACTGGGCGATATGCACGGCGCCGACGATGATCAGGCGCGCTGGCGGCACGTAGACGTTCAGGAAGATCTTTTCGCCGCCGAGGTCGATCGTCTCGCTGCGGCCGATCGCCATGGCGCGGCGGGCGGCCGACAGCAGTGCCGGATCGGAGGCGAGCGCGCCGTCCGCCTTGTCCGGATAGACCAGGGTCTCGGCGGCATCGCTCAGCCGGGTGGCGAGCGTCACGGCGCGGCGCTTGGTGCGGGCGTCCTGCAAGGCGGCGACGGTTTCGGCCTTCATGGGATCAGTTCACCTTCTCGACGAAGACCTGGACCTTGCCGCCGCAGGCGAGACCGACGTCCCAGGCCTGCTCGTCGGTGACGCCGAAATCCAGCAGCCGCGGCTTGCCGTCGGCGATCGAGGCCAGCGCCTCCTTGACCACGGCGCCTTCGATACAGCCGCCCGACACGGAGCCCACCATGGCGCCGGTATCATCGACTCCAAGCTGGCTGCCGACGGGCCGCGGCGAGGATCCCCAGGTGGTGATCACCGTGGCAACCGCCACGCCCTTGCCGGAGGCCTTCCATTTGCCGACCTGGTCTAAAACATCGAGTGCATCGCTCATGGTCTACTCCTTGCGCAGTTCCGTCTGCCAACCCGCCAGCCGCTTGTCGGTGCTCGACGGCGCGGCGCCCAGCGCCGCGATCAGGCCAGCCAGGCTTTCGAGATTGTGCACCGGCCGGAATTCATCGACATGGGGCAACATCGCCCGGTTGCCCTGAGATTTGGGCTCGTAGGCGCCATACCGCAAGAGCGGGTTGAGCCAGATCAGCCGAGCGCAGGATTTGTGCAGCCGCTCCATCTCCTCGGCCAGCCCCGACGCGCCCTCGCGATCGAGCCCGTCGGTGATCAGCAGCACGACGGCGCCCTGCCCCAGCACCCGGCGCGACCATTTGTTGTTGAATTCGTGCAGGGTCTGACCGATGCGCGTGCCGCCCGACCAGTCCTCGACCTGGGCCGACGCCTTCTGCAGGGCGACGTCGACGTCCTTGTTGCGCAGCGAGCGAGTCACGTTGCTGAGCCGGGTGCCGAAGGTGAAGCAATAGACGCGGTCGCGGTCGTTGGTGATGGCGTGCATGAAATGCAGGAACATGCGCGTGTAGCGGGCCATCGAGCCCGAGATGTCGCACAGGATGACAAGCGGCGGCGGCCGGCGGCGCGGTTCGCGCTTGCGCAGTTCAGTCAGTCCTTCGGGCCTGAGCGCCCGGCGCAGCGAGGCGCGGAAATCGACCCGCGGGCCGCGCCGCGCCGACCGATAGCGACGGGTGCGCCGCTCGGGCACCGGCAAACGCAGCCGCGAGATGGCGCGCAACGCATCGTCGATCTCGGCCTGCGACATCTGCTCGAAGTCGCGATGCTGCAGCACCTCGCGGTCGGAGACGGTGAAGGTCGCCTCGACTTCCACTTCCGGCGGCTCGTCCTTGTCTTCCGGCGCTTCACCACGGCCCGGCTGCAGCGCCTCCTGCAGGCGCCGGCTGAGCTGCTTGCTCTGGTCCGGATCGGCCGGCACGCCGACCTGCGGCAGCAGCATCTCCATCATCTTTTCCAGCAGACGCGGGTTGCGCCAGTAGACATGGAACGCCTGGTCGAAGATCTCGCGCTGGTCGCGGCGGTTCACGAACACCGAATGCAGGGTCCAGTAGAAGTCGTCGCGCTTCCTGAGGCCAGCCGCTTCCACCGCCTCGATGGCGCGCAGCACCTGTCCCGGCCCGACCCTGAGGCCCGCCGTGCGCAGGGTCCGTGCGAAGTGCACGATGTTGGTGGCGAGCTTGCCGCGCGGCCCCTCTTCTGGCCTGGGCGCGGCCGGGATGTCTGGCAGCGCGTCCATCATCCCACCGTCATCCCGACCGGAGCCGAGCCCCTCGACTTCGCTCGGGGCAGGCTACGCGAGGCGTAGCGGAGGGACCTGTTCTTCATGGCTCTGCTGACAAGAGCAGGTCCCTCGACTGCGCCGCCCTTCGGGCGGCTTCGCTCGGGATGACGGGGCGTTGGCATCCCTTACCCCAGCGGCTGGGCGGCGATGTCGGACTTCACCTTGCGCAGGATCTCGGCCGCTTCCGAGCCCTGCAGGCGCTGGATATCGTCCTGGTACTTCAGCAGCACGCCCAGCGTGTCGTTGATGGTCTTGGGATCGAGGTCGAGCGCGTTCAGCTCCGACAGCGCCGTCGCCCAGTCGATCGACTCGGCCACGCCCGGCGACTTGAAGAGGTCGAGCTTGCGCAGCTCCTGGACGAAGCCCACGACCTGGCGCGACAGGCGTTCGCTGACGCCCGGCGCCTTGACCTTGAGGATCTCCAGCTCGCGCTGCAGGTCGGGATAGTCGACCCAGTGGTAGAAGCAGCGACGCTTCAGCGCGTCGTGAATCTCGCGCGTGCGGTTCGACGTGATGATAACGATCGGCGTCTGTGCCGCCTTGATCGTGCCGAGTTCCGGGATCGTCACCTGGAAGTCGGAAAGCACCTCCAGCAGATAGGCCTCGAACGGCTCGTCGGTGCGATCGAGCTCGTCGATCAGCAGGATGGGCGCGCCCAGGGGATGCGGGCTGAGTGCCTCCAGGAGCGGCCGGCGGATGAGGAAACGTTCGTCGAAGATGTCGGCCGCAAGCTCGCTGCGGTCATGCACGCCCTGCGCCTCAGCAAGCCGGATCTCGATCATCTGGCGGGCATAGTTCCATTCATAGACCGCCGAGGCGACGTCGAGGCCCTCATAGCACTGCAGTCGGATCAGTGGCCGTTTGAGGGCGGATGCCAGCACTTTGGCGATCTCGGTCTTGCCGACACCTGCCTCGCCTTCGCAGAACAGCGGCCGCCCGAGCTTGAGGGCGAGATAGAGAACGGTGGCAAGGCTGCGGTCGGCGATATAGTCGCCGCTCTTTAAAAGCTCGAGGGTGGCGTCGATGGATGCCGGCGGGGCGGAGGACATGAAACTCCCGGGAAACGAGGGGCAGTGTAGCGGATGGGGGAACGGCTCGATATGGTAGGAATCAGCAGATAATTCAAGGATTTGGGAGGCAGCTATGCAGGCGGACTTGTTCAAGGATCGGACAGCCATCGTGACCGGCGGGGCGCGCGGGATCGGGCTCGCCTGCGCCGCCAAGATCACCGACGGCGGCGGGCGCGTCGCCCTGTGGGATCGCGACATGGACCGCGCCAAGCAGTCTGCGGCCTCCCTGAAGGATGCCATCGCCGTCGAAGTCGACGTGACCAGCGAAGCCTCCGTCGCGAAGGCGCTGGCCGCCACGGAGGACCAGCTCGCGCCGCCCGACATCCTGGTCGCCAGCGCCGGCATCACCGGGCCCAACACGACGGTCGTGAGCTATCCGGTCGATGCCTGGAAGCAGGTCATTGATATCAACCTGACCGGCGTCTTCCTGTGCAATCGCGCCGTGGCCGGCGGTATGGCCATGCGCGGCCGCGGTCGCATCGTCAACATCGCCTCGGTCGCCGGCAAGGAAGGCAACCCCAATGCCTCCGCCTACTCGGCCTCCAAGGCCGGCGTGATCGGCCTCACCAAGTCGCTCGGCAAGGAACTTGCCACGACGGGCGTGCTGGTGAACTGCGTGGCTCCGGCGGTCGTCAAGACCGAGTTGTTCAGCCAGATGACCGCGGAGCACATCAATTACATGCTGTCCAAGATCCCGATGAACCGCTTCGGCGAAGTCGACGAAGTGGCCGAGATGGTGGCGTGGCTCGCGTCCGATCTCTGCACCTTCGCCACTGGTGCGACTTTCGATCTCTCCGGTGGCCGCGCAACTTACTGAGGACGACGTACCGACATGGAACTGCACACCCTCACCCTGGCCGAGCTTGCCGCCGGCCTCGCCGCCAAGCGCTTTTCGTCGCGCGAGATCGTCGATGCCCTGCTCGGCCGCATCGCCAAGGCGAACGACAAGCTGCATGCCTTCACCGAAGTCTATGCGACGGAAGCCAAGGCGCTCGCCCAGGCCGCCGACACGGCGCGCGCGTCGGGCTTCCCGCTGGGGCCGCTGCACGGCCTGCCGGTCGCCTACAAGGACCTCTGCGACGTCGCCGGCAAGGTCGGTACCGGTGGCTCGAAGATGTTCGAGACGCGCGTGGCGACCGAGACCTCGAATACGGTCGAGCGCCTGACCGCGGCCGGCATGGTGCCGCTCGGCAAGCTGCACATGGTCGAGTTCGCCTTCGGCGGCTGGGGCACCAACCCGCTGATGGGCGCGCCGTGGAATCCCTGGGACCTGCAAACCCACCGCGTGCCCGGCGGCTCGTCGAGCGGCACCGGCGTGGCGGTAGCCGCCCGCCTGGCGCCGGCCGGCATCGGCAGCGACACCGGCGGCTCGGTGCGCATCCCGTCGGCCCTGAACGGGCTGGTCGGGCTGAAAGTCACGTTCGGCCGCATCGGTCTCTCCGGCACGATGCTGTTGAGCTGGACACTCGATTCGATCGGACCGATGGCACGCTGCGTCGAAGACTGCGCGCTGATGCTAAATGCCCTCGCCGCCCCCGACCCGCGCGATCCGATGACGCTCGGTCAGCCGCTGGAGGATTTCACTCTTGCCATCCGGCCAGGCTCGATCGAAGGCATGCGCGTGGCCATGCCCGACACCAAGGAGCTGCCGAACTTCATGCATCCCGATGTCACCAAGGCCTGGCAGACGGCCGGTCGGACCTTCGAGAGCCTCGGCGCCACGGTCGAGGCGGTGCGGCTGCCCGACTGGCATTTCGACCTGTCGCGGCCGGCCGGAACGATCATCGCCTCGGAGGCCTACGCGCTGCACCGCGACTATATCGAGAACACCAACAAGGCGATCGGCCCCGGCGTGCGCATGCGCGCGCAGACCGCCAAAAGCTTCCTGGCCGGCGCCTATGCGGAGGAGATGCGCGCCATGGCCAACCGGCGGCGCAGCTTCACCGACTGGATGAAGCCCTACGATGCCGTCCTGCTGCCGACCATGGCCGTTCCGGCGATCCCGCTCGCCGAGGTCGACGAAGCTTCGCCGATCCCGGGCTATCTCACGCGGCCGGCCAACTATCTCGGCCTGTGCAGCCTCGCCATGCCGTCGGGCCAGTCAGCCGGCCTGCCAATCGGCATCCAGATCGTCGGCAAGCCGTTCGCCGAACGCGACGTGCTGCGGCTGGGTAAGGCCTTCCAGGACGCGACGGACTTCCACCGCCGCGCGCCCGATCTTTCGGCTCTGGGGCTTTAGCGTCTTCCGGACCGCGGGCCTCCAGGCCCGCTCATGATCATGTCAGCGCATTCACATGCGCGAGCCGGCCTGGAGGCCCGCGGTCCGCATGATTCTAGCCCAGCTCGCGTTGCGGCATGCCCTGCGGAACGATGGTCTCGACGATCGAGGAGTCGAGCGCCTCGTATTGGTGATAGCCGATCGTGTCGTAGAGCTCGACGCGGGTCTGCATGTCGGCCAGCATGTTCTGCGTGCCGCCGTCGCGCCGGAGCGCCGCATAGAGCTTGGCCTGCGCCTTGTTGGCGACGCGGAGCGAGGAGACCGGCCAGATCACCATCTTGTAGCCCATCGCCTCGAACTCGCCGGCGGTGAAGAACGGCGTCTGACCGAATTCCGTCATGTTGGCCAGCAGCGTGACGCCCGGCATGGCCTTGGCAAAGGCGCGGAACATCTCGGCATTGGTGAGCGCCTCGGGGAAGATCGCGTCGGCGCCAGCCGCGAGGTAGCGCTTGGCGCGGGCCACGGCACCGTCGATGCCTTCGCTTGCCGCCGCATCGGTGCGGGCGACGATGAAGAGATGCCGGCGCGCCTTGGCGGCGGCCGCAACCTTGGCCGCCATGTCGTGCGGGTCGGCGAGCTTCTTGTTGTTCAGGTGGCCGCATTTCTTAGGCAGGATCTGGTCCTCGATATGGACCGCGCCGGCACCCGCCTCCTCGAAGGCGCGCACCATGTGCATGACGTTCAGCGCCTCGCCGTAGCCGGTGTCGCCGTCGGCCAGCAGCGGCAGGCCCGCGGCGCGCGCGACCTGGCGGATAAAGAAGCAGACCTCGTCGACCGTGATGACGCCGAGATCGGGCAGGCCCATCGAGGCCGTCATGGCCGCCCCGGAGAGATACACGGCGTCGAAGCCTGCCGCGCGGGCCTGCAGCGCCGCCATGCCGTTGTGAGCGCCCGGCAGTTGCAGGATGCCGGGCCGGCCCAGCAGGGCGCGAAAGCGCTCGCCGGCAGGCACGGTCGGCAGATCGGCAGCGACGAGATATGGCATTCCATCCTCCCCTAAAAGCCTCGGCGTCGCGGACGCCCGCCCCGCCATCCGACCAACAGGCCCGCGCCCACGATCAAGGCGGTCCCGAGCCAAGTGTAGAGGTCGGGCACTTCGGCGAACATGAGATAGCCCACGATGACCGAGCCGATCATCTGGGTGTAGTTGAAGGGCGCCACGAAATTGGCCGAGGCATAGGTCATCGCTCGCGCCACGCAGTAATGGCCAAGCCCACCCAGTGCGCCCAGCGAGCACAGCAGCAGCCAATCGCGCCAATCGACCGGCGTCTTCCACACCAACGGCACCAAGGCCGACAGCAGGATGGCGCCCAGCAGCACGCTGTAGAAAATCGACGTCGCGGGATGATCGACCCC
>DASZJU010000190.1:0-2595 GCA_035947815.1 Reyranella sp.
AACATGAACAGCGCCGGCAGGAAAGCGAGCCAGGGCGCGATGTCCAGGCTCTCGCGGCCCTCGCCGATCATGCTGCCCCAGCTCGGCGCCGGCGGCGGCACCCCGAGCCCGAGGAAGGAGAGCGCGCCTTCGACGACGATGCTGACGGCGACTCCGAGCAGGAAGAAGGCGAGCAGCGGCAGCGCCACGTTGGGCAGGAGCTCGCGCAGCAGGATGCGGCTATGGGTGGCGCCGAGTGCGCGCGCGGCGGTGACGAACTCGCGCTCGCTGAGCGACAGGGTGACGGCGCGCGCCACACGCGTGAAGGCCGGAATGCCCAGCACACCGATCACCAGGGTGATGTTCAGCACCGACTGGCCGAGATAGGCGGTGACGGCGAGCGCGAACACCAGCGGCGGGAAGGCCAGCAACACGTCGACACCGCCCACCGTCAGCGTCTCGAATCGGCCGCGGAAATAGCCCGCCAGCATGCCGAGGCAACCACCCACCGTGACGCCGATCACCGGCGCCAGCAACCCGACCGTGAGCGAGATGCGCGCGCCGTAGATCAGGCGGGAGAGCATGTCGCGGCCAAGCTGGTCGGTGCCCAGCCAATGCAGGGCGCTGGGCGGCTCGCGACGGGCCAGCATGTCGAGGTCGGTAGGGCTCGGGATCGGCAGCACGCCGGCGAGCGCCGCGGCGAGCCCGATCAGCACGATCCAGGCGACGGCGGCGAGGAACAGCCCGCCCACGCGGCGGCGCTTGCGCACCGGCGAGACCAGCGCGGTATCGCCTTCGATCTCAAGCACGGCCATGGCGGATCCTCGGATCGAGCACGGCGTAGAGCATGTCGACGATGAAGTTCACGACCACGAAGCCTATGGCGACGAACAGGACCACGCCCTGCAGGATGATGAAGTCGCGGGCGTAGATCGCGCCCACCAGCAGGCGGCCGATGCCGGGCAGCGCGAAGATGGTCTCGACGATCAGCGCGCCGCCGATCAGCCGGCCGATATTGATGCCGGTCACCGTCACCAGGGTGAGCGATGAGGGCTTCAGCGCATGGACCAGCAGGATGCGCGCGGGCCTGAGCCCCTTGGCCTTGGCCATGGCGATATAGTCTTCCTGCAGGGTAGCGATCATGTCCGAGCGCAGGACGCGCATCAGCGCCGGCCATTCGGCGAAAGCCAAGGTCAGCGCCGGGAGCACGAAGCTGCGCAGATTGCCCAGCGGGTCCTCGCTGAACGGAACCCAGCCGGTTGCCGGCAGCCAGTTGAGCTGTACGGCGAACAGGTAGATCAGCAGGATCGCCACCAGGAAGGACGGCAGCGACAGGTTGCCGAAGGCGAAGCCGGTCACGAAACGGTCGATCGCGCTGCCGCTCTTCACCGCGCACAGGATCGCGAGCGGAATGCCGATCGCGAGCCCGATCAGCTCGGCCATCACCATCAGTTCGAGCGACACCGGCAGGCGGTCGAGCACGGCGTTGAGGACGGTCTCGCCGGTGCGGAAGGAGCGGCCGAGATCGCCGTGCAGGGCGTCCCACAGCCAGAGCCCGTAGCGCTGCCAGATCGGCAGGTCGAGCCCCATCTGGGCGCGCAGCGCCGCCACTTTCTCCGGCGTCGCCTGATCGCCCAGTATTGTGTAGGCCAGGTCGCCCGGCAGCAGCGAGGCGATCAGGAAGGTGAGGACGCTGACGGCGAGCAGGACCGGCAGCAGGTAAGCGAGCCGTTGGCCGATGAACCTGGCCATGCCTTCGCTATTCCAGCCAGGCGTCCGACGCGTCGATGACGCCGCCAAAGAGCTTGGGCACGCCTTTCACCTTGGCCTTGGCGACGGCGTAGTAGGTGTTCTGGAAGGTCCAGAACCAGATGGCCTGCTGATTGATGATCCGGCTGATGGCGCAGTAATCCTCGGTGCGCTGCGCCTCGTCCGGAGTAACCCTCGCGTGCTCGAGCAGCTTGTCGAGTTCGGGATCGGAGTAGTTGGCCAGCGCCACCGGGCTGCCGGTATGGAAGTTGGCGTACATCTGCACATCGGGATCCGGGAAGTCGACGATCCGCCAACCGATGACGTCGAACTTGCGCTGGAACGCGCGCGGCGGGAAGGTCGCCTGGTCGACCTGTTCGATCTCCATGGTGACGCCGATATTCTTCCAGAGCTGCTGCAACAGCTGGCCGTTGGCGCGGCCGCGCGGCGTCGCGGTGAACAGCATCTTGAACGATACCGGCTTGCCGTACTCCTTGATGAGGGAAGCAGCCTTGGCGGCATCCTCCGGCAGCGCGCCGTCGTCCTTGCACTTGACCCACGAGCCGTCGCCGTAGGGATTGCTTGCGGGACGGGCGAGGCCATTGGTCAGCCCCTGCGACAGCTTCTTGCGATCGAGCGCCATCACCAGCGCCTGGCGCACGCGCACGTCGTCGAGCGGCGGCACCTTGGTGTTGATGGCGTTCACTGCCGCGCCCGAGCCGGCAAAGGAGAGCACCTGCAGCGTCGCATCCTTGCGCGCCCGCATGATGTTGTCGGCTTCGAACTCATCGGCCCACACCAGGTCGGTCTCACCCGACTTCAGGCTGGCAAAGCGCGATTGCGAATCGGGCAGTGGCCGCAGCACGA
>DASZJU010000191.1:0-2591 GCA_035947815.1 Reyranella sp.
CGCAACGCACAGTACGTGGTCCGCTTCGACGGGTGGGTCGATCACGCGGCCTCCCGGATGGACATCACCGAAAATGGAAAGGTCGTCGAGCCGCTCGTTCCAACCCTGGACAGCGAGCCCGATGTCCTGGCCGCCTCGGCCTCCGAATTGGCACCAGGCCGATACCAGCTACATTGGCATGCGAAGTCGATTCCCGACGGGGATTTCTCGGACGGGTTCATCCCCTTCACGGTCGCGCGGTGATGTTGGTCGAAGCGATGACCTTCGCCCAGCGCACGGGCGGCGCGGACACTGCCCGGAACTTACCTGCTGGCGCTGACGCCGCAGCAACAGACCGCCTTGGTCATGGCCACCACCGAGGTCGTCACTCTGCCCGTCCATGTACAGATCGGGTAGCACCGTGGTGTCGGCGACATTGGCCGGCGTGTAGATGCACCCGTCCGACGCGGATTTCACCTTTCAGCGCCGGCCGACGCGGTGCAGGTGGAATTGAAGCCGGCCGCGGCAGCAGTTCCGGCGACCAGTCGGAAACGAGGCAAGCAATGAAGATGTCGGTTTAGTGGGCTCTCGGTCAACGCCTGCCGGCGAATCGGCAGAGGACTACGGCAGCCTGCTGGTGCTGGCGCTTCTCGCGCTGATCGCCGGAGCCGGGGCTGGATTCATCGGCGCGATGTTTCGACTTACTCTCGAACAGGCAGATCGCGTGCGCAATCTGCTGATCGCCTGGACTCACGAAGAAGCGTTCGCAGGTTTCCTATTGGTGACCGTCGGCGTAGCGGTAGCAGTTGGCCTTGCGGCTTGGCTGGTCCGACGGTTTTCTCCTTACGCCTCGGGCAGCGGCATCCCCCAAGTCGAGGCGGCGCTGAGTGGGCAGCTGCCGCCGGCGCCGCCTCACCTGATACTGGTGAAATTCCTCGGCGGCGTGCTGGCAATCGGCTCCGGGCTGGCGCTCGGCCGCGAAGGGCCGAGCGTGCAGATGGGCGCGGTGATTGCCCACATCGTCGGGAAGCTGTCAGGCCGCGGCTGGCCGGACCGCAGAACGCTGCTCGCCGCCGGCGCAGGGGCTGGGCTTGCCGTCGCCTTCAACGCACCGATCGCGGGTGCGATTTTTGTACTCGAGGAGCTGGTGGCACGGTTCAATACCCGTATCGCGATAGCGGCGCTCGGCGCGTCGACGACGGCAATCCTGGTCGCCCGCCTCTTCCTTGGCGATGCCCCGGATTTTCAGGTGGCGACGACGGCCTACGCCGCCGCCGCAAGCTGGCCTCTCTACATTGTGCTGGGGGCCCTCGCCGGGCTCTCGGCGGCCTTCTACAACCGGACGCTGCTCGCAGCCATTTCGGTTGCGGACCGGCTCGACCGATGGCCGGCGGAATTGCAGGCCGGTGTGATCGGCGCCGCGGTCGGGATCCTCGCATGGTTCGCGCCGGGACTGGTCGGCGGGGGCGACGACATCACACAGCGCATACTCTCCGGCGGAGCGCCGTTGCTTCTAATCCCGGCGGCTTTTCTGTTGCGGTTCGGCCTCGGCGCCGTTTCATACGCAGCCGCGACACCCGGCGGACTGTTCGCTCCTATGCTCGTGCTCGGGGCGCAGCTCGGCCTGTTTTTTGGTGCACTCTGCCGACTGGCCTTCCCTGATCTCAATATCGAGCCGGTAGCGTTCGCTGTGGTCGGGATGGCCGCCTTCTTCACCGGCGTGGTTCAGGCTCCATTAACCGGCATGGTCCTCGTCATCGAGATGACCGCCGCCTTTACGACGCTTCTTCCGATGATTGGGGCGTGCTTTGCGGCAATGCTGGTCGCAAACCTGCTGCACAGCTCGCCGATCTATGAATCACTGCGGGAACGCGTTGCTCGCCGCCAGCGATCCGGACTCGTCACTCGAACGGCAGATGTACGAGCAGAAAATACCCGTTGAGCATCAGGAGTGTGCCGACTGCGGCGAGGACGCCGCTAACCTTCACAAGCGAGCGCGAGGCGGCGACGATGCTGACCGACTCCAGCACGATCGCGATCTGGAACAGCGCCTCGGCGAAGTCGAAATTCGGGTCGCGCTCGGCGGCATGGTCGCGCTTGGCCTTGAATTCCTTGGCCTTGGCGAGGGAACTCGGTCTTTTCGAAGGTGACGCTGAGGATCATCTCGCCGCCGCCTTGCCAGGGCGGCATCGCCGACAGCAGCTCATGGCGACGGTAAGCACCCCGATCCCGGTCGGCCCGTATGTCTTATGGCCGGAAAAGGCATAGAAATCGTAGCCGAGCGCCTGCACATCGACGGGCAGCCGGGGCGCTGCCTGGCAGCCATCGATCAGCACCTTGGCCTCTCATGCACCCTCGCATCCTTGTCCTTGCTGCAGCGGCCGGATGATCATCATTGAGATCTTCGAGCGCGGGTGCGCGCCGCGATGTGCCCCGACAGTTCCAAATCGGGTCGACAGCTCATGATCGCCATCGCCCGGTCACGACGCACCAATGCTGTTGGCAGTTACTGCTCCTCGTCGATCGGCGGCGAGCCTGCTCGGCCAATGACCACAGTCGGGCGCCAGCTCCCAGCGCGGCGATGTCAACCGCAACTCGTTTATCGCTTCACC
>DASZJU010000192.1:0-21515 GCA_035947815.1 Reyranella sp.
GAGGCAGGCCATCGCGTAGTCGGGATTGGCCTTGTAGCCGTCGAAGAAATGCTCGGCGTCGAACATCACCTCGTCCATGCGGCCCTTCGCATAGGCCAGCGAGTCGGAGATCATCTCGAGGTATTCGGTGCGGTCGACTTCCAGCGCCACGTCGACGTGGAAGTCCCAGGTCTTGCCCACCATGCAGACAGTGCGCGCCTTGGTCTGCAGGATGGCGGCGAGTCCTGGATCGTTGGCCGCACTGCGGCCGGCGCGGCGCGTCATGCCGAAGGCCACGAACTTGGCGTTCTGGAATTCCGGTGGATCGGCGAAGAAGCGGTCGTCGGTCGGATTGGCGCCGGGCCAGCCGCCCTCGATGTAGTCGATGCCCAAGAGGTCGAGCTCGCGCGCGATCGCGACCTTGTCGGCTACAGTGAAATCCACGCCCTGGGTCTGCGCGCCGTCTCGCAGAGTGGTGTCGAAGAGATAGAGCCGGTTGGACGAAGTCATGACGGCCGCATCATAGTTGGGCAACGACGCGGGAGATACGCCTTATGACCACACCCACCACCATCGTCGAGCTGCGCTCCACCCTGTTGCAGGTGCCGTGGCGTGGCAAGCCGCCGGCAGCTGGCATCCTGTCCGCGCCCTTCCGCGACCTCTATGTGCTGGAGATCGAGACCCAGGGCGGCCTTTTGGGCATGAGCTACCTGATGCCACTGCGCGGCGGGCTGCACACGCTCGATGCCTGCATGAAGGAGCTCATAGCGCCCCACGTGATCGGCCGCGACGCCACCGAGATCGAGGCGATCTGGCGGACCCTTTACAAGAGCAACTTCTGGCTGGGCCGCATGGGAGTCACCGTGTTCGCCCAGAGCGCCGTCGACATGGCGCTGTGGGACATTTTAGGCAAGCGCGCCAGCCTGCCGCTGTTCCGCCTGTGGGGCGCGGCGCGTACCGAGATTCCCGCCTACGGCTCGGGCTGCTTCCGCGGTCTCGGTCGCGACGGCATGATCGCGCGGGCCAAGGAGTTTACCGCCCAGGGACTCAAGGCCATCAAGATGCAGGTGGCGCACATCAGGCCGTGGCGCGAGGACGTGCAGAACGTCAAGGCGATGCGCGAGGCGATGGGCGGCAGCATAGAAATCATGATCGACGTCAACATGGGCTGGGATGCCGACACCGCCATCCAGGCCGGCCACCGCATCGACGAATTCGATCCCTACTGGCTCGAGGAGCCGGTCGTCGCCGAGGATTTTGCCGGCTACCGCCGCATCGCCGCCGCGCTCAAGACGCGCATCGTGGGCGGCGAGAGCCACTTCACGCGCAACGACCTGCGGCCATTCTTCGAGACGCCGTGCGTGCCCATCCTGCAGCCCGACCCGATGCGCGGCGGCTACAGCGAGCTGCGCAAGATCGCCGCCGCGGCCGAGCCGTGGGGTATCAGGATTGCGCCGCATCTCTTCCATGAGACCATGGTCCACCTGCTGGCCGCGATCCCCAACGCCAGCTACCTCGAATACATGGACTGGAACGACGACCTGTGGATCGAGCCGGTGTTGCCCTCGAAGAACGGTACGATGAGCCCGCCCGAGCGGCCGGGCCATGGGCTCGCCTTCCGGCCCGAGATCCTCAGGGACTGCCGGGTGGGCGGCCAGCGCCTCAAGGGCTGATCGCCCGCGCGCGACAATGCACGATCAGCCGCCGGGTTTGAGGACGGCGCAGGCCTGTTCGACCGTTGCGAAGGGCGGGCCAGGCCGTGCATTGACCGCCTGCAGAGCCTTGGGAAAGTCGGGATTCTGCGCCAGCAAAGCCTCGCCCATCACGTTCAGGCCGTCGAGTTGATTGCCCGGCAGCGCCCAGCTCGTCTGGATGCCGTGAAACGCCGCGCGGCAGCGCTGATCGCCGATGGCGTCGAAATCGACCGCGAGGAATTGCGTATTGGCGGCGACTGTCCTGAAGTTGGCGCCGATCTCGCGCAGCTTGTCGCGCATCGGCCCCGGTTTCCTGGCTTCGCCGTCGATATCGTCGGCCATGCCGCGGAAGCGTTCGATCAGCAGGTCGCGAATGCGTTCGGAGGTGCTGAATGTCGCCCGGTCGATCGACGAGTCCATCGCGGCCGTCAGCATGGCGAGCGCCCCCGGTGTCGCCTGGCTGTTGTCGAGACCAGAACCGGCGAACGAACGGGCGTTGATCATGACAAAGACGATCTTCTTGATCTTGCCCGCGGCGATGTCCTGCTTGAGCGACACCGGGACATCGTCGCTGGTTAGCAGGCGATAGGGCTCGCTGACGCCGAGATTGTCGGCAATGCCGCCGTCCAGCAGATGGATGAACTTCTTCTGCCCGTCGGCGTAGGCCGAGGCGGTGCGCTGCCACGCCACGCGCGGCGGATCGAGGTACCAGCTTGTCTGCTGCGCCGCCCTGAGCCAGACCGGCTTGGCGACGGTTTCGCATGGCCGGTAGTTCTTGAGGGTGATCGGCGAGAGGGCCACCGGGAAGGCGGCCGAGGCGGCAACGGCGGTCGAGAGCTTCACCTTGGTGAGGTCGCTGCACAGAAGATCCATGGTGTACTGCGTGAACGGGAACGGCGTGCCCTCGACCATGTCGGCGGCGTTCAGGATCAGGTAGGGACGCCGCCGGCGCTCGACCAGCTTCTCGAAGGTGACGTCATGGAAGAGCTGCCGATCGAGATAGTCGACAAGCAGATCGATGCGCTCCTTGGACGGCGAGGCCAGCAGGGCGAGATTGATCGGGTTCAGCCCCTCGGAGATAAGGGTGCTCATGCCGTCCTTGCGGACGAAATTCGTCTCCAGCGTCTGCAGGCCGGCGGTGCCGTAGAGCGCGAAATAGCCGGCGGTAACGCTGCCGCCCGATACCGACGACACGATGTCGATCTCGTCCGCCAGGCTTGCGCCGGAGGCGAGCTTGACCTTGTCCATCGCGCGCAGCACCGCCATCGCCAATGCCGTCGCCCGCGTGCCACCGCCAGACATGGTGACGATCACGAGCGTGTCCGGCAGTTCGCCGGGCGGCAGGGCCTTCCATTCGTAGGTCGGACGACTGGTTTCGACGACCGCGTCGTTGCGGATCGGATAGGCGCAGCCCGCGAGGACCGCTACCATCGACAGCACGGCGAAACACGCCAGTAGTCGCTTCACGGTCGGCCTCCCCGCCCGTCGTTCAGGTGCCCTTCGGCTTGGGCGGAACGACGGGCTGCAAATCGATCGTCGCGCTGCCCAGTTCCGGCACGTTGTCGACGTTGCCCGTATAGTCGACGAGCCGCGGGCCCGGCCCCGATGTCAGCGTCTCGAAAATATGCGAGCCTGCATTGAGGGTGATCAAGGTCGGCGTTGGGCCGAGAGGATCGTCGTAGACGCCGTTGACGTAGATTTCGCGGTTCCTGGGTTCGATCACCGTGACAAAGATCATGCGTCCCGCTTCGTGCACCCTGAGGATGAACGAGCCAACTAAAACGCAATCTTCGGTTCGGCGCAAGCACCGGCCGGCGGCCAGACGGCGCACAGTTAGAGTCGTGCGATCGTCGCCGCGGCGAACCGCTCGGCCGACCCGGGATCGAAATCCAGGAACAAGGCGGGCTCCAGCACCTCGACCTCGATCACGATCAGCACGCCGTCGCGCACGACGCCATCGACCCGCGCATAGAGCGGCAACTCGGGCAGCGTGCGCAGGGCCGCGGCGCCCTGCTCCGTCACCGCGCGCGACGGCATCTCGGCGCTGCGCGTGGCGCGGAAGCGCGAGTTGACCCTGAACTCGCCCTGCGGCGGGCGCTTGCGCACGGCGTGACTGAAGAGCCCGTCGAAATAGATCAGCGACAGTTCGCCCTCGGCGATCTCGGGCAGGAACTCCTGCACCAGCACGCCGCCCGCGCGCGCCTCGGCGGCGAGTCGCGACACTGCGTCGGCGACCCCCTCGCGCACCACCAGCTCGACCGAATAGCCCGACGCACCGATCGCGGGCTTGACCACGGCCCGGCTCCAGCCGGTCTCGCCGAACACTTTGTCGATCGCATCGACCTCGCAGGCCACGAAGTGCGTTTGCGGCACGCGCACCGCAGCCGCCGCCAGCTTGCCGATGTAATCCTTGCGCAAGTTCCAGCGCACCAGTCCGATCGGATTGAACAGGCGGCTCGCCGCGGCCATGGCTTCCGTCCAGTCGCGGAAGGCGTCGCTGGCGCGGTAGTAGCCCCAGGTCGAGCGGATCACGACGGCCGCCGCCCCGTCGAACGCCGCGCGCGGTCCGTCCCACGGCGCGCCGACGACCGCGAAGCCACGTCGCTCCAGCGCTTCGGCATAGAGCCCGTCGGAAGCGGTGATCTCCGGCTGGCCGGAAGCGGTGGCGAGGACGATCGCCCTAGCGCGGTTGGGCATCGAGCCAGCGGCGCGCCTCGTCGGCGGTCCTGAAGATGTTCACCGGACGAGGAGCCGGCGTGAGATTGAGATATCTGTCGACGAACTCACGCGCAATGCGGGTCGTCACCACGAGGGCAAGCGGCCCGCCGGGCAACGTCGCGACATAGGCGCTCATGCGGGCGCCCAGCATAAGCACATCATGATCAGTCCCCTGAGGTTCGACGTCGCTCGCATCGAACAATTTGGCATACGGCATGGCATCGGCGACGACCAGCGCGTCGAGATAGGCCTCGACATCCTTGAGGGTCACGACTCCTTCGGTCGTGGCAACGACCAGTCGCTCCTCGTGCGAGATCGTCCAACGAATAGGCATCGCCGGGACTATGGACAGTGGGCAACTCGCGGACAAGAGCGTGTCCGCCTTGGGGCGCTCGGCCCATCACAAAATCGGGATTTGACGCCACCGGCACCATCGAGGGTTATTTGCGCTGAACGGCGCGGCGCCTGGCGCATCGAGCGAATCACGGCCGTTGCGGGCCAGTCGCTTGACCCTAGGCCGGCGTCCAGCCACGAGTGCCGAGCAGGATGCCATGATTGCGCCCTTCGATGTTGAAGTCGTAGACGCGCAGCTCCGACCATTCGAGGCTGCGTTCCGCCTCGGCGAGCGAGGCGGGGTCGACTTTCTCGTAGACCTGGATGGCGAACAGGATCTTGCGGTCGGGATAACGCTGGCAGATGCGCTCGATGATGCCGGTGATCGGCGGCTCGGTGCGCCTGAGATCGAGGCCTGTCGCCTCGTCGAGCGCCGTTCCCCAGGGCGGCGCCACGAAGACGACCAACGCGTGATCGGGCGGCAGATCGTGTCGGTCGAGCTCCGCGAGAAAGTCGCCGTGACGCAGCGCGATGCGGCGGTCGAGCCCTGCGATGTTGCGCCGGGTGAGGTCGAAGACCTGGGGATCGAACTCGAACGCGAGCCCGTCCGCCGAAGGCAGGTGGCGCAGGATCCAATAGAGCGTATTGCAGGATCCGGCGAAGGGATCGGCTACCGTGAATCGCGTGTTCTTCGCCAGCGCGGCGGCGACGCCTGCGATGTCGCGGCCGATGCGGTCGGCCAGCATGTCGCGCGTGCATTCCACCGCCGTGCGGCCGAGCAGGCGGACGCCGCTTGCGTACCATTCGGTCGGCGTCATGCCGTAGAGGCGGAGGTAGTCTGCGTCGGCGAAGCTGTCGACGCCGTACTGCCTCACTTCGTCAAGGGTCAGGATCTCGTTGCGCTTGCTGCCATGCAGCAGGAAGGCACGGTCGTGCAGCGGTCGGCCAGGCCGCATGTCACTTGCAGACATTGCGCAGCGCCTTCCACTTGGCGTCGCTGAAGGCGGGCTTGCCGGAGGTCGGGCGCCTGGTCGCGGCGATGCGCTCGGCGGTCGGCGGATGACTCGACCAGACGCCGGCGGCCGCCGCCATGTCCTTGGGCTCCTTCTCCATCATCTGCTCGAAGAAGCTCGCGATGCCGTCGGCGCGCAGTTCGAGCTTTTCCAGGAGCGCCACGCCCGTGGCGTCGGCTTCGCGCTCGAAGGCACGGCCGTTGCGCAGCGCCAGCAGCAGGTTGCCGCCGGAGGTGAGCGTGTTCAGCAGGTCGGAGTAGCCGCCGCTCACCAGCTTCACCATCAGCTCGACGCCGTACTGGCGCGCCAGGCCTTTCATCGGATGGTAGTGCACGGCGTGGCCGATCTCGTGCGCCACCACGCCCGCCACCTGCGAGCTGTCCTTGGCCTGGTCTATGAGGTCGGAATAGACCACCAGGATGCCGCCCGGCAGCGTGTAGGCGTTGACCGGGCCGCCTTCGATGACATGCACCGTGATGTCGTGCGGATAGTCGGCGGCATGGGCCAGCCGGTTGGCGAGGTCGTTGATGGCGGCCAGGCCCGCCTTGCCGTGGCATTCGTCCTTGTCGGCCGTCAGCTCCTCGAACACGCTCTCGCCGAGCTTGGCCTGCAGGCTGTAGGGCAGCAAAGGTGCTGCATACTCGCTGCCATAGTCGACGACGAGCCAGAACAGGCCGACCAGGGCCACCAGCGTCGCGCCGAACGCCACCACCCTGCGCCCGACCGGTCCGGGCGACAGGGCGAGCGGCGCAAGCTGTGGCACCCAGGCCGCGAGCTGGCGCCGCAAGTCGGGATCGTCGACCAGCAGGCGTGCCTCGCCGCCTTTGCGCACCACCGGAGGAACCGCCTCGTGCGCGGTGTCGCCCAGCACGGCGAGTTCGCCGACCGGCCAGCGCGCCACGATGCCGGCGTCGGCGAGACGAAAGATGACCAGCTCGGCGGCAGTCGGCCGCACGCTCACCTCGTGCACCAGCGCGTTCTCGCCGTCGTAGTAGCGGGCGTGCGACGCCATCGTCAGATTCCGCTCACGTCGAACATGTCCAGAAGGCCCTCGCCGAAGGGCGGCCCGCGATCGGTCGGCTGGCGGATGTTGGCGCCGTCGGGCGCGCCGTAGAGCCACAGCTCGGCGGCGATCAGCTTCAACGTGCGGTGCATGACCCAGGGCCAGCCGAGCCCGAGGGTCAGCACGACGATCAGGTAGTTCAGCACCAGGAAGCCCCACATCTGGCGGGTCGAGATCGCCGTGGCGAACAGCACCTCGCCGGCGCGGCTGTGCGAGACCAGGTAGCGAAAGAGATAGGCCTGCCACCAGCAGCGCAGCGGCAGGATCAGCAGGCCGAACACGACATAGGCGCCGAGCGCGACCGCCGCCACGATCAGCACGGTACGCAGGCTGAATTGCGAGAACAGCTTCAGCACGTCGTCGGACGAGATGCCGAGACTGCCGATGGTGCCGCCGATCGCGCCGAAGATGATGACGGCCGCCACCACCCAGGCGATGATGTTCAGGAAGTAGAAGCCGAGATAGCGGCCGTAGATGTCGCCGGAGGTGCCAGCGAAAACGAACGGCAGGGTGCCGAAGCGCACGTTGGAGATGCGCGGGCGCGCGAGGTTCACCGACACGACCGGCGTCATCAGCTGGCCGGTGAGCGCGTTGACGAAGATGAGGAACGACGCCATCGCGCCATAGCCCCAGGCCGAGCCCGCCAGGGCGCAGCGGATGCCGCGCCAGCGCGTGCGCGAGAGCCGGTAGCGCAGCCCGGCATACTGGCCGACATAGGCGAGTGGAAAGCCGATCAGCGCCACCGACAGCCAGAACATGTCGAACAGGCCGAAGCTCGCGATCGGCTTTTCATGGAAGACGTAGATCCACACCAGCCACAAGAGGCCGCCCCAGACCGCCAGCATGAGCACCGCCAGCAGGAAGCCGATCAAAAGCTCGCGGCCGCGGCCGCGATACTCGAAGCGATCACCCAGGATGGCGAAATGGTTCCACAGATAGCGGCGTATCCGCGTGCGACCCCAGAAGCGCGACCAGCCCAGGGTCAGCAGCATCAACACGAGGTGGCGGAGGTAAATGGCGTAGAGATCGGCCAGCTTGCCGTCATAGAGCGGCCGGCTCGGCGTCAGGTCCGGTGCAGCCGGAGGCGCCTCGGGAGCAGTCTGGGTGACAGACTGGCCCCAAGGAGAAGTCGCATCGCTCACGGACGGCCGTTTTGGCTTGATTGCACCGCGAAATCTTTCATGCTGCGCTGCAACATCTATTGATGTAGGCAAGTCTACGCAACCCCGTCCTCAGCCGCCACCATGACCGCCCAGAAACGCGACGCGACCCGCGACAAGCCCCCCGGAGATCGGCCCCCCGGAGATCGGCCCCTCGGAGATCGGCCTCCCGGAGATTGGCCTCCCGGCGATCGGCCCCCGCGCGACCGGCCCTGGCTGATCCGCACCTATTCCGGCCACTCGACCGCGGCCAAGTCGAACGAGCTCTATCGCACCAATCTGGCGCGCGGGCAGACGGGCCTGTCGGTCGCCTTCGATCTGCCGACCCAGACCGGCTACGACTCCGATCACGTGCTGGCCAAGGGCGAAGTCGGCAAGGTCGGCGTGCCGATCGGCCATCTCGGCGACATGCGCACCCTGTTCGATGGCATCCCGCTCGACCGCATGAACACGTCGATGACCATCAACGCGCCGGCGGCGTGGCTGCTCTCCTTATATATCGCCGCCGCCGAGGCCCAAGGTGTCGAGCGCGCCAAGCTGCAGGGCACGACGCAGAACGACATCATCAAGGAATATCTCTCGCGCGGGACCTACATCTTCCCGCCCGAACCCTCGCTCCGGCTGACGGCCGACACGATCGGCTTCACCTACCGCGAGGTTCCCAAGTGGAATCCGATGAACGTCTGCAGCTATCACCTGCAGGAAGCCGGCGCGACGGCGGTGCAGGAGCTGGCCTTCTCGCTCGCCAACGCCGTTGCCGTGCTCGACGCGGTGCGCGCACGCGGCCAGGTGCCTGAGGCCGATTTCCCGCAGGTGGTGGGCCGCATCTCCTTCTTCGTCAATGCCGGCATCCGCTTCGTCACCGAGCTGTGCAAGATGCGGGCGTTCGCCGAACTGTGGGCAGATCTCACGCTCAACCGCTACGGTGTGGCCGATCCCAAGCAGCGCCTGTTCCGCTACGGCGTGCAGGTGAATTCGCTGGGCCTCACCGAGCAGCAGCCGGAGAACAACGTCTACCGCATCCTGCTCGAGATGCTGGCCGTGGTGATGAGCAAGAACGCCCGCGCCCGCTCCGTGCAGCTGCCCGCCTGGAACGAGGCGCTCGGCCTGCCGCGCCCGTGGGACCAGCAATGGTCGTTGCGCCTGCAGCAGATCGTGGCCTTCGAAACCGACCTGCTGGAGTACGGCGACATCTTCGACGGCAGCACCGAGATCGCGCGCAAGGTCGGGGAGCTGAAGGCCGAAGCCACGGCCGAGATGGCGCGCATCGCCGACATGGGCGGCGCCGTGGCCGCCATCGAGGCGGCCTATATGAAGCAGCGCCTGGTCGAGTCGAACCTCAAGCGCCTGTCGGCCATCGAGGCGGGCGAGCAGACGGTGATCGGCGTCAACGCCTTCACCGAAGCCGAGCCCTCGCCGCTTTCCACCGGCGCAGGCGCCATCCTGACCGTCGATGCCTCGGTCGAGCGCGGCCAGATCGAACGCCTGAAAGCCTGGCGCGCCGGCCGCGACGGCGCCGCCGTGCAAAAGGCGCTGGCGGAGCTGGCGTCCGCTGCCAGGGAAGACCGCAACATCATGCCGGCCTCGATCGTCTGCGCCCGCTCAGGCGTCACAACCGGCGAATGGACCGATGCACTGCGCGCCGTGTTCGGCGAATATCGTGCACCGACCGGCGTGGCGCGCGCGGCGGGTGTCAGCGACGGCAGGCTGGATGCGGCGCGGCGCGAAGTCGAGACGGTCTCGCGACGGCTCGGCCGGCGCATAAAAATCCTGGTCGGCAAGCCCGGCCTCGACGGCCATTCCAACGGCGCCGAGCAGATCGCCGTGCGCGCCCGCGATTGCGGCATGGAAGTCGTCTACGAAGGCATCCGTCTGACGCCCGAGCGTATCGTCAATGCCGCCCTCGAGGAGAGCGTGCACGTGGTCGGGCTCTCGATCCTGTCGGGCGGCCACGTCTCGCTGGTCGCCGAGGTGCTGGCGGGGCTGCGCCAGGCCGGCATTGGCGACGTGCCGGTGGTGGTGGGCGGCATCATCCCGCCGGCCGACGCCGAGGCGTTGATCAAGACCGGCGTGGCGCGCGTTTACACGCCCAAGGATTTCGACCTGACCCAGATCATGCGCGACATCGTGGCGGTCGTGGACCGCGCCTGGCAGGAAGCGGCCTAGAGCACGTTTCCGCTCGGCTGGAATCAGCCGAGCGGAAGGTCGTGCTCTAGAATATTTAGATTCTAGAGCAGCCCATGTCCGATCAGATGGAACCGCGTGCGGTTCCATCTGGTCGGACGCTGCTCTAGCGCGGCCGCCCGTGCGCTTCACGGTGGCGAGAGCCTTCTGACGAGACTTCCCGTCGCGTGCAGCATGGGCTCGACCACGGCATGGCTGAAAAGCCACGCCTCGGCATGGACCGTCTCGCCGGCACGACGGAGGGCGCGCGACAAGGCGATCACGTCGGCTTCGTGGGCCGGCCGCAACACCGTGACGTTGAGATGTGAAAGCGACGACTCCATGCCCGTCGTCGCGCGCATGGAAGTGTCGACCAGCGACAACAGGGCGGCGCTCGACCACCTCTCGCCGGGCTTGAGGGAAAACCGCAGCCGGATGTCCTGGTCCTGGCATTCCTCGACGAAGACATCGTGCAGGTCGGCGGCCGGCAGGGCCGTCTCCAGGATTTTTTGCAACTCGTCTTCCGTCATGAAGGCGATGGTATGCTATCCCCCTGCCGATGTCGTTCCTCGACCATATCCAGCGCTGCAACAACGCCCGGCTCGGCGAGTTCGAGCCGTGGTTCATCGGCCGCGAGCGCGCGGGCTTCCTCCATCGCGACTTCGCGCCCGTCGTGGCCGAGCGAGCGGACCTGTTCAGCCGCCGCGACAAGGCCTGGCATCTCGATCCGGCGCTCGACACGCCGGACAAGCGCACGGCGGCGCTGCGCGGCTTGCTGATGGAGCTGCGCGAGCAGGGCCACTTCAAGGGCCTGTGGCGCGACGAGGCCTATCCGGTCACCTGGGAATTGACCCGGACGCCGCTGATGACGATGGAGCGCGCCGCGGTGCCGTGGTTCGGCGTGCGCGCCTTCGGGCCGCACATGACGGGTTATGTCCGGCGCAAGGACGGGCTGCATATCTGGGTGCCGCGGCGGTCATACGCCAAGCCCACCTTCCCGGGGGAGCTCGACAATACGGTCGCCGGCGGTCAGGCGGCGGGAATCGGCCTGCACGACAATCTGATCAAGGAATGTGCAGAAGAGGCCGCAATCCCGCGCGAGCTGGCGATGCAAGCCAAGGCAGTCAGTTTCGTCAGCTACCTCAATCAATCGGGCCCGCAACTCAAGCCCGACCTCATGACCTGCTTCGATCTCGAGTTGCCCGAGGATTTCACACCCCACGCAAATGACGGTGAAGTGCATTCCTTCGAGCTGTGGCCGGTTGAGCGCGTGTTCGAGACGGTGCGCGACAGCACCGCCTTCAAATACAACTGCAATCTAGTGTTGATCGACTTCTTCGTTCGCCACGGTCTGTTGTCGGCAGACGATCCACAGTTCGTTACCATCGTTTCCGGACTCAAGATGATGTACACTTTACCCAACGGAATCGGTTGAGCGACGGCGCGTCGCCAAGAATACGTAGCCGGCTCGGCTGACACTTCGAAAGGTGGCAGCCCTCATGCCACGATGCGTGCTTAGTGTGTTTGCCTTCGCCTGGGTGTTTGCCGGCGCCGTGGCCTTTGCACAAGATGGTCACCACGGCCAAGGCCACGCCGAAAATCATGACTGGTACCAAGGGCTGAAACAGCCGGGCACGGGGTTCTCGTGCTGCAACGGCACCGCCAACGGCGTCGAGGGCGATTGCCGCCCGACCCGCGCCTATCTCAACGACGACGGCAACTGGTACGCGCTGCTCGACGGAAACTGGGTCCCCGTACCGCCCCGGGTGGTGCTGAAGCAACTGGCACCTGACGGCTCCTCGCATATCTGCGCCAGCAAATCGGGGCTGATCTATTGCTTTTTGGGCGGATCGCCCAAGATCTAGGAAGGGAACCTGGCGGTTCCCGGCGACGTTGCCTCTTTAATGCCGAACCTCGGCCCCGGCAGATGGAGACGAAGTCATGCGCCTGTCTGCGCCTGGTTTCCTGCTAGCGTGCGCGTTTGCGACCGTAGCCGCGCTGGGCGTACGCGCCCAGGATGGTCATTACGGCCAGGGCCACGCCGAAAATCACGACTGGTACAAGGACCTGAAGCAGCCGCAGACCGGCTATTCCTGCTGCAACGGCCGCAGCAACAGCAGCGACGGCGACTGCCGTCCGACCCGTGCTTACCTCAACGACGACGGCATGTGGTATGCGCTGCTCGATGGGCGCTGGGTGCCGGTGCCGCCGAAGGTCGTGCTGAAGCAGCTCGCGCCCGACGGGTCCTCTCACATCTGCGCCAGCAAGAGCGGCATGATCTATTGCTTCCTGGGCGGCTCGCCGAAGATCTAGCCACTAGCCGACCTGCGGTCGGCTAGTGCGGCGGGATGTTCGAGTCCTTGATCACCTTGCGCCACTTCGCGGTCTCTTCGGCCAGGCTCGTGGCATAAAACGCAGCTGTCCCGCCGATCGGGATGAAGCCCAGCTCCTGCAGCTTCTGGCGCACGCCTTCATCGGCCAACGCCTCGTTCACCACGGCATTCAGGCGTTCGACAAGGGCGGCAGGCGTGCCGCCGGTCGTCGAGATGCCGAGGAGAACGGCGGCCTCCATGCCGGCGAGGCCCACCTCGCCCACCGTCGGCACGTCGGGCAGCAACGGGCTGCGGTTGGACATCGCCACCGCCAGCCCGCGCAGCTTGCCCGCGTTCACCGGCGCGGCCGTCGGCATCAGGACGTCGGAGAACAGCGGCACGTGGCCCGCCATCACGTCGCGCAGCGCCTCGGCGCTGCCCTTGTAGCCGATATGTTCGAGCGGCAGGCCGGTGCGCGCCTTGAGATATTCGCCCCACAAATGCGGGACCGAGCCGATGCCGGCGGAGGCGTAGGCAATGGTGCGATCGCCGCTCTTCGGCCGGGCCAAAAGCTCGGCCACCGACTTGAACGGCGCCTCGTTGTTGGCCGCCAGCAGCAGGGGTATGTCGACGAAGCGGGCGACCGGCGCCAGGTCCTTGACCGAGTCGTAGGGCAGGGTGATGCTGAAGGCCGCGTTCACGACGAGCGCGCCGGGCGTCAGCAGGATCGTGTGGCCGTCGGGCTTGGCCTTGGCGACGATTTCGGTGCCGATGATGGTGCCGGCGCCCGGCTTGTTGTCGACGATCACCTGCTGGCCGAACAGCACCGACAGTCGCTCGGCGATGATGCGCGACGAGGTGTCGGTCGAGCCGCCCGGCGCGTAGGGCACGACGAAGCGCAGCGGTCTTTCGGGGAAAGAGTGGGCGGGAAAAGCCTGGGCGTGGCCCACGCCCGGCATGACGGCAAGCCCCGCCCCGCCGAGGAAATGCCGGCGTCTCATTTTCTTCCCTTCCCTGTTTCCTCGTCTTTTGCCCAACCTGCCACGCCATGCGAAGCTCGGGCAACGGAAACCGGGACCAAGGAAGGACACGCGTGGCGCGGGACGGTCAAGGGCTGGAGGTGAGCAACGCCAATGTGGAGGCAATCGCCGCGCTCGATTTCCTCACGGACGAGTGGCTAGGTTTCGGCAACCGACTGGCCGCGTTCGTCACCGCCGCCGACAAGGACGAGCGTTGCGCCCTGCTGCCGGTGATGGCGGCCAATCTCATGCTGTCGATGAATTCGGCGGAGGGCCACGCGGCGGCGAGGCGCTATCTCGCCCGCGCCCGGCAATTCGCCACCGACGCCAACCCGCGCGAGCGGGCGTGGATCGCGGCGACCGACGCCTGGGCTGCCGGCGAGACCGACCGCAGCCTGAAGATCCACGAGGACATGGCGGCCCAATGGCCGCGCGATCTTCTGGCCGGCAAGCTCGGCCAGCTCCATGCCTTCAATCGCGGCGACTCCGAGGCGCTGCTGCGCATCGGCCGGCATTTGTTCGAAGCCAATCGCGACAACCGCTACGTCTACGCCATGTATGCGTTCGGCCTGGAGGAGTGCAATCGCATCGACGAGGCCGAGGCCGTGGCGCGCCAGGCGCTGGCCGTGGATCGTCGCGATCCCTGGGCGCATCACGCCGTCGCCCATTGCCTGGAAGCGCGCGGCAAGATGCTGGAGGGCGTGGCCTTCCTGCAATCGATGGCCGACACCTGGGTTGGCTGCAACTCCTTCATGTACACCCACAATTGGTGGCACCTTGCCCTCTTCCTGATCGATCTCGACCGCACCGACGAGGCGCTTGCCCTGTTCGACAACCGCGTGTGGGGCGTGTGGAAGGAATTCTCCGAGGACCAGATCAACGCGATCTCGCTGCTGGCGCGCCTCGAATTGCGCGGCGTCGATGTCGGCAACCGCTGGACCGACGTCGCGCATTATCTCAAGCCGCGCCTGCACGAGCACTTCGTGCCCTTCCTCGACCTGCAATATCTCTACGGCCTCGCCCGCGCCGGCGAGCAAAGCGCCGTCACCGAAATGCTGGCGAGCCTCGAGGAGCACGCGGAGAACGCGCGGGCCCCCGACCGCGAAGCCTGGGCCGACGGCGCCGTGCCGGCCGCGCATGGGCTTGCCGCCTATGCCAAGGGCGATCACGCCGAGGCCGCGCGGCTCTTGGGCCAGGCCATGCCGCATCTGCCGAAAATCGGCGGCAGCATCGTCCAGCGCTCGCTGTTCGTCGCCATCCATCTCGACGCCCTGATGAGATCGGGCTGGAACGATGCGGCGCTCGCCATCCTGCAGGCCGACGATCGCGAGCGGCCGACCGTGCCATGGACCAAGCGCGCGCTCGGCGATCTCTATCGCCGGGTCGGACGCACCGAGCAGGCGCTTGCCGCCGAGTACCAGGCCGAGCAGCTGGCGCGCCAATACAGCCAATACGGCAAGGGGGGGATACCGACATGACCGACGACCTCGCACAGCAGAGCGCAGCGCGCCTTGCCACGCTCTACAGGAAGGGCAAGGCCTCGCCGGTCGAAACCATGAAGGCGGTGCTGGCGCGCAGTGAGAAGATCGGCCCGCGGATCAACGCCTTCACCCGGGTCGATGCCGGCGCGGCGCTCAAGGCGGCGCGCGCCTCGGAACGGCGCTGGAGGAAGGGCGAGCCGCTGTCGGCGCTGGACGGCGTGCCGGTCTCGATCAAGGAGCTGGTGCGCGCGAAGGGCTGGCCGGCCTCGATGGGCAGCAAGCTCACCGACAAGGCCCCGGCCGACGCCGATGCGCCCGCGGTGGCGCGGCTGCGCGAAGCGGGCGCCATCGTCTTCGCCCAGAGCACCAGCTCGGAATACGGCCACAAGGGCGTGACCGATTCGCCCCTGAACGGCATCACGCGCAATCCGTGGAAGCCCGACTGCACGCCGGGCGGCTCGTCGGGCGGCGCCGGCGCCGCGGTGGCGGCCGGGCTGGGGCCAATCGCCATCGGCACCGATGGCGGCGGCTCGGTCCGCATTCCGTCGAGCTTCAACGGGCTGGTCGGCCTAAAAGCCACGTTCGGCAGGGTGCCGGCCTGGCCGCCCTCGCTGACCGGCGATCTCGCCAACACCGGCCCGATGGCTCGCACGGCGCTCGACTGCGCACTGATGATGAACGTCATCACCCGACCCGATCCACGCGACGCCTTTGCGCTGCCGCAGGATGACACCAACTATGCCAAGAAGATCGACGGCAAGCTCAAGAAGTTGAAGGTGGGCTTCGTGTTGCGCTTCGGCGACCACCCGCTCGACATCGAGGTGGCGGCGCTGGTCACCAAGGCTGCCCGGGCGTTCGAAAAGCTCGGCTGCAAGGTCGAGGAGGCCCAGGCTCCCTTCCCCTATGCCGATGCCGGTCGCGCCTTCGTCGTCCATTGGCTGGCCGCGCTGCAGCGGCTGCTGGAATTTTATCCCGAGAGCCGGCATGGCGAGTTCGATCCCAACCTGCTGGCGTCGGCCAAAGCCGGCCTGCGTTATTCGTTGCAGGATGTGGTGAACGCGCAGGTGACGCGGCGCGAGCTGGCGATCGCCTGGAACCTGTTCTTCGCCAAGTACGATCTGCTGCTGTCGCCCACGGTCGCCGTGCAGCCCTTCGAGGTCGGCAGGAACCTGCCGATGGGCCCCGACGGCAAGGCCAACGCCTTGTGGTCGCCCTACACGTCGCCATTCAACCTGAGCCGCCATCCCGCTCTGTCGGTGCCGTGCGGCTTGAGCCGCGACGGGCTGCCGATCGGCCTCCAGATCGCCGCCGGCCACTACAAGGACGCGCTCCTCTTGCGCGCGGCGGCGCGCTATGCCGAGGCCCATCCGCTGAAATTCCCCGTCCTGCCGGAGACCAAGTGATGACCGCCGATCTTGCGATGATGCCGGCCCACCAGCTGGTGAAACTCTACAAGGACCGCAAGGCCTCGCCGGTCGAGGCCGTGCGGGCGGCGCTCACCCGCATCGATGCGTTCAATCCCCAGCTCAATGCCTTCCAGCATCTCGATCCCGATGCGGCGCTGCGCGCGGCGCGCGCCTCGGAGAAGCGCTGGAAGAAGGGCGGCAAGCGGCTCAGCGACATCGACGGCGTGCCGATCACCATCAAGGACATGGTGCTGACCAAAGGCATGCCGACGCGCATGGGCAGCCTCGCCACCGACGCCGACGGGCCGTGGACAGTCGATGCGCCGGTGGCGCAGCGCCTGCGCGAGGCGGGCACCGTGCTTTTAGGCAAGACGACCTCGCCGGAATACGGCTGGAAGGGCGTGACCGATTCAGGACTGTTCGGCGCCACCCACAATCCATGGAAGATCGGCCGCACGCCGGGCGGCTCGTCCGGTGGCGGCGTGGCGGCCGAGGCGGTGGGCATGGGCAATCTCGCCGTCGGCACCGACGGCGCGGGCTCGGTGCGCATCCCCTGCGCCTTCACCGGCCTGTTCGGCCTGAAACCCACCCAGGGCCGCGTACCGCTCTATCCGCCCTCGGCCCAGGGCACGCTCTCCCACATCGGGCCGATGACGCGCACCGTGCGCGACGCGGCGATGATGATGAACGTCATGGCGCGGCCCGATCCGCGCGACCTCTACGGCCGGCCCGACGACGAGGAGGACTATCTCAAAGGCTTCGACAAGGGCGTGAAGGGCCTGCGCGTCGCCTATTCGCCCAACCTGGGTTTCGTCGAGCGCGACAAGATCGACCGCGACGTGGCGGTCGCGGTCGAGAACGCCATGAAGGTGTTCAAGACCCTGGGCGCCCGGGTGGTCGAGGACTCGCCCGATCTTTTAGGGCTCGACCCGCGCCAGATCCTGAACGCGCATTGGCAGTCGAACGTCGTCATGCTGGTGAAGAGTTTCAGTGAGGAAAAACGCGCACTGATGGATCCCGGCCTGCTGAAGGCCGCCGAATTCGGCGCCAATCTCGGCCAGGACGCCGTGGTGACGGCGATCCACCAACGCCAGCAGGTCGGCACGATCCTGAATCAGTTCATGGCCAAGTACGATCTGCTGCTGACGCCGACCATGCCGATGACCGCCTTTGCGGTGAACGAGAACGGCGCCTGGGGAGGCGACGGCATCGACATCGGCTGGACGCCCTTCACGCTCACCTTCAACCTGACGCGCCAGCCCGCCGCCACCATCCCCTGCGGTCTCGACCGCGAGGGCCTGCCGATCGGCCTGCAGATCGTGAGCGGCCACGCCCGCGACGCGCTGGTGCTGCGCGCAGCCGCCGCCTACGAACGCGTCCGCCCGATCCCGGCGCCGCCGCTGGCGCACCAGGTGTGATACTTCTTTCGCGAAGCGCAAGACTATCGAGTGGGGCGACTCCCGTCGTCTCGACCGAGGGCCGCAGGCCCGAGCGGAGAGACCTTGCCTCCACGATAAGCCACTTTTCGTAGAGAGAAGGTCTCTCCGCTCCGCGCTTCGCGCTCCGGTCGAGACGACAGAGATCAGTCCTTGGCGCCCAGCATCTTCCGGCACTCGGCGGTAAGTTGATTGGTGTGCTGATCGTCGCACGGCTTCTGGCGCTCGATCTGCAGCGCAATCGCATAGAAGACCAGCGCCCCTAAAAGCCAGATCACGAATGACAGGCTGAGCGCCGTCTCGAAGCCGCGGCCGATCTTTTGCGACAATGCGCTGGCGGGTGACAGCGACGCGGCATAGCGGACGACCGCCAGCGTGAGCGGAAACGTCGCCGCGCCGCCGGCAAGAAAGTAGAGGATGAGGGTCCCCAGGGTCATCGCCACAAAGTGGCGAAAACGGCCCGCAAAAACAAGGGCCCACGCTTGTCCAACGGGCCTGTCGCAGGCAAGTTCCACGGGTGTTTAACCGCATCAAGGGGGAGATTGCAGATGCGCGCGACATGGATGTTTGCGGCAATGGCCGCCGTGGCATTTCCGGCACTGGCCGAGTCCGACAAGGCCCCGCCGACGAGGTGGCAGGTCATGAGCATGCTGGAAGGCGGCAGCTCGCATACCTGCGGCGACACGATGGTCGACAAGTTCTCTGTCGAGCTGCGCGGCGACGTGTTGCGGTTCCAGGCGGCGGGATCCTCCAACGACCTGAAGCTGCTGGGTCCCCTGAACGCCGACGGGTCGGGCAAGGTCCATGCGCTCAACCGCAAGAATCGCGAAGTCATCCTCGACTTCGCTGCCGGCGAGGGCCCGCGCACGATCCGCTACACCCCGCCCTACAGCGTGTGCGTGTGGTCGTTGATCCCGGTCGACGCACCGGCAAAACCCGTCGCGAACCGAAACTGACAAAGCGAAAGGGGCGACCTCTCGGTCGCCCCTTTCCTTTTCTCAGGTCTTGATCGCCGCCTTCACCGCATCTCTTGTGGATGCGTACTCTTTTACTTTTATTTCTTCGTTGGCCGGATCGTGCTCCCCGCTTCTCGCGGCCGTCAAGAAGCGTTATTCGATATCTGGAAAACGGAGGTTGACCGCACTGGCGGTGCACGGATTCCTATTTCAGCGTATCCGCGACCTTGTCGATGCCGGCCTTGGCGCAGACCTCATCCTTTTCGCCGCCCGGCGCTCCCGAGACGCCGACCGCGCCGATCACGTCGTCGCCGACCTTGATCGGTAACGCGCCTTGGGCGGCGACCACGTTGCTGAGATAGACGAAGGGCGCGGTCGGGTTGTCCTTGACCCGCTTGGCGAGCTCGCCCGACGGCACGCGGAAGGTGCGCGCCGAATAGGCCTTGCGGAAGGAATTCTCCATGGTGTGCGGCGGGGCGTTATCGCCGCGCATCTGCAGGATAACCTCGCCGTTGCGCCCGACCACCGTCACCGACACGGTGTAGCCCTGGCTCTTGCAGAGATCGGCGGCGGTCGTGGCGATGGTGAGCGCCGCCGCGAGCGACAGATCCTTGCGGGCCAGCAGCTGCGCCTCGGCAGGTGCTGCGAAAACAAGACCCAGCCCGGCGGCGCCAAGGCCGGCAAACAGCCCCTTGTTCGACATTCGCGTCCTCCCCTTGATTGACGAACCCTATCAATCGGCGAGAAGTCATCGGAATCAAACAACCGTGAGAGTTTCCTGCCATCGCGCCGGGTGTCGCGGCAGGGCTATCGCGTATGGTGATTCCGTCGTCTCGACCGAGGGCCCCCTCGACTTCGCTCGGGGCGAGCTCCGCTCCGCGCTTCGCGCTCCGGTCGAGACGACGGGACACGATAGCCCTGGGTGTCGTGGGCAGGCGATGCTGTATAGTCGGGGCAAAACTGGAGGAAATGTCATGACGCGTCAGGCTCTGCTCATCGTCGGTTTCCTGGTGGTCGCGGCGGGCGCGGCAAACGCCCAGCAGCAGAAGGTCGGCGCACCGCCGGAAGCGTCGAACATGCGGCTGGCCGGCTGGAGCGACCTGCAGGCGCGCAGCGCCTATCAGCCGACGATCCATCACCAGGGCGATCGCTGGATCGCCTATGTCGGCCATCACGGCGGCACCGACGAGATTCCCAACCCGGTCAATCCCCTGACCGGCAAGGCCGAGCCCAATGGCACGTCGATCGTCGACGTCACCGATCCCGCCAGTCCGAAATATCTGCGCCATCTGCCCGGCGCGCCGGGCACCTACGAGGCCGGCGGCGCGCAGATGGTGCGGGTGTGCGACGGCAGCAGCCTGCCGCGCGCCGACCGCGCCGGCGTCTACATGCTGCGCACCTTCGGCGGCGAGGCGCATGAGATCTGGAACGTCGCCGACCCGGCCAATCCGGTCCTGATCACGCGGCTGGGCGGCCTGAAGGACACCCACAAGAGCTGGTGGGAGTGCGATACCGGCATCGCCTACCTCGTCTCCGGCGCCCCCGACTGGCGCACCAAACGCATGACCCAGATCTACGATCTCAGCGACCCGGCCCATCCGCTGAAGATCCGCGACTTCGGTCTGCCCGGCCAGGAGCCGGGCGCCACCGGCGCCGTGCCGACGGAGCTGCACGGGCCGATCTCGACCGGGCCGCAGGGCAATCGCGTCTACTTCGGCTACGGCACCGACAAGGGCGGCGTCCTGCAGATCGTCGACCGCGAGAAATTGCTCAAGGGACCGAAAGAGCCGACCCCGGACAATCTGCGCGCGCCCGAGATCTCGCGGCTCATGATGTCGGGCTGGAATGGCGCGCACACAACCTTCCCCATGCAGCAGATGCCGATCGCCGAGTTCGCCAAGGACAAGGATGGGGCCACGCGCGACATCGTCATGATCGTCGACGAGGCGATCCTGAACGAATGCCAGGAGGCGCGGCAGATGGTGTGGTTCGCCGACGTCTCGATCGAGAACCGGCCGATGATGGTGTCGAACTGGACCGTGCCCGAGGCGAGCGGCAACTTCTGCCAGCGCGGCGGCCGCTTCGGCTCGCATTCCTCCAACGAGAGCATGGACCCGGTCTACTACAAGAAGATGGCCTTCATCGCCTTCTTCAACGCCGGCGTCCGCGCGCTCGACATCCGCGATCCCTTCAATCCCAAGGAGATCGGCTATTTCATCCCGGCGATCACCGACAAGACCGACAAGCGCTGCGTCAAGGAGGACGGCAAGGACCGCTGCAAGACCGCCATCCAGACCAACAACGTCGAGACCGACGCCCGCGGCTACATCTATATCGTCGATCGCGCCAACACCGGCATGCACATCCTGGAGCTGAACGGCGCGGCGCGCACGGTGGCCGGGCTGAAGTGAGAAGAAAGGGCGCGGATGCTGAACCGCCGCACGGTCATCCAGGCGTCGCTGACCGGGGGCTTGGTCGCCGTCCTGGCGGGCCTCGCCGCGGTTGGCCATGAGCGGGTGAAGCTGGGACCGACCGACGGCGCCGGCTGGCATCCCGTCGCCTGGCCGTTCCCGCGCGACGGCTGGCCGCCGGGGCGCGGCTGGCGCCGCGACACGACCGACGTCTATGTCCGCCCCAAGCTCGGTTTCTGCGGCAATTGCGAGACCGGCGTGGTGACCGACGACGAAGTCGACCGCGTCACCGATATCGATCTCTTGGACGAGCGATTCCAGCCGGTGCAGACCGGAAGCCGGATCCGCATCACCGATCTGGTCGGCCGCGC
>DASZJU010000193.1:0-10638 GCA_035947815.1 Reyranella sp.
GAGCCCGGCTTCGATCTCGCCGATGAAATGGCGGTAGGGGTTCATGCGCGGGGGTATTGCCTATTCAGGCAATTTTGTCATCCGAGGCCGGTTCGAGGGGTTAGCGCTACCTCCGTCCCGTCATCCCGACCGAAGCCGAGCCCCTCGACTTCGCTCGGGACAGGCTACGCGAGGCGAAGCGGAGGGACCTGATCATGTGCTCGACGAAGATTAGGTCCCTCCACTCCGCTTCGCTCCGGTCGGGATGACGGGGGGAGCTTATTCATACAAATCGAACAGCCGCCGGTGTTCGTCGAGGGCGAAGCGGTCGGTCATGCCGGCGATGTAGTCGGCGACCAGGCGGGCGCGGGCCTGGGTGCCGGCCTGCTCGGCGCGCTCGCGCCACGGCGACGGCAGGCAGTTGGGCTCGGCGAACAGGAGCCCGAACAGGTCGGTCACGACCCGGCGCGCCTTGGAGTGCGAGCGGTTGAGCTTCCAGTGCTCGTACATGCGCTTGTAGAGGAACGCCTTCACCGTGCGGTCGGTCGCCGCCATGTGCGGCGAGAAGGCCACCACCGGCTGGCCGAGCGCGCGGATATCGGCGACGGACTTCGGGGCCGCTGTCTCGAGGCGCCGGCGCGTCTCGGCCAGCACGTCCTCGACCATGGCGTTGATGACACGGCGCACCGCCTCGTGGATCAGCCTTGCATGGCCGATGCCGGGATACTTCTGCGTCACGATCGAGAACATGTCGCCGACCAGCGGCAGCTCCCTCAGGTCGGCGACCTCGAACAGGCCGGCACGCAGGCCGTCGTCGATATCGTGGTTGTTGTAGGCGATGTCGTCGCTCAAGGCGGCGACCTGGGCCTCCGCCCCGGCATGGCCGCCGAGCTCTAGGTCATGGTCCTGGCAGTATTCGACGATGGCGGCCGGCAATTCCTCGAGCGTGCGGCCGTCCTTGAGCAGCGGGCCGTTGTGCTTCACCGCGCCCTCGAGCGTCTCCCAGGTGAGGTTCAAGCCGTTGAACTCGGCATAGCGTTCCTCGAGCTTGGTGAGGATGCGCAAGGTCTGGGCGTTGTGGTCGAAGCCGCCATAGGGCTTCATCGCGGCGTGCAGCGCCTCCTCGCCGGCATGGCCGAACGGCGTGTGGCCAAGGTCGTGAGCGAGCGCCACGGCCTCGCCGAGATCCTCGTCGAGGCGCAGCGTGCGGCAGATGGTGCGGGCGATCTGCGCCACTTCCAGCGAGTGCGTGAGCCGCGTCCGGTAGTGGTCGCCCTCGTGATAGACGAAGACCTGCGTCTTGTGCTTCAGCCGCCGAAACGCCGTCGAATGGATGATGCGATCGCGGTCGCGCTGGAACGGGCTGCGCGTCGGCGATTCGGCTTCGCGATGCAGCCGGCCGCGGCTCGCCCACGGCAAGGTGGCATAGGGCGCGAGCGCCTGGTGTCGCCACATCTCGGCCAAACAACCTCCGTCACCGCTGGATCGCCGCGGCGGCGCGGTTTTACGCTTTCCGCGCGACGTCAACAACCGCGTGGCGGCAGCCGCGCCGGCACGAGCGCCCGCTCAGTCGGCCGGCGCCTTGGCCGCCTTGCGGCGCACCAGATAGAGACCGACGACGAGAACCACGGCGGCGCCCAGCGCGGGAAAGACCAGTTCGGCGTGCGGGATCGTGGCGTCGAGCCACGCCGCCGTCGAACCGGGCCGGACGACCTCGACCAGCTTGCCGCCGGGGCCAGGCTCGTCGAAGCGTCCGTCGCCCGCGATCACGTCGCCGGCGATCCAGCCGATCAGGCCGGCGCCGATCAGTGCGACCCAGGGGTAACGATCGAGCACGCTGGCGATGACGGTGGCGCCCAGCATGATGACCGGCACGCTGAGCACGAGGCCGAAGACGATCATCGTCATGTCGCCGTGCGCCGCCGCGGCCATGGCGATGGCGTTGTCGAGGCTCATCACGGTGTTGGCGACGGTGATGGTGCCGACCGCGGCCAGCAGGGTGCCGTGCGCCTTGATCTTGCCCTCGGCGTTTTCCTCCTCTTCGGTCACCAGCTTGATGCCGATCCAGATCAGCAGCGCACCGCCGACCAGCTTGAGATAGGGGATGGTCATCAGGAAATTGACGATGCCGCAGAAGATGATGAGCATGATGATGGCGCCGAGGCTGCCGAACAGGATCGCCGGCCGGCGTTGCTTGTCCGGCAAACCATGGGCGGCGAGCGCGATCACCACGGCGTTGTCGCCGGACAGGATCACGTTGGCGATGATGATCTTCCAAAGCGCTGCCCAAAACGCGGCCGTCGACAGATCCGGCATCACAAAGTTCATTCAGGTCCCTCCCGAGGCCGGGCACCATAGGCGCCGCTTTCCGGTCGACGCAACGGGTGCTATCCGAAGGGCCGAGGAGAAGACCGCATGGCGGCCAGTGCCGGCTACAACAAGATGTTTCCCGTCTCGTGGACGGAGCTGCACCGCGACGCGCGGGCGCTGGCGTGGCGGCTGGCCGACCTCGGACCGTTCAAGGGGCTGGTCGCGATCACACGCGGCGGCCTGGTGCCCGCCGCCATCATCGCCCGCGAGCTCGATCTCCGCCTGATCGACACCGTGTGCTGCTCGACCTACGACCGCATGGAACGCGGCGCCAAGGTCGAGCTTCTCAAGGGCAGCGCGGCCGAGCAGGACAAGGGCAAGGGCTGGCTGATCGTCGACGACCTGGTCGACACCGGCGTTACCGCACGCGCCGTGCGCGCCAGGCTGCCCGAGGCGCATTTCGCCACCGTCTACGCCAAGCCCGCCGGCCGGCCGACGGTCGACAGCTACATCACCGAAGTGAGCCAGGACACCTGGATCCTTTTTCCCTGGGACCAGGAGGCGGTCATGGCCAAAACCATCGTCGAGTTGAAAGGCAGTCAGTGATGCAAAACCTGTGGTCCGACGGCGACGCCAAAGCCGCGATCGCCCATCACGCCGCCAAGGGCATCGGTGAAGACCTGGCGCTGCGCGTCTACACGACGCGGCTTTTGGGCGGCGAGCCCAAGCTGGTGCTGCATGGCGGTGGCAACACGTCGGTGAAGACGCGGATGGCCGACATCACCGGCGAACCGGTCGAGGTGCTGTGCGTAAAAGGCAGCGGCTGGGACATGGGCACGATCGAGGCGCCGGGCCTGCCCGCGGTGCGTCTCGCGCCGCTCGGCAGCCTGCTTGGCCTGCAGGCGCTGTCCGACGAGGACATGGTCAACGTCCAGCGCTGCAACCTTTTGGACAGCAAGGCGCCCAACCCGTCGGTCGAGACCCTGCTGCACGCCTTCCTGCCGCACAAATTCATCGACCACACGCATTCCAACGCGGTGCTGTCGCTGACCGACCAGCCCGACGGCGAGGCACTGGCGCGCGACGTGTTCGGCAAGCGCGCGGCACTGGTGCCCTACATCATGCCGGGCTTCGCGCTCGCCAAGAAAGCCAGCGAGGTGTCGCGCACAAATCCCGATGTCGAAGGGCTGATCCTGCTGAAGCACGGCATCTTCTCGATGGGAGCGACGGCCGAAGAAGCCTACGTGCGCATGATCGACTTGGTGACGCTGGCGGAGAAGCGCCTCGCCAAGGCCACGCGCAAGATCTTCCCCGGCATCACGCTGCCCAAGGAGGTCGCGACGGCGGCCGACGTGGCGCCGATCCTGCGCGGACTCCTGTCGCTGCCGGCAAAGTCGGGCGGTCGCGAGGCGGCGCAGCGCTTCGTGTTCGAGTTCCGCACCGGGCCGGACATCCTGGCCTATGTCGCCGGCAAGGAGATCGACCGTTACAGCCAGCAAGGGCCGGTGACGCCGGATCATGCCATCCGCACAAAAGGCGTGCCGCTCATTCTGACCGCGCCCGAAGCGGGCAAGCTCGACGCCTTCAAGGCGGCGGCGAAGACGGCGCTCGAAGCCTATGTCGCCGACTATCACGCCTATTTCGCGCGCCACAACGTGCGCCAGATGCCGAGCAAGACCGAGCTGGATCCCATGCCTAGGGTCGTGCTTGTGCCAGGACTCGGGCTGTTCGGGCTCGGCAACACCTACAAGGACGCCAAGATCGCAGCCGACCTCGCCGAGACCACGGTCGCGGTCGTGGCCGACGCCGAACGGCTCGGCACCTACGAGTGCATTCCCGAGCCTGACATCTTCGACATCGAGTACTGGTCGCTCGAACAGGCCAAGCTCGGCGCCGCGGCCGAGAAGCCGCTGGCGCGCCGCATCGTCGTCGTCACCGGCGGCGGCTCGGGCATCGGCGCCGCCACCGCTCAAGCCTTCGCGCGCGAGGGCGCGGAGGTCGTGGTGCTCGATCGCGAGGTCGCCAAGGTCAAGGGCTTCGCGATCGCCTGCGACGTCACTGACCCCGCGCAGGTGCGCGCAGCCTTCGACAAGATCGCCGCGACCTATGGCGGGGTCGATGTCGTGATCTCCAATGCGGGCGCGGCCTGGCAGGGCAAGATCGGCGATGTCGACGAGGCCACGCTGCGCAAGAGCTTCGAGCTCAATTTCTGGGCGCATCAAAGCGTGGCGCAGAACGCCGTGCGGGTGATGCGGGCGCAGGGCTTGGGTGGCTGCCTGCTGTTCAACACGTCGAAGCAGGCCGTCAATCCGGGCCCCGATTTCGGCCCCTATGGACTGCCCAAGGCCGCGACCCTATTCCTGATGCGCCAGTACACGCTCGATCACGGCGCCGACGGCATCCGCGCCAACGCCGTCAATGCCGATCGCATCCGCTCCGGCCTTTTGACCGACGAAATGATCGCCCAGCGCTCCAAGGCGCGCGGCGTGAGCGAGACCGACTACATGGGCGGCAATCTTTTAGGCCTCGAGGTGACGGCCGACGACGTGGCGCAGGCCTTCCTGTCGCTGGCAAAAGCGCCCAAGACGACCGGCGCGGTGATCACCGTCGACGGCGGCAACATCGCAGCGGCGTTACGCTAAAGCCTTGCCTCCCCACGTCTTACGTGGGGAGGCGCCCGCGCAGCGGGCGGAGGGGTCATGAGCGTTGTCTCCGACGCATATGACCCCTCCGGCCCTTCGGGCCACCTCCCCAGCTTCGCTGGGGAGGCATATGATCCACTTATGCCCATCGAATCCCGTCCCCTCACGACGCATATCGGCGGCCGCATGACCGGCGTCGATGCACGCAAGCCGCTCCCCGCCGCCGAGGTCGACGCGATCAACGCCGGCATGGATCGGTACGCCGTGCTCGTCCTGCCTGGCCAGGACATCAGCGACGAGCAGCAGCTCGCCTTCACGCGCAATTTCGGCCCGCTTGAGGAGGGCGCCAACTCGACGGTGCGCAGTTCGGAGCTGCGCCTCGACCCGGCCTTCGCCGACGTCTCCAACCTCGACAAGGAAGGCCGGAAGCTCGCGCGCGACAACAAGCGGCGCATGGCGTCGCTGGGCAATCGGCTCTGGCATTCCGACGCCTCGTTCCGCGCGGTGCCGGCCAAGTATTCGATCCTGAGCGGACGCATCGTCACGACCGACGGCGGCAATACCGAGTTCGCCGACATGCGCGCGGCCTACGACGCCCTCGATGCCGCGACCAAGGCCGAGATCGAGGATCTCGTCTGCGAACATTCGCTGATCTATTCGCGCGGACAGCTCGGCTTCACCGAGTTCCTGCCCGACGAGCGCGTGGCGATGAAGCCCGTGCGCCACCGGCTGGTGCGCACGCACCCAAGCTCGGGGCGCAAGTCGCTCTATCTGTCAGCCCATATCGGCACCATCTTGGGTTGGCCGCAGCCCGAGGCGATGGCCTTCATCCGCGACCTTACCGAGCACGCGACCCAGCCGGAGTTCGTCTACTCCCACCGCTGGACGCAGCACGACCTCGTGATCTGGGACAACCGCGCCACCATGCACCGCGTGCGCCGCTTCGACGACCTCAACATCGTGCGCGACATGCGCCGGACCACGACCCGGAGCGACGGCCCGACGGTGGCGCAGCAGGCGGCGTGAGTGATCGCCGAACCCTACCGGCAGCCGCGGTCGGTGCCGCCGGTCTTGTGATCGTCGCTCTGCTGCCGACCGGCGCATCGTTTGCAGACGACAACGCGCCGAGGCAGACCGATCGGCTATTCGACGTCTCGTACACCGCGGGGGAACGCGACGCGGCCGGCCGCTTCATGGGCGGCACCGAGCTTCGAAATCTCAGCACCCACGGCGGCAGGCTCTATGCCGGCAACGGCTATTGGATGGATCGGCCCGGCCCCGAGGGTCCGCAACCGGCGCAGATCCTCGTGCTCGACAACCCGGCCGCACGATGGCGCGTCGAACGCAGCCTCGACGAGCGAATGCCCAACGGCCGTCCCCGGCACCTCGCGGTTTCGGCCTTGCAGGGCATGACCTTTTCGACGGACTACAGCGGGCGGACGCTCCTGCAGGCTGTCTCGATGCTGTTCGCCGGCACATGGGATTTGAGCGGCGCGAGCCAGGTCATGAGCCGAAACGACGCGAACGGCGCCTGGACGGCCATGTCGCTGCCGGTATCGCGCGTGACATCGGGCATCCAGCAGGTTCGCGCCCTGGCGATGCACCGTGACCGGCGGACGGGGGTCGATCAGGTGTTCGCCGGCAATGATCCCCACGGCATCGTCAGTGGCGGCTATGACGACGCGGCCGTCGGCGGCATACGCTGGGGCGCCAACCCCGAGCTCGACATCTCGAGACTCTCGGCGCCATCGTTTCCGGGACTCTCTCTTCTTCGCGTCGCCAGCTTCGCCGAATGCAATGGCATCCTCTACGCGACGATCGGCCAGCAGATCTATCGGCGGCTCGATGGCGCACCGCCGCGCTGGGAGCTCTTCTACACCAATCCCAGGCCGGGCTATTCCGAAACCGGACTGCGCGGCCTGACGGCGGTGCCCCATCCGTCGGGCTCCGGGCAGGCGCTGCTGGTCGCGGTCGAAGGCCGTGCCGCGCGGATCATCCGTATCGATCCCGCAAGCGGCGAAGAGACGACAGAACTCGACATCGCGGCCTTTCTCAACAGCGCGTGGGCGACCAAGGTCAGCTACGTGATCGCCGCCTACAACGACATGACGGTCGTTCCGGGGCCGCGAAGCGAAGCAAAAGTTCTCATCGGGATCGAGGCGTTCCTGCCGGCGTCGTCGCCGGTGCCGGCCGGTCATGCGCGCGTCGATGGCCTCGACGGCGGCGGATGGTATTTCGTGCGACAGGGCGAGCAGCGTTACGATTTGCGCAGGATCGGCTCCAGTCAGCCGCTCACCGGCACTCCGCTGGTGGCGACGCGCGTCATCGCGGCATCGCCCTTCCCGAACGACGCCGACACGATCTACTTCGCGGGCTTCGACGCCAACAAACGCGCCGCCCACAACACGGCGTGGATTTTCCGCGCCGGCAAGGCCACGGCAATCCTTCCGACGTCAGCCCAAGAGAGGTAGCAGGAACTCGAGACGCTCCCAGGATCTCCTATGGCCTAAGCGGAGCGCAATTCGTACTCTGTCCGTGTCAGCGGAGGAGACGACATGACAGCGCTCAAGCGTCGATTGGTCGGCAAGACCAAACTCGAAGTTACCGAACTCGGCCTGGGCGGCGCGCCGATGGGTGGCTTTCGCGCCAAGATCTCCGACGCCGAGGCGGTGACACTCACCAACGCGGGCTACGACGAAGGCGTCCGCTATTTCGACACCTCGCCGTTCTACGGCTACGGCCGCAGCGAGCTGCGCATGGGCGCGGCGTTGCGCGAGAAGCCGCGCGACAGCTACGTGCTGTCGACCAAGATCGGCCGCATCCTGCATGCCCTGAAGCCCGGCGAAAAACCGCCGGCGGATTTCCGCGAGAACGGCCTGCCGGGCTTCGCGCCGGAGTTCGACTACAGCTACGACGGCGTCATGCGCTCGCTGGAGCATTCGCACTTCCGGCTCGGCATCTCGCGCATCGACATCGCGCTCGTCCACGACGTCGATTTCTGGACCATCAAGGACCGTGGGATCCTCGATCAGCGCTTCAAGACGGTGATGGACTCCGGTTTCAAGGCGCTCGACGAACTCAGGAAGGCGGGTGTGATCGGCGCCATCGGCGTCGGCATCAACGAATCGGACACCAGCCTGCGCTTCATCCAGGCCGGCGACTTCGACTGCATGCTGCTGGCCGGCCGCTACACGCTGCTCGAACAAGGCGCGCTCGACGCGTTTCTGCCGGAATGCGTGAAGCGCGGCGTCTCGGTGATCCTGGGCGGCCCCTATAATTCGGGCATCCTGACGGGCGGCGTGACGCAAGGCGCCACGCACGACTACGTCGCAGCGCCCGCCCACCTGATCGACAAGGCGCAGAAGATCGAGGCGGTGTGCAAGCGCCACGGCGTCGAGCTGGGCGCCGCCGCCATGCAGTTCCCGCTGTTCCATCCAGCACTCTGCGCGGTGATCCCGGGTGCGCTGAGCGTCGCCGAGGTGAAACAGAACGTGGGGCGCCTGTCGGCCAAGATCCCGCCCGACCTGTGGAGCGAGCTCAAGCGCGAGAAGCTGCTTGATCCCAGCGCGCCGACGCCGAACTAGAAAGTCAGCGTGCGGCGGTGATCACGAGGGCCCGGATGCGGCCTTCGATGGCACCCGTGCCGAAGCGCCGCGCCAGTGCGTCGGTCGCCTGGTTCGTGGCCTCTTCCAGGCGTGAGGCACCGCGCGCTTCGATCTCGTTGCGCAGCGGCGTTCCTTGGCAAAAGCCAACCGCCGCATGGCGGGGCGAGGCGGCCTTGCTTGTGGCGTCGACCGCATCGACGGAAATGTCGGCGAAGCCCGCGGCCTCGAGGTCCTCCCTGATCCGGCCAACGTCATGGTGGCCATGCGGTGTGCGTACCATGAAGCGCGGCGGATCGTCGGGAAAGAGGCGCGCCAGCGCCTCCGTCACCACGTCGGCGAATTCGTTCTCGGCGATGCGGTCCCAGACATTGAAAAGGAAACGACCGCCCGGCCTCAGCATCCGGCGCGCCTCCCTGTAGCCCTGGACCTTGTCGGGAAAGAACATCACGCCGAACTGGCAGGCCACGACATCGAAGCCGCCATCACCGAACGGCAGCGCCAGCGCGTCGGCCTGTTTCCATTCGGTTCTGCCAGCGGCCTGCCGCCGCGCTGCCTGGTCGAGCATCGGCTGGTTGAGGTCGGTCGCCACGATGCGCGTCGACGGCGCCAGCCGCGATGCGAGCGCTCGCGTCAGCACGCCGGTTCCCGCGGCCGTTTCCAGCACGTCGCGCGGTTGAGTCCTGGCAACCCGGCCGGCAAGATCGGCCGCGTAGGGTTCGAAGATGAGCGGGACCAGGAAGCGATCGTAGATTTCGGGGATCGATCCGGCGAACAACTTGTCGGTCGCCACCATCGGGCTCTCCATCAGCGGCGCAGTTGCCTGATAGTATCACTCCCAGGAGGAACGCCATGAAGATCATCGACGCGCAGATCCACATCTGGTCGCAGACCGTGACGCCGCCCAGCGGCCTGCACCGCAAGGTGTCGAAATTCACCGCCGAGGAGGTGCTGAAGGAGATGGACGAGGCCGGCGTCGATGCCGCCCTGATCCATCCGCCCTATAGCTGGGACCCGACTTCCAACCAGCTCGCCCTCGAGGCGGCGAAGAAATATCCCGACCGTTTCGCCGTGATGGGCCAGTTCCCGCTCGACGATCCGGAAAGCCGCAAGCGCATCCATGGCTGGCGCAACCAGCCCGGCATGATGGGCCTGCGCTGGGCGCTGCTCTATCCCGACCAGCAGAAGGCGCTGCACGAGGGCAAGCTCGACTGGGTGTGGCCCGCCGCCGAGAAGGAAGGCATTCCGGTGGCCACCATGGCCGGCCTGTTCCTGCCGACCTTCCGGAAGATCGCCGAGGCGCACCCGCGCCTGAAGCTGATCATCGACCATTGCGGCCTGCTGCGGCTGGAGAAGGACGACAAGGCCTTCGGCAATCTCGACGAGCTCTGCGCGCTCGCCAAGCTGCCCAACGTCGCCGTCAAGGCGACCGGCGCGCCGGGCTATTCCACCCATCCCTACCCGTTCAGGAACCTGCATGACGGGCTGCGCCGCATCTTCGACGCCTATGGACCCGACCGTTTCTTCTGGGGCACCGACATCACGCGAATGCCGTGCACCTACCGCCAGTGCGTGACCATGTTCACCGAGGAACTGCCGTGGCTGAAAGGCCGCGACCTCGAGAAGGTCATGGGCCGCGGCTTGGCCAAGTGGATCGGCTGGAACTACAAGTTCGAGTGAGTTGTCGGGGCCGTACTTCACGTCGGCCGGCAGGAAATTGAAAGGCTCGGCCTTCTTCCGGCCGACTGCTGTCTGGGGCGGCACTCAGGGCCGCAGGATCATGACTGGCCGGCATCTTTTCGCACTTGTCGCAGTAATGATCGGTTTAACAGGCCTGTTTCCTCCGCCTGTCGGGTGGCCTGATAGCGCTTGACGGCGGCCATCGTCCGAGAGCCCGGCAAACCGTCCAGCGGACCAGGGTCAAAACCGAATGCTTTCAGCCAGGCTTGCGTCTCACGCACCTCATCGTTGCTCAGTGGGCGAGCGCCCCCAGTCGGTGTGTTTGGAGGGTTCGGCTTGGTTACCTCGGGGGCCGACACTGAGGGTGCTATCGGAGGTGTAGGAACTGGAGGCGTTGGTGCAAGAGGCGCCGTTGCTTGGGGCGC
>DASZJU010000194.1:0-10128 GCA_035947815.1 Reyranella sp.
GGTACGCCGAGCAGGCTGAGCAGCAGCGCCGAGGCGAAGCCCGTGCGGTCCTTGCCGGCGGTGCAGTGGAACACCAGCGGCCGGTGCGTGCCGTCGCCCAAGGTCGCGAACAGGGTACGAAAGGCCGGCGCGCAGCGGCGCGGATAGTCGCGGTAGTGGTCGGTCAGGATCTGCATCATGAGATGCGGGTTGGCGCTGCCGTCGGCGACGGCGTCGCTGATCCGCTGGCCCACGGCGGGCTCGATATGGGCACCGACGATGCGGCAGTCCATGCCATCCACGCGGTGCGGCGTCTCGGCTGCTTCGTTGACGCCGCGCAGATCGACGATGGTGCGCACGCCCAGGCGGCCCAGCGCGCTGCGGTCCTCGTCGGTCAGGTTGCCGAGATGGGCGGAACGGAACACCGCGCCGCGGCGCACGAAGTGGCCCTCCGCGGTGCGGTAGCCGCCAAGGTCGCGGAAATTGGAGCCGCCTTCCAGCGGCACGACATGGGGAAGCGAGGTATCGAGCATGACCGAGCCTTTAGCACGTCCGGCGCTCCCGAATCATGTCGGTTCTGGGTCATTATTCTTGCTGGCGCCTGCCAGCTCGGCCATCCCCGTCGCAAAATCCACGCGCGGACGCCACTGGAGTTCCTCGCGCAGGCGCGCGGAGTCCGCCGTGATGTGCCTAACATCGCCCAGCCGATATTGTCGGGTCACGACGGGGTCGGGTCCTTTCATGGTCGCGGCCAACGCCCTTGCCATCTCGCCGACCGTTCGCGGCGTGCCCGAACCGACATTGAAGGCGCGAACGCCCGACGCATGCTTTTCGCACGCCAGGACGGTGGCCGCGGCGACATCCCGGACATGCACGAAATCGCGCCGTTGCCGGCCGTCTTCGAAGACCGACGGGGCCTCGCCCCGGCGCAGAGCCGAAATGAAGATCGCCGCGACGCCGGCATAGGGCGTATCGCGCGGCATGCCCGGACCATAGACGTTGTGATAGCGCATCGCGGCCACCGAGCCCCCGGTCGCGCGCGCCCAGTTGCTGCAGTAGAACTCCTGCGCGACCTTGCTGCTGGCGTAGGCGTTACGCGGATCGAACGGTGCGCTTTCGCTCACGAGCTCGGTCGTCAACGGCTGGCTGCACAACGGGCAGGGTGGCTCGAACCGGCCCACCGCCAGATCGCTTTCCTTTCTCGGTGCCGGACTCACCACGCCGTGCTGTGCACATTGTCCGACACCCTCGCCATAGACCACCATCGAACTCGCGAGCGTAAGCCGCGACACGCCGGCGCGCCCCATCCCGGCCAGCAGTTCGGCCGTGCCGACATCGTTGGACGAGGCGTAGTCCGGCAGATCGCCGACATCCACGCCCAGCCCGACCTTTGCGGCGAGGTGAAGCACGGCGTCGACACCGGACAGGGCACGATCCACGGCGGTCGTGGTACGCACATCGCCAACCTGCAAGTCGACGCCGGCCGGCGGACTCCAGTGCCGATCGGCATGGACGTCGGCTCGCAGCGAGTCCAAGACACGAACGTCGTGGCCCCGCGACAGGAGCTCGCGAACGACATGTTGACCGATGAAACCGGCGCCGCCGGTCACCAGGGTCTTCATTTCGGAAACTCCTCGGCGGCCATCCGCGGCGGTTTGGCCCGCAACGAGATTGCCAGGCGCAGAAAGGTCGTCGTGATCGTCCAGGCGGCCTTCATGCCGGCGATGAAGTCGCCCGATACCTTGGAAATACCGCCGCGACGTCGCCGATGGTCGACCGGGATCTCGAGGATCCGCCAGCCGGCGGCGGCCACGCGCATCTGCATTTCCAAGTTCCAGCCGAAAGTCTGCTCGCTCATGCCGAGAGCGCGCAGGCGGTCGAGGCGAAGGGCGCGAAAGGGCGACATGTCCGTGAAGCGCACGCCGTAGGTCACGCGCAGCAGGACGCCCGAGAGCCAACCGGCGACGATCTGCTGCGGCGTCATGCTGCCCGGTTCGCGCACGCCGCGAAGCCGGGAGCCCATCACGAAATCGGCAGCACCGGCCGCCACCGGCGCCACGACGGCCGGCAGAAAGGCAGGCACGTCGCTGCCATCGCCATCGAGGAAGCAAACGATGTCGGTTTCGGGCGGAAGCGACGCCACGCCGGCGGCGCAGGCGCGCCCGTAACCACGTCTCGGTTCGCTGACCACTCTTGCCCCTGCCGCCACGGCCTCGCCTGCGGTGCCATCGGTCGAGCCGTTATCCACGACGATGACGTCGTCCACGCCCTCGCTCAGGATCTCGCGGACGACGCCGCCGATCGGCTCGGACTCGTTGAGACAGGGAACAACAACCGCAACACGTCGATTTCCGGTCGGCAGCAGCATCGATGACATCTCCGATTCATGGCGCTGGATCGGCCAGGGACATTTGACGTTCGCGCAGGAAAGACCGCGTCGCTGGTGCGTCGGCGCCGGGAATGCTCGAGAAGGCAGGCGCCCGGCCGGACAGTTCATCCTCGAGCATCTGCAGCGAGGCTGCGTCGTCGATATCGTACCATGGCGGCACATCGACCACGGCTAGCCCGATCTCGCGCGCGCGCTCCAAGGTTCGCCGGTACACCGTGCTGGTACTCCAGCGAATGTCCTCGAACAGCCGACGATGCGGCTTCGACAGGCCGATCAGCGTATAGCCGCCGTCGACCGCCGGACTCAGAACGACGTTGTCGACCTGCCGAACGGCATCGACTGCCATCTGCAGGATCGGCAGCGGCAATGTCGGACTGTCGGAATTGACGAGCAGGACGCCATCGTGGTTGGCGTTCAGCAAATTTTGGGCACCCTGGAACAGACGATCGCCGAAATCGCCTTCGACTTGCGGCATCAGCCTGAAGCCGGCCGGCAGCAACCGTCGCAAGGCTTCCTCCGATCCGAGGGGCGTATAGACCGCGTAGCCCGTCGCGTCACCGTCTTCGGCCAGCCGGGCGATGGTTTGCGAAAGATCGCGAATGAAGCATGCCGACAGGCCCGCGCACTCTTCCGGGCGCAGCGGCGGCGACAGCCGTGTCTTCGATCTTCCCGGTGCGGGTGTCTTGCACATGATCCCGACGGCAACGCTGCCCATACCGCTTCTCCCTACCGTCCCACGGCCTGGACAAGATCGAGGAACAAGTCGTCGATATCCTCGAGGCCCACCGAAAGGCGAAGCAGGTCGGACGGACAGGGCGTTCCGGCGCCTTCGATCGACGCGCGATGCTCGATCAGGCTTTCAACGCCGCCGAGCGATGTCGCGCGCTTCCAGAGCTTGACCTGGGCCGCTGCGGCGACGGCCGCGGGCTCGCCGCCCTTCACGCGGATCGACAGCATGCCGCCGAAACCACCGATCATCTGGCGGATCGCAATGTGATGGCCCGCATGGCTCCTGAGGCCGGGATAGAGAACGGCGCTCAGCGCCGGATGGCCGACAAGGCGGGACGCCAGCAACGCCGCCGTTTCGGATTGCGCCTTCACCCGGACATGCAGCGTGCGGATGCCGCGCATCAACAACCACGCCTCGAAGGGACCGAGCGTGGCGCCGATTTGCGTCCGGACCTTGCGGATGCGATGCCAGATGGCGCTGCGTTCCGTCGTCGCCAGGACGCCCGCCATCACGTCGGAGTGGCCGTTGAGGTATTTGGTGGCGGAGTGCACGACGATATCGGCACCGAAAGCGATCGGCCGGGTGAAGATCGGCGTGGACACCGTCGAGTCCACGCAGAGCACGGCGCCGACCGCATGCGCGATGTCGGCGATCGCGGCGATATCGGTGATCGTCCAGAGCGGATTGCTCGGGGTCTCGATCCAGAACAATCCGGTCTCACCGGGGCGCACCGCTTGGCGAACCGCATCCAGATCGGAGCTATCGACGAAGGTGACGGAATGGCCGTGGCCGATATCGTTCAGCCAGGTGCGGAGCCCCCAGTACATGACGCACGAGGCGATGATGTGCGTCGGCCTGTCGAGCGCCTGGAAAACTGCGCTCGCGGCGGCCATTCCCGAGCCGAACAGGAACGCCTCTTCGGCGCCTTCGAGGGCGGCCAGCAGGCTTTCGGCCTGTTGCACCGAAGGATTGTCGGTCGCGCCGTAGATGCGGCCGCCACTGTAGCCGTTGTCGGCGTCGCGCAGATAGGTCGTCGACATGTGGATCGGAGAGACGAGCGCCCGGGTGACGGGCTCGGCCAGACCGAGACCCTGTGCCACCAGTGTCCGCGTCTTCAAAGGCGAGGGTGTCTCATGATCCATGAAAATGCGTCCCGGTAAGCAATCCAAATCTTTGGAATCGGTTCCCTGCCGCGCGCTCTTTCATCGCCGTCCCAGCGCGATTTTGATCATTTCGTCGGGTCCGAGCGCGGTGTTCCGGGCCGCCTCATAAGTCGGCGCCTTGTCGAACTCCTCGCGCGACATATCGAGTGCATCAACCTGACGGCCGAGGATCGCCACCGTTTCGATCGGCACGCCCACCGGCCTTCGGTCCCAGTCGAAGGGCCCGCCGGTCCTGACCCAGCCGAACCAATGACCGTAGGGGACGACCAGCTGGATCTTTCCCGCCGGAGTCCGCACGACCTCGCGAATGTAGCCGATCGTCGAATCCTGATCGTCAAGCACCGGCAGGCCGATCAGGTCGCCCACCCGGACCGGCTGCGGGAAGCGCCGGGCCATTGTTTCTTCCGGCGACAGTTTGCGTGGCTCGACGACTTTTGGGTTGGCGGGCGGCGGCGTCTGGGCGAGCGCGGGCAGCCAAACGCCTTGCAGGAGCAAGAACAGGACAGCGAACAACACAGCCATCGATTTGCCCCTGCCAAAAGGTCGAGCGGCCAATCCGGGTCGCGGCGCAGGGGCGCGATCCGTTGGCCCCCTGGAAACATTCGCTCGAAATCGCGAAATCTTACGGTCTTCGACAAATATTCTGGCGCACTACCAGCGCAGCCAGCGATCTGCCGCAAGCGCGCCGAAGAATGTTACGGTGAGAACAGCCGGAACGTGCCAGGACGCCACGAACAAAAGCGAATTCTCCGGACAATGCAGCGTATAGAGCGCGGCCGCGATGCCGCCGGCGAGGAGGCCTGCCATGGCGCCGCAGAGCCGCGGGTGGGTCGGTGCGCCATCGCGCAAAGCGACCAGCGCGGCGGCGAGTATCGGCAGGGACAAGGCGGTCACGCAGAGGAAACATGCCCCGGGCGAGTCGCCCCACAGCCGGACCATCCAACTGGAACTCGGCGTGTCGGACATTTCCAGGCCGAGCCCGAGCAGCAGGATCCCGAGCGGCAAAAACAGCCACCACAAGCCCAGCCGACCTTCCGGATAGCTGAGCTTGAGCGTTGCCCAAAAGGCACCTGCCGCCAGGGCGGCACCCGCCAACACCGAAAAGACGATGGTGGCACCCGGGCCGTGCGAAAGATGCGGGCTGGGCGCAAGCAACAGCAAAATCGCGGCAAGGCTCGCCAGCGACGCCAGCCCCGTCAGGGCGGCAAGACGGGGCCATCTCAGGCGCGCGCGCCGCGGGCCCTCCCCCGTCTGGAGCTCCGATGCCAGCGTGTGAATGAGTTGCTGGGTGTTCATGAGCGGTCCCGCTCGAACTTGGCGCTGAGCGCCGCGAGGCCGCGATGGAAGGCGACATACACCGCTCCGCGGGACATCTTGAGCTTCATCGCCGTGTCGGCCACGCTGGCGCCGTCCAAACCCAGCTCTTCCACCACCTCCCGTTGCCGCCGCGGCAGACCGCCCAGCAGGTGGCGGAGCGGCGTGGAAAAGCTCGGCTCGACCGGCGCCACGGGATGGATGTCGGGGAAATCTTCCAGTGGCAGTTCACCGCGGCGGCGGCGGCGCCGGACGAAATCAACAAGCTTGTGCCGGATAATCGCGCGCAACCACGGCGCAAACGGGTGGTCGGCGCGCCAGGTGTGCCGCTTGAGGTGAATGGCCAGAAGGATTTCCTGCAGCACGTCTTCGACGTCGGACGACTGAAGGCCAAAGCGCCGCAGGTCGAGCGCAGCGAATTGCCGGAACGACGTCGACACCGAGTCGAGCAGCCGGATGTAGGCTTCGCCCGAGCCGGCTTGCGCCGCTCGCATGTCCGCCGCCCATTGTTGTTCGCGATCCTGCATGTCGATGATCGGACTAGAGCACACTTGTCTCCGGCCATACTGAATTTGTCTTCACAAGGCTGTGAGGGCGGTAAGAAACAGCCTCGGCGGACGAAGACTTTCGTGGAAAGGTCCGGACTCAATGGCCACAAGATTGTCATCCGAACGCGGCAAGCGGCTGCATCCGCTCGCTGTGCGCATCATGCACTGGGTCAACGCGCTTGCGATGATCATCATGATCGGCAGCGGATGGAAGATCTACAACGACGAGGTCCTGTTCGGCTGGCTGCATTTTCCCGAGTGGATGACGGTCGGCGGCGAGGCGCAGGGCGCGTTGCAATGGCATTTCTTCGCCATGTGGCTCCTCATGGTGAACGGGCTGATCTACATCGGATATGGACTCTTTACGGGCCGCTTTCGCCGCAAGCTCTTGCCGATTCGTCCGCGCGAAGTCCTTGCCGATGTCGGCGAGGCGTTGCGGTTCCGCCTCTCGCATCAGGACATAACGCGGTACAATGCCGTGCAGAGGCTGCTCTATACCGGCATCATCCTGGTGATTATCGTGCAGGTGCTGTCCGGCTGGGCGGTGTGGAAGCCGATCCAACTCTCCGAGCTGTCTGCGTTGTTCGGCGGCTTTCAGGGTTCGCGGCTGGTCCACTTCATCGGTATGGCCGCAATCGTTGCCTTCATCGTCATTCATGTCGTCTTGGCCCTGATCGTGCCGAAGACCATCGGCGCGATGATCACGGGCGGCCCGCGCGTCGATCCGACATCCGATGGGCCAGCTGACGCGGCGCCCCCGGAAACCGTGCATTGATCGGAGGATGAATGTCTGTCCGCAGCCCTTCACCGTCGCAATTCCGGCCCAAGACGGCAATCGATCAAAGCGTTCTCGCGCACAACAAGGCGCTTCTCGCCGAGGTCGACCGTCGCAAATTTCTGCGCGGCTCGCTCAGCCTTGGCGCGCTTGCCATGCTGACCGGCTGCGACGTGACCAACCAGGACACGGTGCAGGCGGCGCTTCGCGCGGTGTCCTTCTTCAACGATCGCGTCCAGGCGCTGATGTTCCGGCCGAGCCACCTGGCGCCGACCTACAGCGAAGCCGAGGTCGTGAAGCCGCCGCGTTTCAACGCCTATTATGGCGTCGAGGACGTCGACCGGGTCGACGGCGCGACATGGAAGCTGGAGCTCGCCGGCCGGATCGCCGACAAGCAGCCGTGGACCGTGCAGCAATTCTACGGGCTGCCGGAGCAGGAATGGATAATCCGGCATATCTGCGTCGAGGGCTGGGACTATATCGGGCAATGGTCCGGCGTGAATCTGCGGCACTTCCTGGAGCGGGTCGGCGCGGACCTCAAGGCGAAGTATGTCGCCTTCCGATGCGCCGACGATTACAGCGGCAGCATCGACATGGCGACAGCGCTCCATCCGCAGACCATCCTGGCAACGAAATATGCGCGACAGCCGATCGCCGATCCGTTCGGCTTTCCGCTACGCCTGCGCACGGCGACCAAGCTCGGCTTCAAGAATCCGAAATGGATCACCGCCATCGAAGTGACCAACACCTACCCGGGCGGCTATTGGGAAGATCGCGGCTTCAACTGGTTCGCCGGCATCTGAGGGCCCACTACGGCAATACCGTCCGTCGGTAGATTCGCCAGCGATCCGGCTGCATTTCCACCAGATGATAGAGCTCGCTTGAGGCGAACGGATCGCGCCGCCAGGCGCCGTCCTCAGCCGTGACCACGACCACGTCGCAACCGTAGCGATCGGCCAGCTCCCGGATATCGTCGGCGGCCGGCTCGCCGGCAAAGACGCGGACGAAGCGTGCCTCGGTCGCGGCGCGCGCGGCAGCCGGGATCGGCGCGAACGGGATGGCGAGTTCGTTGCCGGCATAACATGAGCGCCGGTCGCCCATCAGGGCCCAGGAAATGTTCGCGGGCCACGGCGTCATGTCGTCGAGGAACCGCGGATTGTTGGCGATGCGCTCGCTTGGCCCGGCGTGCCGTCGCACCGCCTGCCACATCGAGGGTGTCTCTGCGAACAGCCGTTCGGACGGGGTGCGCGATGCGAAGAAGTCCTCATGCAGGAGTTGCAGCGTGTCCGGCAGCGTCAACAGGACGCCTGCGGCCGCGAGGACGGCGCAGAGGCGCGCGTCTCGAAGCGGCCAGCGCGAGATCGCCGCCGCGGCGAAGACGATGAGAAGCAACAGGCCAGGCAGGACCGCGCGCCACCCGAGATCGTTGTTGTCGGCCACGACGCTGCGCAGCAACCAGGCCGCGACGAGGCTTGTTGCCGCGAGAAGGGCGAGCGGCCGGATCGTCTGTCGGCTCTGGGCGTCGAGGCTGCGATCCTTGAGCAGGAAAAACAGGCCCACCAGGCCGGCAGGATAGAAGGCGGCAAACTCCACGGGCAGATAGACCAGCCAATAAGCGGGGACATCCAGAAATCGCCGCACGGATTCGGGAAAGGCAGTCCCCAGGACGGCAACAGGCGCAATCGCGATAGGGGGACCGCCGGCACGCGCCGTGGCGACGGCGATCTGATCGCGGATGAACGGAAAGCTGATCGCGAGCGCCAGAGCCGCTGCGGCGAGAGCCCGCAGCGCGAAGGCCAGGCGGCGCTCCGGCGCAAGGGTCGAAAGGAGGTAGAGCGCGATCATCGTGGCGCCGAGCGCGAAGGTGACGCCGCCGACCCAGACCGAGCATTCGAAGCCGGCGGTCGCAACGAGACCAAGGATCAGCGGCGCGAACCAGTCCTCCCGGTGGGCCAGCCTGACCAGCAGAAGACAGGCCAGCACCACGCAGGTGGCCGATGCCAGGTGCTGAGGCGCCCAGGCCATCTGGAACAGCCAGCCACCCAGCCCCGACGCCTTGCCGATGAGTGAAGTGGTAACGTCCGGCCCGGCCCATTCCAGCAAGGCGCGGACCGAAGCGGTGCCCGCCAGCGCGATCACGACGAATCCTGCCGCCATTTTGCCGCCGAGCTTCGCGGCAAGGCCGATCATCGTCAGAAGGGACGCGAAGGCGGTGAACCAGGTGAGCGCCGCGTCGGCCTCCCAGCCGCTCGCCCCCGTGAGGACGGCAATGACGGCGGCGCTGAAGTGCCAAAGATAGTAGTAGGCGACGCCGTCCGGCACGCCGCTCTCGCTGAAGAACGGGTTCTTCAGCGGAACGCCCGAGCGAATCACCTCGTCGACCATGGCGATCTTGGAGTGATCGAAGATGGAGGCGGCCAGCGTCACGCCCTCGGGCGTCTCTTTCGGAAGCACCGCGGCTGCCGGAGCGAGAGCCAGGAGGGAAGCGGCCGTCACGACAGCTGCGATCGCCAGGAGCGACCGACGTTGGGGCATCGGCGGCCGCTGCAGGAAGCAGCCCACAAGACCAGCGACGGCGAAAACCATCGTCACGGCGAGCACCGTGACTCGGCCCATGCCGATCCAGCCCACGAGCGGCAGGACGACCACGTTGTAGACCGCCCAGCCCAGCGCAGGCGCCCACAGCCAGCATGTCGGCGGCTCCGCCAGCCGCAGCGCAATCGGCGCCCCGACCAAGGTCCAAAGCGCCAACATGACGACGGCGCAAAGGAAGGCGTTTTCGACATGAGCCATACTCGAAGAGTGTAGCAAGAATATCGCCCGACTTCGGATCGGGATGCCGGCGCGTGTCTCGGCCAGCCGAGCGCCCGACGAGATGGGCAGTTCAATCACCAGCATTGCGCATGCTCTCCCCGGCGGCGTCGAGCACGGCTATGACATTCGGCGCGCCCTCGGGCTCAGTCGAGCTGGCCGCCATCGATTGCGCTCTGGACGGCTCTTTAGGGCTTCACGGCGGCGAGCGGCACGCTGCCAGGCTTGCCGCCGCGTCCCGACGCCTGCAGGGCGCGGCCCATCGACAGGAAGGTCAACAGCTCGAAGGCGAAGGCGTCGAGCTTGGCGGTCAGCACGCGGTTGGAGCGGGTCAGCCAGTTGTAGCCCATGACCGCCGGCAGGGCGACGGCCAGGCCGATGCCGGTCATGATCAGCGCCTCGCCGACCGGGCCCGCGAC
>DASZJU010000195.1:0-2665 GCA_035947815.1 Reyranella sp.
CAACCAGCGCGATCCGATCCAGACCGCCAAGCTGGTGTCGACGATCGACCAGCTTTCCGATGGCCGTTTCCTGTTCGGCGTGGGCAATGGCTGGAATCAGGACGAGATGGAAAACCACGGCACGGCTTTCGACACCCGCCACAAGCTGGTGCGCGAGCGCATCGAAGCGATGAAGGTGATCTGGACCAAGTCCAAGGCCGAGTATCACGGCGACATGGTGAGTTTCGATCCCATGATGGCCTGGCCCAAGCCGGCGCAGAAGCCGCATCCGCCGATCCTGGTCGGCGGCGCCTTTCCCTACGCCGCGCGCCGCGCGCTGCGCTACGGCGACGGCTGGATGCCGCTGCGCGCGCGCAAGGGCTATGCCGAGGTGAGAGACCTGTTTCCAAAGTTTCGCGAGATGGCGAAGGAAGCCAACCGGGATCTCGCCACCGTGCCGATCTCCATTTGGAGCGCGAAGGAGGACGAGGATCTGCTGAAGCGCGACCGCGACGAAGGCGTGGTGCGGGTCGTGATCAGCCTCGAATCGGCGAAGGCCGACGTCATCCTGCCCGAGCTCGACCGCTGGGCGAAGCTGGTGCGAGCGGTCGCGTAATTGTCATCCTGAGCGCAGCGAAGGATCTCATGCCGTCAGCAAGCGGCGATGAGGTCCTTCGCTTACGCTCAGGACGACAGGAACTAGACCAGCGCCAGCACTTCCTTCCGGAACTTCTGCATCTCGCCCAGCATCGCCTCGACGGTGGCGCCGCCGAAGCCGATATCGAGATGGCCGACGCCCATGTCGCGCAGCGCCTTGATGTCGGCGGCGATCTCTGCGGGCTTGCCCGAGAACAGCCGCCGCTCGCCGTCGCCCGCCTTGGCCGGGACGGTCTCGCCGTAGGCGGTGCAGCGCAGCGCGAGTTCGACGGCGTCGGGCTTGCGCCCGGCTTGCTCCGTCATCTTGCGCAGGTGTGCGGCACTGGCCTTGAAGCGCGCCAGCGAATCGAGCGGGAAGGCCGGGTTGGTGCCGATCGGATACCACGCATCACCGAGCTTCGCGGTGCGGCGCAGCGCCGGTCCGCTCTCGCCGCCCACCCAGATCGGCGGATGTGGCTTCTGCACCGGCTTGGGCTCGAAGACGATGTTGTCGAAACAGACATGCTCGCCGGCGAAACGCGGCTTGCTGTTGGTCCAGAGCTCGAGGAAGGCCTTGATATATTCGTCGGTGACCTTGCCGCGCGCTGCGAAATCCGGCGCCTCGATGGCCTCGAATTCCTCTTTCAGCCAGCCGGCGCCGATGCCCAGGGTCAGGCGTCCGCCCGACAGCACGTCGATGGTCGCCAGCATTTTGGCCGTCAGTACCGCCGGGCGATGCGGCACGACCATCACCGAGGTGATGAGCCGCAAACGCGTCGTCTTGGCGGCCAGGAAAGCCACTTCGATCAGCTGTTCGTGCCGTTCGGCGCGGGCGCCGGCCGGGAATTCACCTGTCGAGCTGTAGGGATATTTGGCCTGGATGTCGGTCGGGATCACGACATGGTCGCTGAGCGTGGCGTAGTCGAAGCCCATGGCTTCGCCTTCCATGACCAGTTTCGTCAGAGGTACTGTCGCCGATAGTGGCCCGGCGGTCGGCGCGTTGAAACCGAACTGCATGCGTCATCTCCCTCTGGAAAGTGCGTTCGTGATGCCCATAGTACACGATGCGGCCGAATGCGATTGCCGCTATCGTCCGGCCGCTGGCGTCACAGTGTAGAGGATTTGTCATGGTGGAGCTTTCCGAGCTGATGGCGGACGCGGCGCGGTTGCGCGATCGCGGCCATGGCCGGCTGATCTCGTATTCGCGCAAGGTCTTCATTCCGCTGACTCACCTGTGCCGCGACGTCTGCCACTACTGCACCTTCGCCGAGCGGCCGCGGGCCGGCCAGCCGGCCTACCTGTCGCCCGAGCAGGTTCTCGCCATCGCCCGTGCCGGCCAGGCGGCGGGCTGCACCGAGGCGCTGTTCACCTTGGGCGACAAGCCGGAGCTGCGCTACCAGGCGGCGCGCGATGCGCTGGCAGCGTTGGGTTACGCAACCACGATCGAGTATCTGACGGCGATGTGCGGCCTGGTGCTGCGCGAGACCGGCCTGCTGCCGCACGCCAATCCCGGCGTCATGACACGCGAGGAGATCGCGGCGCTCCGCGCGGTCACCGCCAGCCAGGGCATCATGCTGGAGTCCACAAGCGAGCGCCTCTGCGAGAAAGGCGGCGTGCATTACGGCTCACCCGACAAGCATCCGGCGGTGCGCCTGGAAACGATCCGGCTGGCCGGCGAGCTGAAGGTGCCGTTCACCACCGGCATCCTGATCGGCATCGGTGAAACGCGCGAAGAGAGAATCGAGGCCCTCGAGGCGATTCGCGATCTGCATGAAGCGCACGGCCATATCCAAGAGGTGATCGTCCAGAATTTCCGCGCCAAGCCCGACACCAAGCGCGCCGATGCCGACGAGCCCGACCTCGACGACCTTCTATGGACCATCGCTCAGGCGCGGTTGATCCTCGGCCCCGACATGAACATCCAGGCGCCGCCCAACCTGTCGCCCGGCGTCTATCCGCGCCTGATCGGCGCCGGCTTGAACGACTGGGGCGGCATTTCGCCGGTGACGCCCGACCACGTGAATCCCGAAGCGCCGTGGCCCAACATCGA
>DASZJU010000196.1:0-7410 GCA_035947815.1 Reyranella sp.
CGCCGGCACGATCACCGCGTAGCGCAGGATCTTGCCGGCGCCGAACACCGGCGCGAACTTGGCGTTGAGCAGGCTGCCCAGGGTCATGAACACGATCATGCCGCCGAAGATCAGGCCGTAGTAGCGCGGTGCGATGCCGTAACGCTCGATGAACACAAAGGGTGAGCCCGACAGGAACGACAGCAAGGCCGAGAACATGAACGTGCTGGTGAAGGCGTAGCCCATGAAGGCGCGATGGCGGAACAGTTCGCCGAAGCGCTTCAGCACCGAGGACAGCACCAGCGGCTGGCGATATTCCGGCCGCAAGGTCTCGGGCAGACGGAGGTAGGCCGCCGTGAGCGCCACCACGCCGATTCCGGCTAAAACCCAGAAGATCGCTCGCCAGCCCAGGAACCACAGGATCTGGCCGCCGATCAGCGGCGCCAGCATGGGCGCGATCGAGGTGCAGGCCATCATCAGCGACATCGCCCGCGCCGCCTGATCGCGCTCGGCGAGGTCGCGCACCATGGTGCGCGCCAGCACCACGCCGCCGCAGGCGGCCAGCCCTTGCAGGAAGCGCAGCACCACGAGGTGGCCAGCCTCCGCCGCGAAGGCGCAGCCGACGCTCGCCAGGACGTAGATGGCGACGCCGCTCAGGATGACCGGCCGGCGGCCGAAGCGATCGCCGGCCGGCCCGTAGAAGATCTGGCCCGCGCCGAAGGCGATCATGAAGGACGACAAGGTCAGCTGGATGTCGCCCACCGTTCCGCGCAGGTCGACGGCGATCACCGGCAGCGCCGGCAGGTACATGTCGATGCTGAGCGGCGTGAACGACGACAGCAGGGCGAGCACGGCCAGCAGCAGCGGCGTCAGGGTGGGACGGACGGCGGTTGTGGTCATGTCATTGGACCGCGGGCCTCAAGGCCCGCTCATGCGTGTATCCGAAGAGAAGATGCGGGCCCGGAGGCCCGCGGTCCGGCATGAAGTGAACCTGTTCCAACATCCTACGCTCTACCAGCCAATCACCCTCAGGTCCCATGCTATAAGCGGACCATGACGTCGCTGCCCGAGCTCACCGAGCCGCAGATTCGCCGCTACGCCCGCCACATCGTGCTGGCGGAGATCGGCGGGGTGGGCCAAGCGCGGCTGATCGCCGCGCGCGTGCTGGTGATCGGCGCGGGCGGGCTCGGCGCACCGCTCCTGCAGTATCTCGCTGCCGCCGGCATCGGCACTTTGGGCGTGATCGACCACGACAGGGTCGATCTCTCCAACCTGCAGCGCCAGGTCATCCATCGCACCGCGGATATCGGCGTCGCCAAGGTTTCAAGCGCCCGTCGCGCGCTTTTGGACATCAACCCCGAGATCGAGGTCATCGCGCACGACGAGCGTCTCGCAGCGGACAATGCCGAACGCATCGTGGCCGGCTACGATATCGTGGCCGACGGCAGCGACAACTTCGCCACACGCTACCTGCTGAACGATCTCTGCTATCGCCTCAAAAAGATTCTGGTTTCTGCGGCGATCCTTCGTTTCGACGGCCAGATCTCGACCTACAAGGCCTGGCAGGGCGCAGATCATCCCTGCCTGCGCTGCATCTTTCCAGCCGCCCCCTCGGAGGACGCCGTGCCAAGCTGCGCGCAAGCGGGCGTGTTGGGCGCGCTGGCCGGCACCCTGGGCGCGTTGCAGGCCACGGAAGTCGTGAAGGAGATCCTTGGCATCGGCCGCTCGCTCTCGGGCAGGCTCCTGATGTACGACGCGCTGGCGGCCTCGTTCGACGAGATGGCCATCGCCAAGCGGCCGGATTGCCCGACCTGTGGCACGGCATGAAGACCCCTGAAGGCGGCGTCTCGGTGATCGTGCGCGCTGGCGACTACGAGAGCGTCCACTACGCGCTGGCGCTGGCGGCCGCCGCCCTCGCCGTCAACAAGCCAGCCGTGCTGTTCTTCACCATGAGCGGCATCCGCGCCCTGATGGGGCCGCCGCCCGACGTCGACGACTGGGCGCGCGATGCGCAGAACCGCGCGCGGGGCGTCGGCGACTTCGAGACTCTGCTAAATGCCTGCGTCGAGCTTGGCGCGCGCTTCATCGTGTGCGAAATGGGCCTGCGGTCGCTCGGCATCGACCGAGCGGGATTGCGGGCCGACGTTCCCTTCACGATCGCCGGGATCGTGACCTTGCTGGAAGAGACCAAGCCAGGCATGCACCTGGTTTCACTTTAGGATCATTCGGGAGAGTTCATGACATCCGCCGCCTTCGACGTGTTGGGAATCGGCAACGCCATCGTCGACGTCATCAGCCGCACCGATGAAGTCTTCCTCAGCCGGCACAGCCTGGTCAAAGGCAGCATGATGCTGATCGACGAGGCGCGCGCCGAGACTCTCTATGCGGCCATGGGGCCCGGCATCGAGATGTCCGGCGGTTCCTGCGGCAACACCATGGCGGGCGTCGCCTCGTTCGGCGGCAAGGGCGCCTATATCGGCAAGGTGCGCGACGACCAGCTGGGCTCCGTGTTCGGCCACGACCTCAAGGCCACCGGCGTGTCGTTCGAAACCGCGAGCGCCAACTCAGGCCCGGCGACGGCACGCTGCCTGATCCTGGTGACGCCTGATGCGCAGCGCACCATGAACACCTATCTCGGCGCCTGCACCGGCCTCGGCCCGGCCGACATCGACACCAAGGTCGTGAGCGCCGCGCAGGTCACCTACGTCGAGGGCTATCTGTGGGATGCGCCGGAAGCCAAGAAAGCCGTGCTGAAGGCCTTCGACGCCGCCCATGCCGCCGGCCGGCTGGTCTCGATCACGCTGTCGGACTCGTTCTGCGTCGACCGCTATCGCGACGAGTTCCGCGATCTTTTGCGCAACAAGGTCGACATCCTGTTCGGCAACGAATCGGAGATCAAGTCGCTCTACCAGGTCGCGACGTTCGAGGAGGCGATGGAGGCCACACGCCAGGAAGCCAAGATCGCCGCCCTCACCCGCAGCGAAAAGGGCTCGGTCGTCGTCAAGGGCGGCGAGACTTATGCGGTGCCGGCGGCGGCCATCACCAAGGTGGTCGACACGACCGGCGCCGGCGATCTCTACGCCGCGGGCTTCCTGTTCGGCTACACGCACGGCAAGCCGCTCGCCGAGTGCGCGCGGCTGGGCGGGCTTGCCGCCGCCGAGATCATCTCCCATGTCGGCGCGCGGCCCGAGCAGGCGCTGCGCGGGCTGATTTGAGCGCTTCCGGCCCCACCCCTGCTGTCGCGAGGAATTGGCGCGAGTCGCTCGCGATCTACGCGCATCCGCGCGTCGTCACGTTCCTGTTCCTGGGCTTCTCCGCCGGGCTGCCGTTCCTGCTGGTCTTCTCGACCCTGTCGGCGTGGCTGCGCGCGTTTGGGGTGAGCCGCACGGCGATCGGCTTCATCAGCTGGATCGGCATCACCTACTCCATCAAGTTCGTGTGGTCGCCGGTGGTCGACCGCGTGCCGCTGCCCTTCCTGACGCGCCGGCTGGGCCGCCGGCGCTCCTGGATGCTTTTGGCCCAGACCTGCATCGGGCTCGGCCTGCTCGCCATGGCGTTCTGCGACCCGCGCACGGACCTGTGGTGGCTGGCGGCGTTCGCCGTCGTCGTCGCCTTCTCCTCGGCGACCCAGGACATCGCGCTCGACGCCTTCCGCATCGAGGCGACCGACGAGACGCTGCAGGGCGCCACCGCCGCGACCTATCAGTTGGGCTATCGCATCGCTGTGCTGGCCGCCGGCGCGGGCGCGCTCTACATCGCCGAGTTCGGGTCGTGGCCCGCGGCCTACATCACGATGGCCGTCCTCGCGCTGGTCGGTATCGTCACCACGCTGGTGATCACCGAGCCCGAGAAGCGCGTGGCCGCGGGCACCGCCGAGCGTGAGGGCAAGATCGCCGACTTCGCCAACCGCTATGCCGGCCTGCCGACGGCGCTGCGCGAGGCGCTGGTGTGGATCTACGGTGCCATGGTCTGCCCGTTCGTCGACTTCTTCGCCCGCTTCGGCTGGCTCGCGCTGGTGCTGCTGGCCTTCATCAGCCTGTTTCGCCTGAGCGACATCGCCATGGGCGTGATGGCCAATCCCTTCTACATCGACATCGGATTCAGCCTGCAGCAGATCGCCAACGTCTCCAAGATCTTCGGCTTCTTCATGTCGATCCTGGGCGCCCTGCTGGGCGGCGCGCTGGTGTTCCGCCTGGGCGCCTCGCGCTTGCTGGCACCGTCGGTGTTCCTGATCGCCGTCAGCAATCTCCTCTTCTCCTGGCTCGCCATCATCGGCCGGCCCGATCCGCTGGTGCTGGCGGCGGCGATCAGCATCGACAATCTGGTAACCGGCATGGCGGGCTCGGTGTTCATCGCCTTTTTGTCGGGCCTCACCAACACCGCCTATACGGCCACGCAATATGCGCTGTTCAGCTCGATCATGACCCTGCCGGGCAAGGTGATCGGCGGCTTCTCCGGCGTGGTCGTCGATTGGCTGCAAAGCTCGGCGCGCGACGTGCCGGCCTTCGCCAACCTGCTCGACTGGCTGGGCGCGGCGCCCAAGTTCGGCGGCTACGCGATCTTCTTCGCCTACACCGCCCTGCTCGGCCTGCCCGCCCTGGTGCTGGCCGTGATCGTGCGCCGGCACTTCGAAAAAGAAACCCCTCCTTCCGCGAGGAAGGAGGGGCAGTAGAAACGGCGACGGAGTGTCAAACCGTGCCGGGGGAACCGACCCATTCCAGAGCGGGGCGTGGGGTTGCCGAGCGGGAACGGGCAGGATGGGTGTAGCCGGGTGAGGCTACAAAACCGTTACTGGCAATGTGGAAAACATTTGCTCATGTGGATCGCGGACCTCCAGGCCCGCTTGTAATCTTTTTGTCTTCAAACATGAGGCGGGCCTGGAGGCCCGCGGTCCGCATGAGCTCAACCCGGGGTGGCGTCCAGGGCGTAGCCGGCGGCGCGGACGGTGCGGATCAGGTCGGTGTGCTGGTCGCCGTTCAGCGCGATGCGCAGGCGGCGGATATGGACGTCGACGGTGCGGGCCTCGACATAGACATCCTTGCCCCATACCGCGTCCAGAAGCTGCTCGCGCGAGAAGACGCGGCCGGGATGCTCCATGAAATGGCGCAGCAGGCGGAATTCGGTGGGCCCGAGATGGACCGGCTTGGCGGCGCGCGTCACCCGATGCGCCACCAGGTCCATCACGATGTCGGCATAGCTGAGCGCCTCGTCGGCCAGCGCCGGCCGGATGCGGCGCAGCACGGCGCGGATGCGCGCCACCAGCTCGGTGGGCGAGAACGGCTTGGCGACGTAGTCGTCGGCGCCGGCGTCGAGCCCGCGCACCCGGTCACCCTCCTCGCCGCGCGCCGTCAGCATGATGATCGGCAGGTTGGCGGTCGAGGTCTGGCGGCGCAGCTGGCGACAGACCTCGATGCCCGACATCAAGGGCAGCATCCAGTCGAGCAGCATGAGGTCCGGCACGTCCTCCTGGACCGAGGCCAGCGCCTCCTCGCCGTCATAGGCCACCGAGACGCGAAAGCCCGACTGCTCGAGGTTGTAACGTAAGAGCTCGACCAGCGCCGTCTCGTCCTCGACGATCAGAACGCGCGGCTTCATCGACGAGGTCTGGGTGTCGCGGCGGGTCGTGGTGGCGCCGGCCATGGTCATGGCACGTTCCCCGCAGCATAGAGCGAGGCGCTGCCCTTGGGCCGCGCCTCGTCGAAGCCGTGGCCGGTGGCGCGGAAGCTCACCAGCTCGGCGATGTTGGTGACATGGTCGCCGGCGCGCTCGATGTTCTTGGCCATGAACAGCAGGTGCGTGCACGCCGTGATTGTGCGCGGATCCTCCATCATGTAGGTCAAAAGCTCGCGGAACAGGCCGGTATAGACCTGGTCGATCTCCTCGTCGCGCTGCCACACGTCGCGCGCCTTGGCGACATCGCCGTGGGCGAAGGCATCGAGCACGTCCTTGAGCGCGGTCCGCACCAGCCGGCCCAGCCGATCGATGCCGACCACGGCCGAAACCGGCGCATTGACCTGGGCCAGCACGATGGTGCGCTTGGCGGTGTTCTTGGCGTAGTCGGCGATGCGCTCGAGTGCCGCGGCGATCTTGATCGACGACAGGATGACCCGAAGGTCGACCGCCATCGGCTGGCGGAGCGCTAAAAGCTTCACCGTCTGCTCCTGCACCGCGACGTCGAGGGCATCGACCCGGGCGTCGTCGGCGATCACCTGCTCGGCCGCCTCGGTGTCATGCTCGCGCAGCGCCACCAGCGACTGCGCGAGCTGGCTCTCGGCCAGGCCGCCCATCTCGCTGATCGTGGCGCTCAGCCGCTCCAGCTCTTCGTCGAAGCGTTTTAGCGTGTGTTCCGCCATTTTCTTCTCCAGTCCCTTGCCGCTTTCCTGGCCGCGTCCTTGGCCGCGCGTCAGCCGAAGCGGCCGGTGATATAGGCCTGTGTGCGCTTGTCCTGCGGCGTCGTGAAGATGGTTTCCGTCGCGCCGAACTCGACCAGCTCGCCCAAATACATGAAGGCGGTGAAGTCCGACACGCGCGCCGCCTGCTGCATGTTGTGGGTGACGATGACGATCGTATACTCCTGCTTCAGCTCGTCGATCAGCTCCTCGATCTTGGCGGTCGAGATCGGATCGAGCGCCGAGCACGGCTCGTCGAACAGAATCACTTCGGGCTTCACCGCCACGGTGCGGGCGATGCAGAGCCGCTGCTGCTGGCCACCCGACAGGCTGAGGCCGTTGGCGGCGAGCTTGTCCTTGACCTCGTCCCACAAAGCCGCGCGGCGCAGTGCCGTTTCGACCCGGGCATCGACCTCGGCGCGCGGCAGCCGCTCGTAGAGCCTGATGCCGAAGGCGATGTTCTCGTAGATCGACATCGGAAACGGCGTCGGCTTCTGGAACACCATGCCGATGCGCGCGCGCAGCAGGTTGATGTCCTGGTCGGCGCGCAGGAGGTTGTCGCCGTCGAACAGCACCTCGCCGGTGGCGCGCTGGCCGGGATAGAGGTCGTACATGCGGTTGAGCACGCGCAGCAGCGTCGACTTCCCGCAGCCCGACGGGCCGATGAAGGCCGTCGTCTTGTTGGCGTAGAGCGACAGGCTGATGCCCTTGAGCGCCCGGCCGTCGCCGTAGAAGAATTCGAGATTGCGGATCGAGATCTTGTCGGCCAGCCCCGCCGTGTCGATGCCGGCGTGAGTCGCCACAGGAACAGCGACGCCGGGTGTATCCGTGGATGTCATGCTCATGACGACTTCCTTGCAGTGAGGGAGCGGGCGATGATGCTGAGCGCCAGCACGGTGACGGTGATGAGCAGCGCGCCGGTCCAGGCCAGCTTCTGCCACTCCTCGTAAGGCGACAACGCGAACTGGAAGATGACCACCGGCAGGCTGGGCATCGGCGCGTTCATGTTGAGGCTGAAAAACTGGTTGTTGAGCGCCGTGAA
>DASZJU010000197.1:0-2181 GCA_035947815.1 Reyranella sp.
CGGCGACCAGTGCGACGACGACCTGCCCTATGTGGTCGAGGTCGACGGCAAGCGCATGGTGATAGTGCCCAAGCACTGGTTCTTCAACGATTGGCGCGCCTGGAACGGCGGCGCCAGCAACGGCGAGATGGCGTTCCAGGCCTTCAAGGACGGCTTCGATTTCGTGCTCGAGGAGGCGCTGCGCGGCAAGCCCGGCCGCGTCGACGCGCTGGTCCATGCCGAGCTCGGCGGCCGCCCCTACATGGCGCACGCGTTCGAGAAGATGATCCGCTATGTCAGGCAGCATGACGACGTGGTGTGGCACGCCACCCGCGACGAGATCGCCGATCACGTGCTCAAGAACACGAACTACGTCGAGCCTTATTCGCCGACCGGTTAGGGTGGGCAACGCGCCGGTACGCCGTGCCCAATATTCGATGTCGTGCGCCGGCGCGTTACCCACCGTACAAGACGGCCTTGCGGGGCCTGCTGGCGCAGCGCATTATCCGGCAAAATCTTGAAGGAGGACGACGTGCCCAAGCGCATCGAGCTCAACGTAAACGGCAGGATACAGGCGATCGAGGCGGAGGGCGACATGCCCTTGCTCTATGCCTTGCGCGGCGATCTCGGCATGAGCGACCCGCGCTTCGGCTGCGGGCTCGGGCAATGCGGCGCCTGCACGGTGCTGCTCGACGGCGAGCCGGCGCGCTCCTGCATGCTGGCGGTCGACGCGATCGGCAGCCGCAAGATCACCACGCTCGCCGGCATTGGCACGCCGGAGAAACCGCACAAGGTGCAGGCCGCCTTCATCGAGGAGCAGGTGCCGCAATGCGGCTACTGTCTCAACGGCTGGGTCATGACCTCGGTGGCGCTCCTAGAGAAGAATCCGAAGCCGAGCGACGCTCAGATCCGCGACGCCCTGACCGGCCTCAAGTGCCGCTGCGGCACCCATGTCGCCATCCTGCGCGCCGTCAAGCGCGCCGCCCTGGCCTGAGGGAGACCGCCATGAAGATCGCCAACATGACCACCACCCTCGCCCTCAGCCGCCGCGACCTCATCGCGGGCGCCGGCGCCCTCACGGTCTGGATGGCCTTGCCGGGCGTGAAAGCGCAGGCCGCGACCGCCGTGCAGGGCTCGCGTCTCGCGCTCAAGCCCGACCAGCTCTCCACCTATATCAGCATCAACCAGGACGGCAGCGCGATCGGCTGGGTCGGCAAGATCGACATGGGCCAGGGCACCGACATCGGCTGGATCAAGATGATCGCCGAGGAGCTTGATCTGCCGCCCGAGCGCGTCAGCATGGTGCAGGGCCACACGGACCTCACCACCGACCAGGGCGGCGCCTCCGGCTCGACCGGAATCTGGAAGGCGGGCGCCGCCATGCGCAACGCCGCCGCGGAGGCCCGCCGCGTGCTGGTGGAGATGGCGGCCGAGAAGCTCGGCGTGCCGGCCGAGCGCTTGACGGTCGTGGACGGCACCGTCAGCGACAAGAGCGATCCGGCCAAGAAAATCACTTACGGCGACCTGATCGGCGGCCGGCACTTCGACGTTGAGCTCGAATGGAATCACGAGATCGGCAACGAGTTGTTGGTCAAGGGCAAGGCCAAGCCGAAATCGCCAGCCGAGTACAAGACGGTCGGCAAGGCCGGCACGCGGCGGCGCGATGTGCCGCTGAAGGTGCTCGGCAAGCTCGAATACATGGTGGACGTGAAAGTGCCCGGCATGCTGCACGGGCGCGTGATCCGGCCGCCGGTCGCGGGCGCGGTGCCGGTCGCGGTCGACGAGGCCTCGGTCAAGGATATCCCGGGCGTGCAGGTGGTCTGGCAGAAGGGCTTCATCGGCCTGGTGGCGCCGAAGGAATGGGATGCCATCAGGGCCGCCAAGGCGCTCAAGATCACGTGGTCGGACGTCAAGCCGCCGTTCGCCGGGAATGCGAGCCTCTACGATCACATTCGCGCCGCCAAGATCGCGAAGAAGGACGAAGAGACCAATGTGGGCGACGTCGATGCCGCGCTCGCCAGTGCCGCCAAGGTGGTCGAGGCCACCTATGATTGGCCGTTCCACTCGCACGCCCCGATGGCGCCGGCCTGCGGGGTCGCCGATGTGCGCGACGGCGAGGCCACCATCTGGACCGGCTCGCAGAAGCCGCACCACTGCCGCGAAGGCATCGCCAAGATGCTCGGCTTCCCGGAGGAGAAGGTC
>DASZJU010000198.1:0-13915 GCA_035947815.1 Reyranella sp.
GGCGCGCTGCGCGGCATCGTGACACTCGAGGACATCATCGAGGAGATCACCGGCGACATCGAGGACGAGCACGACGCCATCAAGCGCGGCGTCATTCAGCGCGAGGACGGCAGCCTGATCTGCCAAGGCGACGTGCCGATCCGCGACCTCAACCGCGAGTTCGGCTGGGGCCTGCCCGAGGACGTCGCCATCACCATCGCCGGCTTGGTGCTGCACGAGGCGAGACGCATCCCCGAAGTCGGCCAGACCTACGCATTTTACGGATTCCGCTTCGAAATTCTGAAGCGCGAGGGCACGCGCATCGCCGAGTTGCGCATCGTGCCGCCGGCCGCCATACAGGCCGCGATATGAAGGCCGTTAACGCCTGAAGCTTTAGCCAAGAGGTCTTGCCATGCCGCTTTCGCCGCCGGTCGGGCGACAGCATCTGCACACGCGTCGCGTCACCTGCCAGGGTTTTTTCCGCGAGGACGGGCTCTGGGACATCGAGGGCCGCATCACCGACGAGAAGAGCTACGAGCATGCCAACGAATGGCGCGGGCCGCTCAAGCCCGGCGACTTCGTGCACGACATGTCGATCCGTCTCACGCTCAACGACAGGTTCACCATCGTCGACGTCGAGGCGGTGACCGACAAATCGCCCTACCGCATCTGCGGCGACGTGGCGCCCGATTTCAAGAAGCTGATTGGCCTTCGCATCGGCGGCGGCTTCCACCGCGAGGTGCGGGCACGGCTGGGCGGCGTGCACGGTTGCACGCACATCGTCGAGCTGCTGGGCCCGGTGGCGACGACGGCGTTCCAGACCGTATCGTCGGGCAAGGCGCGCGAGCTCGAGCGTGCCCATCGCGCGAAGAACGATCCCGCGCCCCGGGTCGCCGCGCCATCCAAGCCCCGGCGCAAGCCCTCCGTGATCGACACCTGCCACGCCTGGGCGGCCGGCGGCCCCGTCGTGAAGCGCTGGGCGCCCGACTTCTACACCGGCCCCGATGCCGAGGCGGTGCGCGCCGCCGCGGCCGGCAAGGAAATCGAGATGGAAGGGTGACGTCTTCGCTGGGGGCGCGCGACTCCAGTCGCGCGTCTTTGCTGCCCCCAGAGAAGATCGCGCCACTGGAGTGGCGCGCCCCCAGCGACCGCTACGACTTCTTATCTTCTTCCGGCGTCAGCGTGGTGAGCGCGAGGGCATGCAGGCCGGCGGCGAACTCGTCCTTCAAGGCGGCATAGACCAGCCGCTGGCGCGCCACCCGGCTCTGCCCTTCGAACGCCGCCGACACGATCTCCACCCGGAAGTGGGTCTCGCCGCCCTCGCGCCAGCCGGCATGGCCGTGGTGGCGCGACGACTCGTCCTCGATGGCGAGGCGCGCCGGCGCCAGCTCAGTTCTGAGCTTGTTGTCAATCGCCATCGCGACCTTGCCCATCGCTCGCCTCTCTTGCCCGGTCAAACTGTTGAACACATATTAGCTGAATGGCCCGACGGCGAGCGAACCCATTGACGGCGACAGACGGCGCGCAGACCCATCAGCGGGTCTGCGAGCAGCCGGGCTGCCGGCTGTGGGGCGAATATCGTGCGCCCCGCGCGCGCGACCGGCTGAACGAACATCGCTGGTTCTGCCTCGAGCACATCCGCGAATACAACAAGAAATGGGACTATTTCGCCGGCCTCGACGCCGACGAGATCGAGGCCCACATCCGCGCCGATACGACCTGGCGGCGACCGGTCTGGCCGCTCGGCGGGCGCAGCAGCGGCGGTTCTTATGCCCACATCATCGATCCGTTCGGCCTGGCCGACGATGCCGGACTGGGCGAAAAACCGGCGCCGCACTACGATGGCAGCGAGCAACTGACACCGGCCGAGCGCAACGCCCTTGATGTGCTTGAACTTTCATGGCCGTTGACCCGGGCTGCCGTGAAATCTCGTTACAAAGAACTGGTCAAACTGCACCACCCGGACGCCAATGGCGGGGCGCGGGATGCCGAGGAAAAACTCAAACAAATCAACGCCGCCTATTCCACTCTGCGGGCCTCCGAGCACCTGCCGACGGAGTGATTAGCCCTGCTCAGGGCAGCCCCGCCAATTGGCCGCTTGCAGTGCACAAATCGGCCTGCGACTATGATTTGACCCGCAATTTGGCGGGCTTTGTTTTGTAGGACATGTGATGGCTTCCACGACGACCGCGGCCCGGGAAAACGTGTCGGGCATGCCGGATATCAAGGTTTCTGCCCGCCAACTGTTCGGCATCGACACCGACATGGAAGTCCCGGCTTTCAGCCAGGCAACCGAACACGTGCCGGAGGTCGATGACGCCTACCTGTTCGACTCCGACACGACGATGGCGATCCTCGCCGGCTTCGCCCACAACCGACGAGTCATGGTCCAGGGCTATCATGGCACCGGCAAGTCGACCCATATCGAGCAGGTCGCGGCGCGCCTCAATTGGCCTTGCCTGCGCGTCAACCTCGACAGCCACATCAGCCGTATCGACCTGATCGGCAAGGACGCCATCGTGCTGCGCGACGGCAAGCAGATCACCGAGTTCCGCGAAGGCATCCTGCCGTGGGCGCTGCAGAACCCGACGGCGCTGGTATTCGACGAATACGATGCCGGCCGCGCCGACGTCATGTTCGTGATCCAGCGCGTGCTCGAGGTCGACGGCAAGCTCACCCTGCTCGACCAGAACAAGGTGATCCGCCCGCACCCGTCCTTCCGCCTGTTCTCGACCGCCAACACGGTCGGCTTGGGCGACACGACCGGCCTCTATCACGGCACGCAGCAGATCAACCAGGGCCAGATGGACCGCTGGTCGATCGTGACCACGCTCAACTACCTGCCGCATGACCAGGAAGTGAACATCGTCGTCGCCAAGACGCCAACCTACGACAGCGACGAGGGCCGCAAGCTCGTCTCCGCCATGGTGGCGCTGGCCGATCTCACGCGGGCGGGCTTCATCGCCGGCGACATCTCGACCGTGATGTCGCCGCGCACGGTAATCACTTGGGCCGAGAACGCGCGCATCTTCAACAACGACATTGGCTTCGCTTTCCGCCTCACCTTCCTCAACAAGTGCGACGAGGTCGAGCGCAGCACGCTTGCCGAGTACTACCAGCGCTGCTTCGGCAAGGAACTTCCGCCGTCGAGCGGCAAGGGCGGCAAGCTCCATTAGAGAGGGCCTCGATGGCCAAGGATACGACGCCCCTTGAGGAGTTCCGCCGCGTCACCGCCACCACGATGCGGGCGGTGTCGCGCAAGGAAGTGAACGTCTCCTTCGTGCCCGACGGCGGCTCGCTGTTGGGCAGCGAGGCGCGCATCACGGTGCCGGCGCGCGACCTGCCGGTCGAGGATGTGAGCCGCGTGCGCGGCGAGGCCGATTCGATGGCGCTGAAGCTGCGCCACCACGATCGCAAGACCCATCTGCGCCGCGTGCCGCGCGGCGAGACGGCGCGGGCGATCTTCGAGGCCGTCGAGCAGGTCCGCGTCGAGGCGCTGGGCGCCAAGCGGATGGCCGGCGTCGCCGACAATCTCTCGGCCCTGTGGCGCCAGCGCTCCGACCAGCGCGGCCATGCCCGCATCAAGTCCAAGGACGACGCGCCGATCGCCGACGTGATCGGCCTGCTTGCGCGCGAGCAGCTTTTGGGCGCTGCACCGCCCGACTCGGCCAAGGCGATGGTCGATATGTGGCGCGCCGACGTCGAATCCGCCGCCGGCCGCGACTTCCAGAAGCTGCGCGAGTCGCTCGGCAACCAGGAAACCTTCGCGCGCGCCGCCCGCCAGCTCATCCGCGATCTCAAGCTCGGCGACGAATCGGCGGACCTGCAGGACGACGACCAGGACGATTCGCAGGACCAGGAGAACGCCGACGGCCAGTCCAACGAGACCGGTGACGATCAGAGCGATTCGAGCGAGACGCAGGGCTACGGCGCGCAGGGCGAGGAGACCGAGGACGCGTCGGAGCAGGAGGACGCCTCCGAGACGGTGGCCGACCAGGCGCAGACCGAGATGCAGATGGGCTCGGGCGACGAAGAGGAGCCGGGCCGCGCCGAACGTCCCTGGCTGCCGCCGGGTGCGCTCTCCAACGAGCCGCTGGGCCAGCAGTATCACCCCTATACGGTGAAGTTCGACGAGATCGTCGAGGCCGACCATCTGTGCGACGCCGAGGAACTCGGCCGGCTGCGCAACCATCTCGACCAGCAGCTCTCCCACCTGCAGGGCGTCATCGGCAAGCTCGCCAACCGCCTGCAGCGCCGCCTGATGGCGCAGCAGAACCGGTCGTGGGACTTCGACCTCGACGAGGGCACGCTCGACGCCGCGCGTCTGGCGCGTATCGTCGCCAATCCCATGCACGCGCTCTCCTTCAAGAAGGAGAAGGACACCAACTTCCGCGACACCGTCGTGTCGCTCCTGATCGACAATTCCGGCTCGATGCGCGGGCGGCCGATCACGGTGGCGGCGATGAGCGCCGACATCCTCGCCCGCACGCTCGAGCGCTGCGGCGTGAAGGTCGAGATCCTGGGCTTCACCACGCGTGCCTGGAAGGGCGGTCAGAGCCGCGAGCAGTGGCTCGCCGCCGGCAAGCCCGCCAATCCCGGCCGCCTCAACGACCTGCGCCACATCATCTACAAGCCGGCCGACGCGCCGTGGCGGCGCGCCCGCAAGAATCTCGGTCTGATGCTGCGCGAGGGCATCCTCAAGGAGAACATCGACGGCGAGGCGCTGCTGTGGGCGCACGGCCGCCTGCTGTCGCGCACCGAGGAGCGCAAGATCCTCATGGTGATCTCCGACGGCGCGCCGGTCGACGATTCGACCCTGTCGGTCAATCCCGGCAACTACCTCGAACGCCATCTGCGCGACGTCATCGACTGGATCGAGACGCGCTCGCCGATCGAGCTTATAGCCATCGGCATCGGCCATGACGTCACGCGCTACTACCGCCGCGCCGTCACCATCGTCGATGCCGACCAGCTGGGCGGCACGATGATGGAGCAGCTCGCCTCGCTGTTCGACGAGGAAGAAAAGAAGAAGGTGGCGACCGCCGCTCGCGGCCGGGGTGGCGCCAAGGCCGCAGGCGGCAAGTCGGGCCGACGCGCCGCCTGAGCGCGGCGTCGCATGGTCGGTGGCGCGGCCGCCTGCTGGACGGGCGAACCTTGTTTGTCGCCGCCCGCTCGCTCCTGACGCTCTGCCTGCTGGCGGCCGCCTGCACCGGTGCGGCTTTGCCGCCCGCCGGGGCGAAGGAGCAGGCGCTTGAAATCCACAGCCGCGCCCTGCCGCTGAAGTTCGACGAGCCGGCCGTCACCAGCGTCGGCCGCCTGCTGTGGCGCGGCGGCCTTTCGATGAAGGCCAATTCGCGCAGCTTCGGCGGCTGGTCCGACCTGCACGTCACACCTGATGGGCACACCCTCACCTCGATCTCCGACGAGGGTTCCTGGTTCACCGCCACCGTCGACTACGATGCCAAGGGCAATCTGGCGGGGCTCAGCAGCGGCCAGATCGGGAAGTTGCTCGGCCTCGACGGCCAGCCGCTCGCCGACAAGGCCGAAGCCGATGCCGAGGGCATGGCGCGCCTGCCCGACGGCTCATGGCTGGTCTCTTTCGAACGCCATCATCGGCTGTGGCACTACCCGACACTTGCCTCGACGGCGATCCCGTTCGACGGCCCGGCCGATATCGGCCGTCAGCCGAGCAACGGCGGTATCGAGACACTGACGGCACTCGCCGACGGCCGCATCATCGCGATCAGCGAGGAATACAGCCTGCGGCCCGGCACACTGGTCGGCTGGATCGGCCAACCGACCAAGACCGGTCGCTACGAGTGGCAGGCCTTCGAGTACGCCAAGACGCCGGACTTCAATCCGACGGCGATCGCCAGGCTGCCCGACGGATCGTTCGCCACCATCGAACGCGCCTTCGACTTGCTGCGCGGCGTGCGCTGCCGCGTGATGCGCTTCGACGCAGCCCAGCTCAAGCCCGGCGGCACCGTGCACGCCGAGGAGCTGGCGTTCCTCGCCTCGCCCTATGCGGTCGATAATCTGGAAGGGTTGGCCGTGACCAAGGGATCAAGGGGCGAGACACTTCTATGGCTGATCTCGGACGACAATTTCAATCCGCTTCAGCGCAACGTCCTGCTGCTGTTCGAGCTGACGCCGTAGGCGTCAGGTCCCTCGCCTGCGGCTCGGGATGGCCCCTACGCTGCCACCTTTTTAGCGTCCTTCTTGGCCTTGGCCAAGGCGACGCGGCGCTTCAGCACCTTCATCTCCGGGCTGAGCTTGCTGTCGTTGGTGCCCAGCAGGTAGGCGTCAATGCCGCCATTGTGCTCGATGGTCTTCATGCCGCGCGGGGTGAGGCGCAGACGCACTGTATGGCCCAGCGCATCCGACAGGACGGAGCCGACCTGCAGGTTGGACAGGAACCGGCGCCGGGTCTTGTTATTGGCGTGGCTCACATTGTTGCCGTACTGCACGGCTTTGCCCGACAGGGCGCAACGACGGGGCATGGCGATATCCGCTAAAAAACGATCCCGCCGGGAGGCGGGAAGGCCGGCTTTTTACGGGCCGAGCAGGGGTCAGTCAAGCGAACCAGTTCGCGTTTACGCGAACCAGTCGACCACCCGTTCGCTGATATCCTCGACCTGATCCTCCGGAATCACCCGTCCGCGGGCCGAGATTCCCGCCTGATGCACGGTTTCCGGGTCGCCCGACACCAGGGGGTGCCACCAGTAGAGGTCCTGGCCGAGATGGACCAGCCGGTAGGCGCAGGTCTTGGGGAGCCAGTCCATCTTTTCCACAACCTTTGGGGTGAGCTGGATGCAGTCCGGGACGATCTTCTTGCGGTTCTTGTAATCCCGGCAGCGCGCGGTCTTGGGGTCCAGAAGCTTGCAGCAGGTGTCGGTCTGGGCCAGTTCGCCGGTGCCCTCGTATTCCAGCTTGTTGACGCAGCACATGCCGCAACCGTCGCACAGCGATTCCCACTCCTGCCTGGACATCTGGGCCAGCGACTTGCGCTTCCAGAACGGCAGCAGCTCCTGGGCGGCGGCAGCGCGGCGGGCGCGCCTGACGAAGGACTTAGCGGCCATGGAAGGCTTTTAGCATATGCCGGGCCGCCGCGGCGGGCGTTGTTCGCCCGGCTTCGACCTCGCGTTCCAGGCCGGGCACCAGCTTGCGGACCTCCGGATGCTTGCGCAGCTCGGCCAGCAAGGTTTCACCCACCTCGCTCCACATCCAGGCGCGGGCCTGTTCGGCCCGGCGACGGATGATGCCCTTCTCGCCGACCGCCTGCCTGAATCGTTCGATGGTCTGCCAGACCTCGACCACGCCCTCGCCGGTGAGCGCCGAGCAAGTCGCCACTTCGGGCGTCCAGCCGGCGGTGGGCGAGCGCAACATACGGAGCGCATGTTGATAGTCCGAGGCCGCCCGCCGTGCTGCGGCGAGAAGGTCGCCGTCGGCTTTGTTGACCACGATCAGGTCGGCGAGCTCGATCACGCCGCGCTTGATGCCCTGAAGGTCGTCGCCGCCGGCCGGCAGCAGCAGGACGATGAACATGTCGACCATGTCGGCGACCGCGGTCTCGGACTGGCCGACGCCCACCGTCTCGACGATCACCGTGTCGAAGCCTGCCGCTTCGACCAGCAACATCGCCTCGCGCGTGCGCCGCGCCACGCCGCCCAGCGTGGCGCCGGCCGGCGAGGGCCGGATGAAGGCCGCAGGCTGGCGCGACAGTTCCTCCATGCGCGTCTTGTCGCCCAGGATCGAGCCGCCACCGCGCTTGGACGACGGATCGATGGCCAGCACCGCGAGCGAGCGGCCGCGCTCGAGCAATCCCAGGCCGAAGCGCTCGATGAAGGTCGACTTGCCGACGCCCGGCACGCCGGTGATGCCGAGTCGCACCGACTTTCCAGTGCGCGGCAGTACGGCGGCCAGCAGTGCATCGGCACGCTCGCGATGATCGGCGCGGGTCGATTCGATCAGGGTGATGGCCTGCGCCAGCGCGCGCCGGTCCCCGGCCAGCAGGGGCGCGAGCAGCGGATCGGCTGACTTGTCGGTCTTGGCGGCCGCGGCGCTCATGGGCTGGCAGGATTATCAGCCGTGCCGGCGGAACGCCAGCAAGGCGGCGACACCGGTGACGGCATAGAAAACGGCGACCGTCCAGCCGAGGCCAGGATCGCCCACCGCATCCATCGCCGCACCGGCGAGCGGTCGGCCGACCAGGCCGCCCACGATGTACAGCATGCTGAACGCCGTGTTGGCGCGGGCGATGTCTCCGCCGTTGAAGTGGCGGCCGAGCAGCGCGAGGCCGACCGGATAGATGGCGAACGAGATGCCGCCCCACAGCATGATCACGCCGATGATCGCGGGCGACTGCGCCGAAACGATCGGCAGCAACGCCACCAGGACGGCGCTGGCCAGCGTGCAGCCGGCCAGCACGGCGCGCCGGTCGAGATGATCGGCCATCCAGCCGATCGGCCATTGCAGGATCACGTTGCCGACCACGAAAGCCGACAGCCACAACGCGCCGATTTGCGCCGAGACGCCGGCGCCGACGGCATAGACCGGCAGGAAGCTGAACGCGACCTGCTCGCCCAGGCCGCACGCGAATGCGGCCAGCATGGCGAGCGGCACGGCGACGACGACGGCCATGTAACCGCTGTCGACCGCGTGCTCGATCGCCGGCGCCTTCTTCCAGTAGGGCAGCAGCGGCAGCGCCACCAGCAGGGCAAGCGCGGCCGTGGTCAGGAACGGCGCCGGCCCATAGACGCCGACCAGCTGGAGCACGAGCGGGCCCAGCGCCATGCCGAGCGCGATCAGGGTGGCATAGATGCCCATGACGCGGCCGCGCCGGCTTTCCTCGACGACGACGTTCATCCAGATCTCGCTCACCACCCACGGCACGCCGCCGACCGCGCCATGCAGCAGGGTCAGCACGAACCACGCGACGGGGCCTTCGGTCAGCGTGTAGGCGACCGTGATCGCCGAACCCGCGACCACCGCGGCCAGGATGAACGGCACCGTGCCGAACCGCGCCGCCAGCCGGGGAATGTGCGAGGCGGTGGCCAGCATGCCGATGCCCCAGGCGGCGGCCACGATGCCGATGGTGAGCTTGTCGGCGCCTTGCCGCTCCAAGGCCAGCGGCACCAGCGGCAGCGCGACGCCCACCTGCAGGCCGATCGCGGCGCAGGCGGCGAAGACCGGCAGCAGCGCGCGCCAGGGGCTTGCGGCGCTTGGGTTACTCGGCGACACGAAGATGCCCCTCGGCGCGGAACGAGGGCGGCTCTTCGACCTGATGCTCGACCTGGCGCTCGGCTTCGGCCGCGGCCTCCTGCTGGCGGTTCCACATGTCGGTGTAGAGGCCGTTGCGCGCCAACAGCTCGGCGTGGCGGCCGCGCTCGACGATGCGGCCGCGGTCGAGGACGATGATCTCGTCGGCGTGGATGATGGTCGACAGCCGGTGCGCGATCACCACGGTGGTGCGGCCGCGGCTCACCTCTTCCAGCGAGCGCTGGATCTCCTGCTCGGTGCGGGTGTCGAGCGCGCTGGTTGCCTCGTCGAACAGCAGGATGTGCGGGTTCTTGAGGATCGTGCGGGCGATCGCCACCCGCTGCTTCTCGCCGCCCGAGAGCTTCAGCCCGCGCTCGCCCACGGCCGCCTCGTAGCCCTGCGGCAGTGCCATGATGAAGTCGTGGATGCGCGCCAGGCGGGCCGCCTGCTCGACCTCGTCGCGGCTGGCGCCGGGCCGGCCATAGGCGATGTTGTAGTAGATCGAATCGTTGAACAGCACGGTGTCCTGCGGCACGACGCCGATCGCCGCGCGCAGGCTCGACTGGGTGACGTCGCGGATGTCCTGGCCGTCGATCCGCACGCTGCCTCCGGCCACGTCATAGAAGCGGAACAGGATGCGCGAAACCGTCGACTTGCCGGCGCCGCTCGAGCCCACGATGGCCACGGTGTCGCCGGGCGGCACGCGGAAGCTCACGTCGTGCAGGATCGGGCGGGCCTTCTCGTAGTGGAAGTCGACATGGTCGAACACGATCTCGCCGCCGCTCACCACGAGGCGCGGCGCGCCCGGCTTGTCGGCGATCTCGGCCGCGATCTCGAGCAGGCCGAACATCTTCTCCATGTTGACCAGCGAATTCCTGATCTCGCGGTAGGCGAAGCCCAGCATGTTGAGCGGCATATAGAGCTGGATCAGGAAGGCGTTGACCGCCACGAAGTCGCCCAGGGTCATGGTGTGGGCCACGACACCGGAGCCCGCCATGATCATCACCGCGGCCAGCCCGACGGAGATGATGACGCCCTGGCCGATATTGAGCAGCGACAGGGTGCGGCTCGAACGGATCGCCGCCGTCTCGTAGCGCCGCCGGCCGACGTCGAAGCGGCGCGCCTCGTGCGCCTCGTTGCCGAAGTACTTGACGGTCTCGTAGTTCAACAGGCTGTCGATCGCCTTGGCGTTGGCCTCGGTGTCGGCGTCGTTCATGCGGCGCACGAACTTGATGCGCCATTCCGACAGGGTGACCGAGAACACGACGTAGGCGGCGATGACGGCCAAGGTCACCGCCGAGAAGCGCCAGTCGTAGAGGCTCCACAGGATGCCGCCGACCAGGGCGATCTCGAGCAGGGTCGGCAGGATGTTAAAGGTGGTGAAGCGGATCAGGAATTCCATGCCCGTCGTGCCGCGCTCGATGACGCGGCTCAGCCCGCCGGTCTGGCGCTCGAGATGGAAGCGCAGCGAGAGCGCATGGAGATGGCCGAAGACTTCGAGGGCGAGGTTGCGGATCGCCCGCTGCGAGACCGGCGCGAACACGGCATCGCGGATTTCGCCGACCGCCTGCGCCAACACCCGCGCCGCGCCGTAGGCCAGAATAAGGACGATCGGCACCGCCACGGCCTGCGCCGCTGCCGTGCCCAGGGCGTCGATGGTCTGCTTGTAGAGGATCGGGACGTAGACGTTGACGAGCTTGGCCAGGACCAGCAGCGCCAGGGCAATGACGACGCGGGTGCGCAGGCCGGTTTCACCCTTTGGCCATAGATGCCGGGCAAGAACGCCCAGAACCGCCCAGGTGCGCGCTAAGCCGAGCTTCGGAACGCGATCGTTGGCGGGAGGCGACATGGACGAAAAGTGCCTTTTTGGCGTGCAAGTTCAGTGGCGTAGGGAGCGAGGGCCTTCTATCGTGCCCGCAAGGCCGAAGTAAGCCCCCCTTTTGGAAGGGATTTCATGAGTTTTCGTAGGGCCTTCATTGCTTTTGCCGTGAGCCTCAGCGTGCCGACGGTGGCGCTGGCCGAGGACGCCCGGCAGATCGAGCTCGGCTACGAGATCACCATCGCGGGTATCGCGGGCTTTCGCATCGACGTGACGGCCCGCCTCAACGGCGCGACCTACGACGTCGAAAGCAACACCTTCAAGGTGGGAACCTTGAAGGCCATGACCATGAACTACGTCGGCCGCAACCGCGCGTGGGGCGGCTTCTCGCCCCAGGGCGCCCGGCCGTCGGCGGGGTCGCTGTCGATCATGGTGGGCGACACGCCGCGCACCTGGGCCGCCCAGTACGGCGCCAGCGGCTTCCTGCAGGAGACCCACACGCCGGTGTGGAAACCGACGCCGCAGCAGGTGATCCCCGATTCCGACAAGCAGGGCTCGCTCGACCCCTTGTCGGCGGCGCTGAGCGTCGGCCTCGCCGGCGACGCCGCCTGCGACAAGCCGGTGCGCACCAACGACGGCAAGCGCCGCATCGATATCATCTTCCGCAAGATCGGCATGGAGCCCGCCGCCAACACCGGCATTGCCGGCGCGCAAGGCGACGTGCTGGTCTGCGAGATGTACACCAAGCGCGTGTCCGGCGAATTCGACGACGCGCCCAAGGAGGCCGAGACGGAACGCGAGCGGCCGATCAAGATCTGGCTGGCCCACTTCGACCAGACCCCGATCCGTTATCCCGGCAAGCTCGAGGCCCAGACCTTTCTCGCGACGATTCGCGGCAAGATCCTGTACTTCCGCGAGCGTCCGCTGACGCAGGAAGAGAGTCAGGCGATGCGGCATTAGGGCGTCGACAGGCGTGAGCATGGTCGACACGCATACGCCACAACATTGCTCAGTTCTGTCAAGCGCTCTTGCTGGGGGCGCGCGACTCCAGTCGCGCGTCTTTGCTGGTTAACGAAGAAGATCGCGCCACTGGAGTGGCGCGCCCCCAGCGAAGACTAAGCCGCGCGCTTGTGGCTGCGTTGGCGGAGGATGGAGAGGATCTCGGCGGCGGCGGCCGGGATGTTGGTGCCGGGGCCGTAGATCGCAGCGACGCCCGCTTTCTTCAGGAAGTCGTAGTCCTGGGTCGGGATGACGCCGCCGACCACGACCAAAACTTCCGAACCGCCCTGCTTGCCGAGTTCTTCGATCAGCTGCGGCACCAGGGTCTTGTGGCCGGCGGCCTGGCTCGACACGCCGATCACATGCACGTCGTTCTCGATCGCGGCGCGCGCGGCCTCCTGCGGCGTCTGGAACAAGGGGCCGATGTCGACGTCGAAACCGAGATCGGCGAAGGCGGTGGCGATCACCTTGGCGCCGCGGTCGTGGCCGTCCTGGCCCATCTTCACGACCATGAGGCGCGGCCGGCGGCCCTCTTCCTCGGCGAAGGCGGCGATGTCGGTGCGGATGCGCTCGAGGCCGCCGTCGCCCTCCCATTCGCCGGCATAGACGCCGGAGATCGAGCGGATGGTGGCCTGGTAACGGCCATAGACGCCTTCCAGCGCCGAGGAGATCTCGCCCACTGTCGCGCGCGCGCGCGTGGCCTCGATGCTCAGCGCCAATAGATTGCCGGTGCCGCTGCGCGCCGCCTCGCCCAGGGCTTTTAGCGCCGCCACGCACTTGGCCTCGTCGCGGCTCTTGCGGATCTTGGCCAGCCGCGCGACCTGCGATTCGCGCACGACGTCGTTGTCGATGTCCAGCACCTCGACGGCGGTCGCCTCCTTGGTCTGGAACTTGTTCACGCCCACGATCACTTCCTCGCCGCGGTCGATCCTGGCCTGGCGCCGCGCCGAGGCCTCTTCGATGCGCATCTTGGGCATGCCGGCCTCGACCGCCTTGGTCATGCCGCCCAGCGCCTCGACTTCGGCGATGAGCTTGCGCGCCTCGACGATCATGCTGTTGGTGAGCGATTCGACGTAGTAGCTGCCGGCCAACGGATCGACTGTTTTGGTGACGCCGGTCTCGTGCTGCAAGATCAGCTGCGTGTTGCGCGCGATACGCGAGGAGGCGGGCGTCGGTAGCGCGATCGCCTCGTCGAACGAGTTGGTGTGCAGCGACTGCGTGCCGCCCAGCACTGCCGCCATCGCCTCGTAGGCGGTGCGGATCACGTTGTTGTAGGGGTCCTGCTCGGTGAGCGACACGCCCGAGGTCTGGCAGTGGGTGCGCAGCGACAGCGAATCGGCCTTCTTGGGCTCGAACGGCTTGATCAGCTCGGCCCACAGGAAGCGCGCGGCGCGGAGCTTGGCCACTTCCATGAAGAAGTTCATGCCGATGCAGAAGAAGAAGGAGAGACGCGGCGCGAAGGCGTCGATGTCGAGGCCCTTGGCCTTGGCGGCGCGCACGTATTCGAGTCCATCCGCAAGAGTGAATGCCAACTCCTGAACAAGCGTCGAGCCCGCCTCCTGCATGTGATAGCCGGAGATCGAGATCGAGTTGAACCTGGGCATGTGATGCGCGGTGTGCTCGATGATGTCGGCCACGATGCGCATGGAGGGTCCGGGCGGATAGATGTAGGTGTTGCGGACCATGAACTCCTTGAGAATATCATTCTGGATCGTGCCCGAGAGCTTGTCCTGCGGCACGCCCTGCTCCTCGGCCGCCACGATGTAGCCCGCCAGCACGGGGAGCACGGCGCCGTTCATGGTCATCGACACGCTCATCTTGTCGAGCGGGATGCCGTCGAACAGGATCTTCATGTCCTCG
>DASZJU010000199.1:0-8020 GCA_035947815.1 Reyranella sp.
AGCGCGCCGGCCTGCTTCAGCGCCTCGATCTCGGCCGCGGCCACGCCTGATTCGGCCAGGACGGCACGCGAGTGTGCGCCCTGCAAGGGCGCCATGGTGCGGATGGCGGGCGGGGTGCGGCTCATGCGCATCGGCGGCTCGACCATCATGATCTCGCCTTCGCTGGGGTGCGGGTACTTCTTGAAGAGCTGGCGCCAGACCAGATGCGGGTCGTCGAACAGGTCGGCCGGCCGCGACACCGGGGCATTGGGGATCTGCGCCTGGTCCAGGAGCTTGACCCATTCGGCCGTGGTCCGGCCGGGCGCCAGCGCCTCGACCATGGCGTACATGTCGTTGATGTGCAGGGAACGGGCGTTGAGGGTCGAATAGCGCGGATCCTTCAGCACCTCGGGCCGGCCGACGATCTCGAAGAAGTTGCTCCAGTGCTTGTCGTTGTAGGGCAGGATCGCCATCCAGCCGTCGAGCGTGCGGAACGGCTTGCGGGTGCGCGCCAGCAGCCGCGAGTAGCCGACCTCGCCCTCGTCGCTGAACGTCCGCTCCCACAGATGCTCGACCATCAGCCAGGCGGCCATGGTCTCGAACATCGGCACCTCGACGAACTGGCCCTCGCCGGTGCGCTGGCGGTGCATAAGGGCTGAAAGCGTGGCGAAGGCGAAGGTGAGGCCCACCGTCTTGTCGGCCAGGATGGTCGGCGGATAGCGGGGCACGTCGTCACCCGCCGCCTGGCCCATCAGATGGGCGATGCCGAAGCGGGCCTGGATGGCATCGTCGTAGGCCGGCAGTTTTCCGTAGGGACCGTCGGCCGAAAAGCCGTAGGCGCCGACATAGACGATGTCGGGCTTGATCTTGCAGATCGCCTCGTAGCCCAGCCCCAAGCCCTCGATGGCCTGTGGCCGAAGCGCATGGACGAAGGCATCGGCGCCTTCGACCACTTTCAGGAGCGCCGCGCGCGCCGCCGGGTTCTTGAGGTCGAGGCAGAGCGAGCGCTTGTTGCGATTCACATAGAGATAGGTCGGGCCCATGCCGGGCGTCTTGCCCGGCTTGCCGATGTGGCGCACCGCGTCGCCCTCCGGCGCTTCGACCTTGATCACGTCGGCGCCCTGGTCGGCCAGCAGCATGGTGCCGTAGGGCCCGAGGATGATGTTGGTGAGGTCGACGATCCTGATGCCTTCGAGCGCGCCGGGCATTGTCCTGTCCTGTGCTGGGAGAGGCCGCGAGACTGCCATTGCCTTGACTTGGCGTCACGCCGTCGGAAACTGCGACGCAAAACGGGGAGGAGCCGGGCGGTCGTGGTTGCGGAAAAATACGCAGCCGAGATCGCGGCCATCCGGGACGAGCTGCCGGACCTCGAGCACGTGCTGGTGCGCGACCTTGGCTACGAGGACTGGCCCGCCCGACAATTTGCAGTCGATCCCGATCCCGCCATCGATCCCGAAGATTATTTCATCATCCGCCACACCGGCGGCACGACATGCGGCGCGAACGCATCGCGTACATGTTCATGGTGCCGACGATGTTGAACGCCATTAACCGAATTCCCGGCATCGAACGGCTAAAATTTCCCGACCTCAAATGCATGATGGTGTCGGCCGCGCCGATCTCCGACGAGACGGCGCTGAAAGCCCCCGAAATCTTCGGAGACGCCATGTATCAGGGGTATGGTTAGACCGAGATACTACCTGTTGCGATGATGGGTCTGCGCCAATGGTTCGCCACGGACGTGCCGGGCTCGCAGCCGCTGTGCGCCTGCGGCAAGCCGCTGCCCTTCGCCGAGTTGCAGATCCGGAATGAGAACAATCAACCGGTGCCGCCCGGCGAGGCAAGCGACGGCCGAGCGCATGGTCGATGGATGGGTCAAGGCAGGCGACATCGGACGGCTCGATGCGAACGGCTGCCTCTACATGCTCGACCGTGCCGACGACATGGTGATTTCGGGCGGCTTCACCATCGCCATGCGCGGTAGTGTGCGTGGAGCGGGAAGCAGCAGTGACGGAGAAGGAACTTGTCGAGCTCTGCTCCGTTCATCTCGGCAACTACAAGCGGCCGGGCAAGGTCGTGTTGCGTCACGATCCCTTGCCCAAGACACCTGTCGGCAAGATCAAGCGCAAGGAGCTGCGCGAGCCGTTCTGGGTCGGCCGTGAGCGGCGGGTTGCAGGCAACGGACGGGTACGCGCTGCCGCGTCGGCGAGGATGAGTCAAGGGGCTCGCTCATTTCACCGCCGACCGCGGGTGTTACGAGACCGTTGTGCGGCGCGCGCAGTCGGTGTAGCCAAGGGTAAGCAAAGGCGGGGGCGATGCGAAGCAACGTCGCAAGAAAACAGCAAGAGCCGAAGTCGGCATCAAGTCCGACCGCAAGGGCCTACCGCATCGAAGAACAAATCGGTTATCTGCTGCGACGCGCACACCAACGCGCCAGCGCCATCTTCCAGGTCACGGTCGGCGATCCCAATATCACGCCGACGCAGTACTCCAGCATGGTGAAGCTGAACGAGTACACCGAGCTTTCGCAAAACCTGCTCGGCCGTCTCGTCGGCATGGACAAGGCGACGATGCAGGGTGTGGTGCGTCGCCTCAAGGAACGCCGGCTGGTCGATTCGCGTCCCGACCCCGGCGACGCGCGCCGCACCCTGCTCAGCCTCACCACCGAAGGCCAGCGCCTGGTGAACAAATTGCTGATCAACGGACCGGCCGTCTCGCGCGAGACGTTGAAGCCGCTCAACGTGCAAGAACAGCGCCACCTGATCGAGCTGCTGTCCAAGATCATCTGAATACGAACTCGCCTCACCCTGAGGAGGCCCGCAGGGCCGTCTCGAAGGGTGGGAGCGAGCACCGAGCCTGCACCCATGCTTCGAGACGCGCGCTGCGCGCGCTCCTCAGCATGAGGTCTTGTTGCTTTTGTCGGAGACTCTAGTCGTCGTTGACTCGCAAGATGCCTATGGCATCGTACGTACACGAACAATATGGGTGCCTATCTCCGTCCCAGCCGTCTCGAAGACGCCTTGACCGCCTTGGCCCGGCCGCACGTTGTGCTGGCCGGCGGCACCGACTTCTATCCGGCGCGGGTCGGCCGGGCGATTGACGAGGACGTGCTCGACATCGGCGGAATCGCCGTCCTGCGCGGCATTTCGGTCGACGCAGCGGGCTGGCGCCTGGGCGCCACCACGACCTGGAGCGAGCTTCTGGAGACCGATCTGCCGCCGCTGTTCGACGGCCTTAAGCAGGCCGCCCGGGAGGTCGGCGGCCGGCAGATCCAGAACGCCGGCACGCTCGCCGGCAACCTGTGCAATGCCTCGCCGGCGGCCGACGGCGTGCCCTGCCTGCTGGCGCTCGATGCCGAGATCGAAGTCGCGGGCCCGGCCGGCCGTCGCCTCCTGCCGCTGCGACAGTTCATCACCGGCGTGCGCCGCACCGCCCTCGCGCCGGATGAGCTGGTCGTCGCCATTCATGTGCCGCGGCCCAGTCACGAGGCGCGCAGCGCGTTCCTGAAGCTCGGCACGCGGCGCTACCTCGTGATCTCCATCGCCATGGCGGCCGCCACTCTCGAAATCGCCGACGGCCGGGTGGCGTCTGCGCGCATTGCGGTCGGCGCCTGCTCGCCGGTCGCCGAGCGGCTGCCGGGTCTCGAAGCGGCGCTCGCCGGCGCACCGCTCGACGCGCGCCTGGCCGACCGGGTCGAGGTCGCGCATCTGGCGCCGCTGTCGCCGATCGACGACGTGCGCGGCAGCGCGGCCTATCGGAGCGACGCCACCATCACCGTGCTGCGCCGCCTGCTGCGCGGCTTGGCGTCATGAAGGTCGCGTTCACCCTGAACGGCGGTGCGGCCGAGTGGAATGGTCCGCCGGTCACGCGGCTGGCGTCGGCGCTGCGCGACGACCTCGCTCTCACCGGCACCAAGGTCGGCTGCGACGCGGGCGACTGCGGCGCCTGCACGGTGCTAATCGATGGACGGCAGACCTGCGCCTGTCTCGTCGCCATGGGCCAGGTCGAGGGCCGGCGCATCGAGACGGTCGAGAGCCTGGGCGACGGCAACGGCGGGCTGACGTCCCTGCAAAAATCTTTCCTCGCCCATGGCGCTGCCCAATGCGGCATCTGCACGTCGGGCATGCTGATGGCGGCCGAGGAACTTTTGCGCCAGACGTCGACACCGAGCCGCGCCGAGGTCGAGGACGCGTTGGGCGGCGTGCTCTGCCGCTGCACCGGCTACGGCAAGATCGTCGATGCGGTGGTAGCGGCGTTGACATCCGTGCCGATCGCGGCGCCGCCCGCCGGCGCGGCGATCGGCGCGCGACTCCAGCGGGTCGATGGCGTGCCCAAGGTGACGGGTCGCGACTTGTTCGGCGCCGACGCCGTTCCGGCCGATGCGCTATGGATCCGCGTCGTGCGCTCGCCGCATGCGCGGGCGCGCTTCGCGCTGGGTGACCTGGCGCCGCTCCGCCGGCGCCTGGCCGCCGTGCTGACGGCCGCCGACGTGCCGTTCAACGGCTTTGGCATCTATCCCGACATCAAGGACCAGCCGGTGCTGGCCGATGGCCAGGTGCGCTATAGTGGCGAGGCGGTGGTGGCGCTGGTCGGCGAGCGCGCCCAGGTCCTCGCCATCCGCGACGAGGAGGTGCCGATAGCCTGGACGCCCGAGGCGCCGGTGTTCGGACTCGACGCCGCGACCGCCCCCGACGCGCCTCTGGTGCAGGCCGACAAGCCTAAAAATCTCCTGCTGGATGGCGGCGTGCGGCGCGGCAAGACCGTCGAGGCACTCGCTGCCTGTGCGGCCGTGGCCGAGGGTCTCTTCGAGACGGCCTTCGTCGAGCACGCCTATATCGAGCCCGAGGCGGGCTGGGCCCAGCGGGTGGGCGACCGCATCGAAGTCCATGTCACGACCCAGACGCCCTATATGAACCGCGACGAGGTGGCGAACGTGATGCGCCTCAGGCCCGAAGCCGTGCGCATCGTGCCGACCGCGTGCGGCGGCGGCTTCGGCGGCAAGCTCGATCTTTCCCTCCATCCGCTGGTGGCGCTGGCGGCCTGGAAACTGAATCGCCCCGTCGCCTGCGTCTACACAAGGCCGGAAAGCATGGCGGCCAGCACCAAGCGCCATCCGGCGCGCGTTGCCGCGAAGTTTGGCTGCGATGCCGTGGGCAAACTGTTGGCCTGCGACGTGACGGCGACGTTCGACACCGGCGCCTATGCCTCGTGGGGACCGACCGTTGCCAATCGCGTGCCGGTCCATGCCATGGGTCCCTATGCCATCCCCAACGTGCGGAGCTGGGGCGAGGCGTTCTTCACCAACGGTCCTCCCGCCGGCGCCTTCCGCGGCTTCGGCGTGCCGCAGGTGGCGATCGCCCATGAGGCGATGATGGACACGCTGGCCGACAAGCTCTCTATCGACCGGCTGGAGTTTCGTTACCGGAACGCGCTGCGCGTCGGCGACACCACGGCGACGGGCCAGACGCTCGCCCATTCCGCCGGTCTCGCCCAATGCCTCGATGCGCTGCGTCCACACTGGAAGAAGGCACACGATGATGTCGCCGCCTTCAACGCCAGGCCGGGATCCAGACGCCGCGGTGTCGGCATCGGCTGCATGTGGTACGGCATCGGCAACACCTCGATGTCCAACCCCTCGCGCATGCGCGTGGGTCTCTCGCCCGCCGGCACGCTCACGCTCTACAGCGGCGCGGTCGATATCGGGCAGGGGTCCAACACCATCATGACCCAGATCGCAGCCGACGCGGTCGGCCTGCCCGCAGCGCAGGTCGCGCTGGTCGCGGGCGACACCGATCTCACCGCCGATGCCGGCAAGACCTCGGCGTCGCGCCAGACCTTCGTCTCGGGCATGGCGGCCGAACGCGCCGGCCGCGACCTCCGCCAGCAGATCCTGCGCCTGGCCAATGCCGGCGCCGACGCCCAGCTGTCGCTTGAAGGCGCCAGGCTCACGGTGCGCGACGGCCGCGAGGTGCGCGCCATCGATCTGGCGAGCGCCGGCGTGTTGATGGGCGAGGGCACGTTCGATCCGCCGACCACGCCGCTCGATGCCGACGGCCAGGGCGTGCCCTATGCCACTTATGCATTTGCCGCCCAGATGGCGACGGTCGAGGTCGATACCGAGCTCGGCACGGTGAAGGTGCTGCGCATCGTGGCCGCCCACGATGTCGGCAAGGCGATCAATCCCACCCTGGTCGAAGGCCAGATCCAGGGCGGCGTCGCCCAGGGGTTGGGGTTGGCGCTGATGGAGGAATATCTTCCGGGCCGCACCGAGAATTTGCACGACTATCTGATCCCGACGATCGGCGACGTGCCGGAGATCGAGTGCATCCTGATCGAGGATCGCGAGCCGCTCGGTCCCTCCGGCGCCAAGGGCGTCGGCGAGCCCGGCCTGGTGCCGACGGCACCCGCCATCCTGGGCGCCGTCCATCACGCCACCGGCGTGCGCGCGACGCGGGTTCCGCTGTTGCCGCATCGCTTGCGTAAGGCTCTGTTGTCCCTCCCCAACGAAGTTGGGGAGGTGTCCGCGAAGCGGACGGAGGGGTCATGAATTCAGCGCAAATTCGGTTGCCCATGACCCCTCCGGCCCTTCGGGCCACCTCCCCAGCTTCGCTGGGGAGGAAGGAGAATAGATGAGCGACGAACTCGCGCTCAGCGAGGCCGAACGCGGCGCCGGGATCGTGCGCTGCGACGCCTGCCCCGTGCTCTGCCGCATCCGGCCCGGCCGCGCCGGCGCCTGCGACCGCTATGCCAATGAGGACGGCCGACTGGTGCGCGTCGATCCGCTGGTGCTTCTGGCCAAGCCCGATCTGGCGCGCGTCGCCTTCGTCGAGGGCAGCGCCGCCTGGCGCGGCGAGCTCGGCAAGGGCGAGGGCGCCTTCGTCACCGGCATCGGCGCCACCACGACCTATCCCGACTACAAGCCCGCCCCCTTCATCGTGTCGTCCAAGCACGACGGAATCGACATGGTCACTGTCGTGACCGAGGGCATCTTCAGCTACTGCGGCGCAAAAGTGAAAATCGATACCGACCGCTATCTCGGGCCCGAGCAGGCGGCGGTGCGCGTCAAGGGCGAGGCGGTGGGCCACGTCACCACGGCGGAATACGGCTCGCAGATGCTGTCGCTGGGCGGCGTGCATCACCTGACCGGTGGCAGCAAGAAGGAGGGCGTCGTCACCTGCGAAGCGCTTTTAGCGCTCTGCAACCGCGAGGCCGTCGAGCTTGCGATCGACGGTGGCGCGACGGTGGTGGTGCAGTCCGACAAGCCGCCGATCGTCAACGGCACGCTCGAGGAGCGCATGCGGGTGGGCTGCGGCTCGGCCGCCATCGGCATGTTCGCGCCGCAATGGAAGGACCATGTCGACGAGGTGATCGTGGTCGACGACCACATCACCGGCGTCCTGAGCGAGCACCAGGGCGGCCGCTTCCTCGACATCAAGCCGGCCGGCATTCGGGTGCGTGGCCGCCGCTCGACGCCGGGTCGCTATTTCCAGGTCGCCGGGCCCGGGCTGGGCTGGGGCGGCACCAATGTTTCCGATCCCTTGGACATCATCGAAAAGATCGATCCCAAGCAGGCCTGGCCCGGGCTGAAACTCCTGATGGTCTCGACCACGGGCGAGCATTCGGCGTGGTTCGAGCTCGACCAGGACCTCAAGCCGCAGCCCGCGGCGATGCCCGCCGCGGTGCGCCATGTCGTCGAACGCATCGCCGAGAATTGCGAGCCCGCGCTGTGCACCGTGCTGTTCATGGCGGGCGCCGGCGGCTCGCTGCGCGCTGGCGTGACGGAAAATCCCGTGCGGCTGACGCGCTCGGTGCGCGACACCCTGACCAAGGTCACGCTGGGCGGCGTGCCGGCCTATGTCTGGCCGGGCGGCGGCATCACCTTGATGGTCGACGTGGCGCGCATGCCGGAGAAATCCTTCGGCTATGTGCCGACGCCGGCGCTGGTGGCGCCCATCGAATTCACCCTGCGCGCCGACGACTATGCAGCGCTGGGCGGCTACGCCTCGCGCGCCGTCTCGCTCGAGGAGGTTTTGGCGCACGG
>DASZJU010000200.1:0-13001 GCA_035947815.1 Reyranella sp.
TCGCTCGCGATCACCGAGGGCAGCGCCTGGCCCACCGCCCCTGCCACCTTGGTGCGCGCCTCCTGCACCCGGGTGAGCGCGATGCCGAGGTCGAGGTTGGCCTCGATCGCCCGGCTGACCAGCGAATCCAGTTGGCGATCATTGAGGCCTTCCCACCATCTGGCGAGATCGACCGGCGGCGCGCTTGCTGTGGTGAGCGACGGCTTCGACTTCGGCTGCTTGGCGGATCCGTTGGCGGAAGGCGACGTGAAGTTCTGCGGAACGTCGATTGGCGGCTCGCGGTAGTCGGGCCCGACGGTGCAGCCGGCCAGCATGAGGGCCGTCGCGGCGGCAAATGGCTTCAGTCGCATCATCGGGAGCGCCGGGCTGCGGCAGGGACGGCGCCGGCAAGGTGACTGCCCTCTGCGCTGGGGCGCACCTTCTGGCCGGCAGCGATCTGGCTGCTGATATTGAGGACGACCCTGTCGCCCGGCACCACGCCGGAGGCCAGCTCGACGGTCTTGCCGTCATCGCGGGCGATCGACACGTCGCGGAACTGGACCGTGTCGTCGCTGTTCACGACGGCCACTTGCGGGCCGGCGGCACGGGCCACGACGGCCGCGGCTGGCACCTGCGCCGTGCCCTGGCGATCGAGGTGAAAGCCGACCTTGACGTAGAGGCCGGGCAGCAGGACGTCGTCAGGGTTGGGAATGTCGATCTCGACGCGTAGCGTGCGGGCGTGAGTATCGACGGCACGGGCGGTTCGGGTGATCCGGCCGTCGAACGGCCGGATCTGCGCGGCGTTCACATGGATCCGCACCGGCGTGCCGACCTTCATCGATTCCGACACGGCCTGCGGCGCGTCCACAAAAATGCGAATCGGATCGTTCCGGGTCATGCGATAGAGCGGCGTGTTTCCAGACGTGCTGCCGGCTGTGACGAGATTGCCGATGTCGATCCGGCGCTGCACGATCGTGCCGGTGAAGGGCGCGCGGACCTGCTTGAACTGCTCGTCTGCCGCGAGCCGCTCGACCTCCGCCTCGGCAAGGCTGACCTGGGACAGGGCGGCGCTCACCTTGGCCTTGGCGCTCTCGAAGCTCGCTTTCTTGTCCTCGCGCTCCTGCTCGGAAACCACACCCTTGGGCGAGTTCTGCCAGCGCTCATGGGTGGTTCGCGCGAACTCGGCCTCGGCCCGGCGGACCTGCAGCTCGGCCTTGGCGGCATTGAGCCGGGCGCGCGCGGCGACAAGCCTGGCATCGAGCCCGGGTGTCTCGATCGTCGCCAGGACCTGCCCCTCCTCGACATGGTCGCCGATGTCGACGGACCATTTCGCGACATAACCGTCGACCCGCGCGTAGATCGTGCTCTCGTACCACGCAGCCGTCTCACCGGGCAGGCTCAGCACGCTGACCGACGGGGCCGGCTCGACCGTCGCCACGGCGACGGCGGGCGCCAGGACGGCCTGCGCCTCGGTCGCCGTCGCCAGCCTCTCGCTAGAACGCGACCGCGACGCATTCGTCGCGACAAACCCAATCAGCAGCACCAACACCGCCACGCCGGCAAGGACCTGCACGCGTCGACCGGTGCCGGGCCGTATCGGATCTCCCGTGGCGGCGGTGTTGGCCGGCTCAGTGTCCGGCCGGGAGTCCTGTTGGGTCATGTGCGCTCACCGTCGATGGCCCGGGTGCCGCGGCGAAGCAGCCGGTACAGGACTGGCACGAACACCAGCGTGGCGAGGGTCGCGAAGGCCAGGCCGCCGATGACGGCGCGCGCTAGCGGGGCATTCTGCTCGCCGCCCTCGCCGACGCCGAGCGCCATGGGAATCATCCCCAGTATCATGGCGCCCGCCGTCATCAGCACCGGCCGCAGCCTTGTATATCCGGCGGCGAGTGCCGCCATCCGCGGCCCCTCGCCGGCCGCGGTGCGCTGATTGGCGAAGGTCACCACCAGAATGCTGTTGGCCGTCGTGAGGCCGATGCACATCAGCGTGCCCATCAGGGCGGGCACGCTGAGATGGGTGCCGCTGAGGTAGAGCATCCACATGACGCCGCCCAAGGCGAACGGCACGGCCATCAGCACGATGAGCGGGTCGAGCCAGCTCTGGAAATTGATGACCAGGAACAGGTAGACGAGCACGACGGCCAGCGCCATGCCGGAGAACAGCCCGCTATAGCTCTTCAGCATGGTGTCCACCTGCCCGCTCAATTGCACCGTGACGGCCTTCGAAGAACCGGGCCGATTGGCGGCGATCACCTCGTCGATGGCGTCGGCAGCCGATGCCAGATCGCGCCCCTGGACATCGGCGTGGACGTCGAACACCGGCCGGATATTGAGCTGCGACATGACCAGGGGCGTCTCGCCTCGGCGGAGTTCGGCCAGGTTCATAAGCAGCTGGCCGCGGCCGTCCGGGCCGCCGGCCGAGACCGGCAGCGTCCAAAGGTCGTGGGTCGTGTTGATCCGATAGGCCGGCAGCTGGACGACCAGGGGATAGCTGACGCCGGTTCGCGGATCGACCCAGAAATTGGGCGCCGTCTGCGCGCTGCCGTTGGTGGTAACCAGCACGTTGTTGGCCGTGAGCGACTGATCGAGGCCGAGTTCCGCCGCCAGGGTGCGATCGACATCGACGGCGAGCGTCGGCGCATCCGGAACCTGGAAGACATGGGAATCGACGATGCCGGGCACGCTCTGCAGGTCCCGGGCAAGCTTGGTTGCCAGGGCATAAGCCTCGTCGCTGTCCGGCCCCGATACCCGGATATCGATCGGCGCCGGCTGGCCGAAATTCAACACCTGGCTCACGATGTCGGCGGGTTGGAAGAAGAACACGAACCCGGGAAAGCGCTCCGGCAATTCCCGACGCAACGTCGCCATGAGCAGGGCGGTTGGCCTGTGTTTGGGCGTGAGCGAAATCAGGATCTCCCCATCCATCGGCCCGACGGTGGCCGAATCGCTCAGCGCGATGTTCAGGCCGCTATAGGGCAGCCCGATATTGTCGAGGACGGTGTCGATCTCGCCGTCACCGACGATGCGCCGGATCTCCGCCTCGACGCGGGCGAAGTCGGCCTGGGTTTGCTCGATGCGGCTGCCGATGGGCGCGCGGACGTGCAACCGCATCTGCCCGGCGTCGACCCGCGGAAAGAAGTCCTCGCCAAGCCGCGGGAAGAGAAGCAGGGAGGCGACCATCAGGACCAGAAAGAAGCCGACGGTGGTCAAGGGCCTGGTCAGAGCCCACGCAAGGCTGTTGCGGTAGGAGTCGCGAAAGCTCTTGAAGCCGCGGTCGAACCGGCTGTGCACCGCGCCCAGAGGATTCCAGTGCGCGCGAGCTGGCCTTATCGGCTGAGGACGGCCCACCACGCCGCGCATCAAGTACTTGAACAGGACGGGCACAAGGGTGAAGGACAAGGCAAGGCTTGCGATCAGCGACAGACAGACCGAGAGCGACAGCGGCGAGAAGAGGTATTTCGCCGTGCCTTGCAGCAGAAAGACGGGGACGAAGACGATGCAGATGCACAGCGTGGCGAGCGAAGTCGGCAAACCGACCTCGCCGGCACCGTCGAGAATGGCCGTTTCCAGCGGTTCACCGAGCCCGAGATGCCGCTCGATGTTCTCGATCACCACTGTGCCGTTGTCGACCAGGACGCCGATCGCGAGAGCAAAGCCGCCGAGAGTCATCGTATTGAGGGTCTGGCCTGAGACATCCATCGCCAACACGGCGGCGATGATCGAAATCGGGATCGAGGCGAGCGTGATGAGGGTCAGCCGCCAGTTGCCGAGAAACAGCAGGATCATCAGCCCGGTGAGGCCTGCCGCCATCAGGCCGCCCATCACCACGCCGCTCAACGCGGCTTGGACGAAGACCGACTGGTCGAAGAGAGCCTGGATCGACACTTCCTTGGGAATAATGTTCTCGATCTGGGGAAGAGCATTGCGGATGCCGTCGATGACCGAAAGCGTCGACACCGCGCCGGTCTTTCGCACGGTGATCAACGCACCGGGCCTTCCGTCGACCGAGACGGAGTTGGTCTGAACCTGATATCCGTCATGCACATGCGCGATGTCGCGCATGAATATCGTCTTTCCGTCGACCTGCTTGATCGGGAAATCGTTGATCCTTCCGATCACATCAGGGCTGTTGTTCATGGCCAGGATGTAATCCTTGCGACCGATCTTCACGTCGCCGGCGGGCAGGATCACGTTCTGGCGCTGCAGGGCTGCGCTGACGTCGGCGGGTGACAGGTCGCGGGCCGCGAGGGCCTGCGGGTCGAGATCCGCCATGATGAGGCGCGGTTTGCCGCCATAAGGCTGGGGGACGTCGGCGCCACGGACGATCGCCAGATCCGGACGAATGATGTTCTGGCCGAGATCGTTCAGCTCGGTATCCGAGAGCGACTTGCTGGACAGGCTGAGCTGGATGATCGGCACGTCCGTGGCCCCATAGCGCAGGACCAGCGGAGGCGTGATGCCGGGTGGCATGTATTTGAGGACGACCAGCGCGCTGCTCGCCACCTGGGAGACCGCTTGGCCGGCGTCGGCCCCTTCCTGCAGGTATATCTTTTCGACTCCAACGCCCATATAGCTCGTCGATTCGATGCGGGAGATGTTGTCGACCAGGGATGCAAGCTGGCGCTCATGCAGGGAGAGGATTCGGTCCTGAATGTCCTGCGCGCTCATGCCGTTGTAGGTCCAGACCACGCTGATGACCGGGATGTCGATCTCGGGGAAGATGTCGACCGGCATCCGCAGGGCGGCGCCGCCTCCCAGCAGGCAAACGAGGATCAGAACGGCGCCGACCGTGTACGTATGCCTGAGCACAAATCGGACAACTGACATGATCTGACTTCCCTAGCGGCAACGCCGCGTTCCCTACACCTCCTCGGTACGCCTACTCATGCCAGCGCACGGGCCGGCAATCAGACCGACAACAGCGCATGCGAAATAGCGAAGCGAATGGCGAATTCTTCCGCTTCATCCGACCAGAGCTTCCGCTAGTCGATTGTCGCCGCACCCCCGCCAGGCGTCTTCCCAAGATGTCGCGCCGATTTCGAGTTCGCACGTTGCGGGCTCATGCACCGACGTCGATATGAGGACCTCATACCTTAGTTCGATAGCGCGTTGGCTCATGACAGGCGCATCATGCCCACCAGCAGGCCAGCGTGCGGGCATTGGCAGATGGGCGAATCGATGCGCAGGATGATTGGAACTACGCGACGGTCGTTCCTGGGACAGGCGGGCGCCGGCGGCCTTGCGTTTGTTTCAGGTTCGGCCTGGATCGCTTCGGCGAGGGCCGAAACGACAGTCGACCTTCCGCTGCCCGACGGCCCCCGGGTGCGCGCGGTCACGACGTCCTTCCCGCAGAAGGCGGCGATGATCCTGCAACGCACGCGGCCGCCGCTGCTCGAGACGCCGTTCGAGGTCTTCGACCGCGGCGTGTTCACCCCCAACGATTCGTTCTTCGTCCGCTGGCACTGGGCTGTCATTCCGACCGAAGTCGATGTGAATACGTTCCGCCTCTCCGTACGCGGCCATGTCGACAACGAGCTGTCGATGACCCTGAAAGACATCGTCGACGGGCTGCCACGGGTCGAACTGGCGGCGGTCAATCAGTGCTCGGGCAATTCGCGTGGCTACACGGCGCCGCCCGTCGCGGGCGCGCAATGGTCGAACGGCGCCATGGGCAACGCCAAATGGATGGGCGTCCGGCTGAAGGACGTGCTCGACCGGGCCGGCGTGAAGCGCGGGGCTGAGCGGGTTCGTTTCGCCGGCCTCGACGAGCCGGTGGTCGACGGCGCGCCAAAATTGATGAAGTCGCTCGACATCGACCATGCGCGCGACGGCGAGGTGATGATCGCCTACGCCATGAACGGCGAGCAGCTGCCGTTGCTGAACGGCTTTCCGTTGCGACTCGTGGTGCCCGGCTGGTACTCGACCTATTGGGTGAAGATGCTCGACCGCATCGAGGTGCTCGACGGGCCCGACGATAGTTTCTGGATGAAGAGCGCCTACCTCATTCCCGACACGCCGGGCGCCACCATGAAGCCGGGGCAGACCGGCGTGAACATGGTGCCGATCAACAAGATGGTGCCGCGCTCCTTCGTCACCAACCTGAAGGACGGCGACACGCTCAAGGCAGGCGTCAAGACGCTGGTGCGCGGCATCGCCTTCGGCGGCTCGACGGGCGTGAAGTCGGTCGGGATCTCGATCGACGGTGGAGCGAGCTGGTTGCCGACGGTGCTCGGGCGCGACGAGGGCAAGTACAGCTTCCGCCAATGGCAGAGGGAGATCATCCCCGCGGCGGGCGCCGTGTCCATCATGGTCCGCTGCACCAACAACGACGGCCTGGCCCAACCGGCGACGCTGAACTGGAATGCGGGCGGATTCATGCACAACGCGATCGAGATCGTCCACGTGACGACATCCTGAGGGACCCATGAGCCTCTCTGTCACCCCGGTCGGATTCGGCGCCGCCCTCCTGGCGGGACTGGTGCTCGCGATCATCGGCCATCCCGAGCCGCCCGGAGCCATCCTCGTTCCGGCCGCCGCGCCGGTCCCGGCCGGCGCGCCGCAGACCTTCGTGCTGAAATCGGTATCGGTCGACCTGCCGACCAGCAACATCGCCTTCCCCGGCGGGACCAAGGCTGAGGCGATCAACGCCAACTGCCTGGCCTGTCACTCCGCCGGCATGGTGCTGACCCAGCACAATCTCTCCAAGGCGACGTGGGCCGGCGTGGTCGACAAGATGATCCACGCCTACAAGGCGCCGGTTGGCGAAAAGGATGTGCCGGCGATCGTCGACTATCTGACGGAGACAAAGGGATTGAAGTAATCCGCATGGGGGCTCGGACGGATCGGGCCGCGCCTGAGCCAAAAAGCCCACCGAATCATTGGCAGCAACGCACAGGCCCCTCGGGGGGCGCGGTGCGTACTGCGCTGGCAAACTCGACTAGGGCGCCGTCCGTCCTAAGCGTAGACTGGCCACGACATAGGGGAGAGATATGCCGCCAAAGACACGATTCATGATCCGAGTCCCGGGAGGTACCGACGTCGGATGCGACACGGCTGAGCAAGTCCTGGACGCGCTAGATGATCTGAAAAATGCCGAAGGGGTCACCGTCGCGGACTTGCAAACTGGCATGAGCGGGTTGACCCGGGAAGCGCTCGAGGAACTTGCGAATGGGGAGCGCGAGTAATAGGTCGACCGAGGCCGGTCATTGCCCGGCCAAGCCATCGAATTTGCGAAGGCAGCTGAGCCGGTCCTATGCCATCGGCAGGCCTCACCCGGATCCCTGATCAAACAGGAAGCTTCGCCACGCAAGGTGCGATAACTATCCCTCGGGCGCCATCCCATCAGAGGAGCAGGCATGACCGGCTACACTCCGCAGGGCCCGCTCGGCGTCGGCACCGCGCCGCTGGGCAATCTCGGCACCGTGGTGCCGGAGGAGTCCGCCGTCGCCTGCCTGCAGGCCGCGTGGGATGCCGGCATCCGCCACTACGATACCGCGCCGCATTACGGCGCCGGGTTGGCCGAGCACCGGCTGGGCAACGCGCTGCGCAGCCGGCCGCGCGACGGCTACACGCTCTCCACCAAGGTCGGCCGGCTACTGCAGGCCGCTGAGGACAGGCGACCGATGAACCAGGGCTTCCTGCACGCCCTGCCCTTCCGCCGCACCTTCGACTACACCGCTGCCGGCACGGTTCGCTCGCTGGAGGACAGCCAACAGCGCATGGGCCTCAGCCGCTTCGACATCGTCTACATCCACGACTGCTCGGAGGATTGGCACGGCGCTGCCTGGAAGGATCGCTTCGCTGAAGCGATGAGCGGCGCGACGCAGGTGCTTGCCGCCATGCGCGACCGCGGCGAGATTCACGCCTGGGGCATGGGGCTCAATCTTGTGGAGCCCGCGCTCGCCTGCCTCGAGGCGGCCAAGCCCGACCTCTTCCTGATCGCCGGGCGCTACACCTTGCTCGACCATACCGCGCTCGGGCAGCTGTTCCCCGCCTGCCTCGCCAAAGGCGTGAAGGTCGTCCTGGGCGGGCCCTACAATTCCGGCCTTTTGGCCGGCGGCACAACCTTCAACTACGAACCCGCGAAAGCCGACATGGTGGCGCGCGCCGAGGCCATTCGCACCGTCTGCACGCGCCACGGCACCGACATCAAGGCGGCCGCGCTGCAGTTCTGCGCGGCGCACCCCGCCGTGGCCGCCGTCATACCCGGCCCGCGCAGCGCAGCCGAGGTCGAGCAGAACGCCGCGCTGATGCGGGCGGAGATCCCGGGCGGCCTGTGGGCCGATCTGCGCCGCGCCGGCCTGTTGCCGGAGAGCGCTCCGACGCCCGACAAATGATCCAGGTCGACGCCCACCATCATGTCTGGACGATCGCGCGTGGCGACTACGGCTGGATGTCGCCCGATCTGTCGATTGCCCGCGACTACGGATTGGACGATCTGCGCCCCTTGTTGGCCGGCATCACCGCAACCGTGCTGGTGCAGGCGGCGGACAGCGAGGCCGAGACGGCGTTCATGCTCGATGTCGCGCACGCCTCGGCAGGGCTGGTGCAGGGGGTGGTCGGCTGGACGAACCTCGCGGCACCTGGCGCGCCAGCCCGCATCGCCGAGCTTGCCGGCATCCCGCTGCTGAAGGGTCTGCGGCCGATGCTGCAGGACATCGAAGACACCGGCTGGATCCTGCGTCCCGCGGTGCAGCCGGCGCTGGCTGCGATGGCACGGCACGGGCTGCGCTTCGACGCGCTCCTGAAGCCGCGCCACCTTCCCGTCATCGGCGCGCTCGCCGAGCGCCATCCCGACTTGCCGGTGGTGATCGACCACGCCGCCAAGCCCGACATCGCCAATGGCGGCTTCCAGCCGTGGGCCCAACACATGGCCCGCCTCGCCCGCGAGACGCCATGGTGCTGCAAGGTCTCGGGCCTTGTCACCGAGGCGCGGGCGGACTGGCAGGTCGAGGATCTGCGTCCCTATGTCGACCACTTGCTGTCGACGTTCGGGCCCGACCGGCTGATGTGGGGCAGCGACTGGCCCGTCGTCACGCTGGCGAGCAACTATAGGCGCTGGCACGAGGCTGCGGCGACGCTGCTGCCGACGGGCACGCATGCCGCGATATTCGGCGGCACGGCCGCGCGCTTCTATGGCCTGTCGCTTGGCGGCCCGTAGGACAGCCGATACTGTCATTCCAACGATGGAATTGAACGCTAACCGCCGCTGGCGCCGCCTCGCAACGATCGGGGCGGCAGTCCTCGCCGCCTCGCTCGGCGCCGTGTCCGCCGTCCGCGCGCAGGATCCCGCCTCGGCGGCGTGGCGCGTCGAGTGCGCCGGCGACGGCAAGGTCCTCGAGTGCCGCGCCCTGCAGCAGATCGTCAACCGCGACGACAAGCGGCTCCTCGCCCAGCTCACCGTCCGCCTGCCGCCGGATTCCAAGTCGCCGGTGATGATGCTGCAGCTGCCGCTCGGTCTCAATCTGTCGGAGCCCGTGCAGTTCAAGGTCGACAACGGCACGGTTGAAAAGCAGCCGGTCCAGACCTGCACGACCACGGGCTGCTTCGTCGGCATGCAGTTGAACGACAAGTTCCTGGCGTCGATGCGCGGCGGCGCGCTGCTCAAGATCGCGCTGCAGGATTCGAACAAGCAGCCGATCGCCCTCGATGTGCCGCTGCTGGGATTTTCCCTGGCCCTGGACAAGGCAAAATAGGGCGATCAGAAGCGCACCGAGACCTTGGCGCCGCCGGTATGGCTTTGGTAGCCGTCGGCGAACATGCCGTCGTACTGCAGGCGAATGTCCACGCCGCCCGTCTGCTTGGCGCTGATCAGATCGAGGCCGGCGGAGAGCCTCGCGACGGTTTGCGGGAACGTCGAGGTCGTGACGAACGGGGCGATGCCGGCGGGCGTTCCGGCAAAAGTGGCGCCGACGCTCAGTGAATTCTTCGAAAAGAACGTCGCGCCGAGGGTGGCGTGTGGCCGCAGGTAGTAGTCGCCCGCATTGAAGGTGGCGCCGAATTCGACGGCGGGCGTGCCGGCAAACAGCACGTCGCTCATGCTGTTGACGTTGAGGCCGAGAGCGCCTGCGCCGTATTCGCTGAAGGCCGGCATGTACAAATAGATAACGTCGAAATCGGCCATCGGCTTGGCGTACACGTTGGCGGTTTCGAGCAGATAGGCCCCGCGCAGCTTGCCATCGAGATGCCAGATGCCGGAATTGCTGTTGGCCGTCATGTTGGGCTGCGGAAAGCCGCCGATGTTGCGATAGGCATTGACCTCGGCATAGCCGCCATCGACGGCGGCGGCGAGCAGCCAGGGGCCGGGCACATACTTGGCCGTCAGACCGATGTCGTAGCGGTTGGCATCGAGGATGGCCGCGCCGGAGGTCACGTGGCCACGCTCGTAGCCGGCACCGAAGCCGACAAACCAGTCCGGCTGGATCTGCAGCTGGGTGCCAGCGCCGACCCTGGCCGCCTCTTCGCGGTAGCCGAGGTTTTCGCTGTTGGCATTCTGGGTGGTGATGCCGCCGGTCACCTTGGCCCAGCTGCATTGATGCTCGCGGATCGCGGCATAGGTTCCGTCGAAGCCCTGGCAGCTCAACATGGAGTTCGCGAACGCCAGGCCTGCGGTGAAGGTGTTGTTGGCCTGGATCATGAACGGCGCGGGACTGAGGCGCTGGAGGGCGTCGGCGTAGTCGGTGGCGTTCAGGTTCACCAGGAAGCCCATGGCTTCGGCGAGCGCCGGCGAACCGCCGGAATTGTAGATGTTCTGAAACTGGTTGGCGATCGCGCGCTGGTTGCCGGACAGGTTGGTGGGCGCGGCGAAATGCACGCTGTTGACCGTCAGCACCATGCCGCCCGGGCCGCCGACGTTGTTGAAGTCGAGTCCGTAGTTAATGGTGGGCGAATCGACCGTCGTCACACCGCTGTTGGTCAGCGCGCCATTGGCGGTCAGGATCTTGGTCGTCTGGTTCGGCATCAAATAGAGATTCGTCGGCATCACGAAGCCGGCAAGGGCCGCACTGCCGCTGATGTTCAGAAGGTCGGAGGGACCGCCGCCGAAGCGAACGTCGACGGCCAAGGTACCGTTGGCCGATTGCACGAAGCGCCCGTTCAACGCCGCGGTGGCCACGACCCGCTGGCCGCCGATATCGAGCACGCCGCTGTTCGTGAGCGTATTGGCATTGCTGCCGAGGCCGATCAGGGAGCCGGTGACGAACCTGCCGCCAGCGAGGTTGTTGAAGGCGTTGACCCCACTGCCCAGCTGCACGTCGCCGACAACGGTGCCCGAGTTGTTGACCACGTTGTTGCCGCCGCTGCCGAAGATCGCCAGGTGCGACAACGCCGACACGGAAGCGCCGCCGCCGATGGTGACGGTGTTGGCGTTGCCCTGGTCGAGGTAGATGCCCGCGCCGGTGCCCGAGCCGCCGACGATGCTGCCGCCGGCGACCGTGACGCTGATGTTGCCGTTGCCGCTTGGACCCGTGCTCTGGGCAAAAATGGCGTGCGAATTGGCGCCAAGCGCGAAGACGTTGCCTGTGTGGTTGACGACGACGTCGCCGCCGGTACCGCTGCCGCCGGCCGAGCTGCCGATCTGTATCGCAAGCGTGCTGCCGTTATTCGCTCCGGCCACGCCGCCGCCGCCGCCCACGCTTTGCGCCAGGATGCCGTAGGCGTATTGGCCGTTGGTGACGATCGTGCCTGCCGAGTTGATGACGACGCCTCCGCCGTTGCCGGCACCGCCGCCGGAGCCGGTGACGCCGGCGCCGAACGACGTCGCAGCACTGCTGGAGCCGCTGAAGGTGCCGCCGACACCGCCGCCGCCGCCGACGCTTTGACCGAAGATGCCATGGGCGCCGTCACCCGAGGTCATGATGTTGCCGGTATGCGTCACGGCGACGAGGCCGCCATTGCCGGCGGAGCCTGCCGTGCCGCCGACGCTGAGGCCGATCGACTTGTTGCCGGAGCCCTGGGTGCTGCCCGATCCGCCGTCGCCGATGCCCACGCCGCCACCGCCGCCGACGCTCTGGGCAAAGATGCCGTAGGCGTCGTTGCCGCGGGTGACGATCGTGCCGCTGTTGGAGACCTGTACGGCGGCGCCATTGCCCGAAGCGCCACCGCCGCCCCCGAAGCCACCGCCGACGCTCAGGTTGCCCGACGCTTCCGCCGTACCGGCCGCGCCCGAACCGCCGCCGCCGCCAACGCTCTGGGCGAAGATGCCATAAGCGCCGAAGCCGAAAGTGTCGATGCGGCCGCCATTGACTACGCTCACCGCGCCGCCGTTGCCGGCCGCACCGCCGCGGCCACCGACGGTGAGCGCGATCGAGCCGCCCTGGCTGTTGCCGCCGCCGGCCGAGCTGGTGGCGTCGCCACCGATGCCGCCGCCGCCGCCCACGCTCATGGCATAGATGCCGTGGGCAAGGCCGCCCGTCGTCAGGATGCTGCCGGCGTTGCTCACGCTGACATTGCCGCCGGCGCCCGCCACGTTGCCGTTGCCGCCGACGGACACGGCCAGGGTATAGCGGCTGTCATCGCCGCTCGACTTGGCGCCGCCGCCGACACCGCCGCCGCCGCCCACGCTCTGGGCAAGCACGCCATAGGCGTTGGCGCCTGCCGTGGTGATCCCGCCGGTGTTCGTGACGTTTACCAGACCGCCGGAACCGCCGCCGCCGCCCGTGCCGCCGACACTGACCGCGAGCGCAAAGCTCGCCCCGGCCGGATTGTCGGACGCCATCGCCTTGCCGCTTGCCGCGCCACCGATGCCGCCGCCACCGCCGACGCTCTGGGCGAAGAGGCCGACTGCTCGATTGCCTGCGGTCACGATCGTGCCGCCGTTAGCCACGCTCACCGCCCCGCCGACACCGCCGTTACCGCCGCTGCCGCCGATCGACACGCTCGGCGTGAACTTCGCCGCGGCGGCGCTGTCGGCGCCGCCGCCGGCGCCACCGCCGCCGCCGACGCTTTGCGCCAGGATCGCGGTCGAATCATCGCCCGTCGTCACGATCGAGCCGCTGCTCGTCACGGCGACAGTACCGCCCGGA
>DASZJU010000201.1:0-2302 GCA_035947815.1 Reyranella sp.
GGAATTCTACAAGGGTGCGATCGGCGCCACGGTCGACATGATGATGCGCTTCAGCGAGAGCCCCGAAAAACCCCAACCCGGCATGGTGCCGCCCGGCTCCGAGAACAAGGTGATGCACGCCGCGTTCAAGGTCGGCGACACACAGATCATGGCCTCCGATGGCCATTGCGCCGGCAAGCCGTCCTTCCAGGGCTTTGCGCTCTCGATCAACGCGGCCAACGACGCCGAGGCGGACAAGCTGTTCAACGCCGTGGGCAGGGGCGGGCAGGTCCAGATGCCGCTCGGCAAAACCTTCTTCGCCTCGCGCTTCGGCATGGTGACCGACAAGTTCGGCGTGTTGTGGATGGTGATCGCCGGCTCTTAGGCGTCAATTGCCGGGAGCGTGAATGTGGCGATGCGGTGTCCCAACCTTCGCTATCGGGAGACACCGATTGAGCCTATAGCTCCCGGCATGACAACCCCATCACTGACCAGCGAAGAGTTTGCAGCGTTGCGAAGTATCGACGGCAGCATTTTGCAGCGCCGGCCGTCGATGGAACTGGAAATCAGGTTACGCGGTCTCGGCCTGATCCACCGGGATGGCATGTCGAGATTGCCGGTGCGAACCGCCGAGGGTGATGCCCTCATAAAGGCCGGTCGATCACCGGACGCCTGAAGCGGGCTCCCGTCGTCAGGGGCGGTCAACGTTGGCGCTGCGCAGCGGCACGCCGAACTCGCGGCGGCAGACCTCGGCCAGCACCGCGACGCCCTGCTTGATGGTCTCGGGCTCGGGATTGGCGAAGCAGAGGCGCAGCCGGCAGCGGGCGTAGTCCTTGTTGGTCGACCATTCCGGCCCGGGATTGAGCGACACGCCGGCGGCCAGCGCCGCCTGGCCGAGCTTCACCGTGTCGACATTGTCCGGCAGCTTGATCCAGAGATAGATGCCGCCCGCCGGGTCGCCGAACTCCGCGGCGGTGCCGAACTGCTCGGCCAGCGCCTCGCGCAGGGTCTGCAGCTTGGCGGCGAGCACCTTGCTGAGCTTCGGCACATGCTGGGCGAAGTGCTGCTTGCAGAACTCGGCCAGCACCATCTGCTCCAGCGCGCCCGAGCCCGCATCCTGCTTCAGCGCCAGGATGCGCGCGAGGACCTCCCACTTGGCGACGATGTAGCCGACCCGCAGCGCCGGCGCGATCGACTTGGAGAACGAGCCGATATGGATCACGCCCTCGCCGCCCGCCATGGCGTAGAGCGAGCGCGGCCGCTTGCCGTCCCAGATCAGGTCGGAATAGCACTCGTCCTCGAAGATCATGACGCCGTAGTCGGCGGCGATCTTCAAGAGCTCGGCACGGCGGGCCTCGCCCATGATGGCGCCGGTCGGGTTCTGCACCGTGGGGATGGTGTAGATGTATTTGGGCTTGATGCCCTTCTTCTTCAGTTCCTCGAGCTTCTGCTTCAGCAGGTCGAGCCGCAGCCCCTCCTGGTCGAGCGGGATGCCGATCGTGTCGACCCCAAGCCTGGCGAGCTTGACCAATGCGCCAGAATAGGTCTCCTGCTCGATCAGCACCGTGTCGCCCTTGCCGAGCAGCAGGCTGTTCACCAGCTCGAGGCCCTGCATCGAGCCGGAGGTGATCAGGATCTCGTCGGGCGAGCAGTCGATGGCGGCATGGCCCTTGAGCTTGCCGGCCAGGAATTCGCGCAGCGGCCGGTAGCCGAGCGGCCCGCTGTTCAGCCCGTAGGTCGCCAGCGAGGCGCCCTCGCGCCGCAGGACCGACGTCGCCGCCGCGATCAGGGCGTCGACCGGCACGTGCTTGGCGTCGTTGTGGCCGCCGATGAAATTGTACTTCGGGAATCCGTTCCACTTGATGGCGGGCGCCGGCGTGCCGGGCGCCAGCAACGGCGCGAAGTCGAATGGGGCGGTCATGGTGTTTCCTCAGGCGTTTCTTGGTGCCCAAACGCTGGGCCAAGTATCGCCGGTTCGCAACAGGTTTGGTGTTTTTGTTCCTCCCCACGAAGTGGGGAGGTGGCCCGTCATACAGCGAAATTCCGTCGTCTCGACCGAGGCCCGAAGGGCCGAGTGGAGAGACCTTCCGTCAACAATAGGCCGCTTATCGTGGAGAGAAGGTCTCTCCGCTCCGCGCTTCGCGCTCCGGTCGAGACGACGGAAATGCCGCTCGTCTCAACTCTCTACGCCACAGCCCTGAACGAATGGGCGTTCGCCAGGTCCCAGGGCTGGCGCCAGCGCGGATTGCCCGAGCCGGCGATAAGCTCGCCCTCGGCCAACGACGGGTACATGTCGGCGAAGGTGGCGACCTGGCTGGGCGAG
>DASZJU010000202.1:0-13120 GCA_035947815.1 Reyranella sp.
CCCGTCGCCTCGTCGGTCAGCTTGCCGTCGGCGAAGCGGCCCTGCGCCGCGCCGATCATGACCTCCGGCTTGTTCACCGGTCGCCCGTCGAGGAACACCATGATTTGGCGCAGCTGATATTGCGCGCGCGCGGTGCCGAGAACGCCGCCCGAGGCGCCAAACATGGCAATCGGCTTGGCGGCGAAGGGCTGGGGAGTCGTGCGTGATAGCCAGTCGATGGCATTCTTCAGCACGCCCGAAGGCCCGTAATTGTATTCGGGAGTGACCAGCACGAGCCCGTCTGCCTCGATTATGGCTTTCTGCGCGGCCTGCACCTTGTCCGGAAAGCCCTGGGCCTGGATGTCGGCGTTGTAGAGCGGCCAATCGATTTCGATGATTTGCGCCGAGGTCCCGGCCGGCAGGCGCTCGATGAAGGCATTGAGCGCCATGCGGTTGAACGACGCCTTGCGCAGGCTGCCGCAGAAGGCGACGAGTTTGATTGGCTCGGACATTGCTCGGTTTCTCCCCAGTTACTGGTCTTTGTCAGCAAAGAAGCAGGCGGCTACATAGAGGCCGTTGGGAGAATTGGCAACGCAATGCCGCTACGCGACATCACACTGGATGACATCGAATCGCTCGCCATAGGCGCCTGGGTTCTGGGCACCGGCGGCGGCGGCAGCCCCTATCTCGGCCTTTTAAACATGCGCGCTCTCTACAAGGAGGGCCATCGCGTGCAGCTCATGCCGTCGGACGAACTTTTAGACGACGATTGGGTGGCCGCGGTCTCCAACATGGGCGCGCCGCTGGTCGGGCAGGAGCGGCTGACCGACAGCCGCACCATCGCCCGTGCCGTCGAGCTGATGGAGCGCCACACCGGCTACAAGTTCCGCGGGATCATGTCGCTCGAGATCGGCGGCGGGAACTCGATCCAGCCCTTGATGGCGGCGGCGCACTTGAAGCGGCCGGTGATCGATTCGGACATGATGGGCCGCGCCTACCCTGAGGCGCAGATGACCTCGGTCGCGGTCGGCGATCTCGCACCCTGTCCGCTCACCACCGTCGATGTGCGCGGGCTTGAATCGGTGGTGGAGAAGGTGCCGACCTGGAAATGGATGGAACGGGTCAGCCGCAAGATCTGCGTCGAGTACGGCTCGATCGCCTCGACCTGCAAGGCGCCGCGCACCGGGGCCGAAGTGAAGAAGTGGGGCATCCACGGCACCACCACCAAGGCCATCGCCATCGGCCATGCGGTACGCGAGGCCCAGCGCCGGCACGAAGATCCGATCGCAGCAATCCTCGGAGTCGAGCCGGGCAAGGTCCTCTACAGGGGCAAGGTGGTCGACGTCGAACGCCGCGCCACCGAAGGCTTTTTGCGCGGCCGCACGCGCTTCGATGGCACCGACGCGTACAAGGGCGCGAGCCTGGAGCTCAACTTCCAGAACGAATGGATCGTGGCGTGGCTCGACAAGAAGCCCATTGCCATGTCGCCCGACCTGATCTGCGTGCTCGATTCGGTGTCGGGCGAGGCCGTCGGCACCGAGACCATCCGCTACGGCCAGCGGGTCACCGTGATCGCCCTGCCGCCGCCGCCGGTCTTCCTGTCGGAGAAGGGCCTGAGACATGTCGGCCCGCGCGCCTTCGGCTACGACATCGAATTCAAGAGCGTGTTTGCGTGAGCTTGCGCGACATCACCGCCGACGACATCGAATCGCTGGCCGTCGGCGCCTGGATTCTCGGGACTGGCGGCGGCGGCAATCCCTACCTGCCGCTCTTGAACATGCGCGCGCTCTATCGCGAAGGCTATCGCGTCCAGCTCATGGACGCGTCGGACCTTGCCGACGACGATTGGGTAGGCGTCGTCGCCAACATGGGCGCGCCGCTGGTCGGCCAGGAGCGGCTGACCGACAGCCGCACCCTGGCCCGCGCCGTGGCGCTGATGGAGGAGCACACGGGGTATCGCTTTGCCGGCCTCATGAGCATGGAGATCGGTGGCGCCAACGGCGTGCGCTCGCTGATGGCCGCAGCGCATCTCAAGCGGCCGGTGATCGATTCCGACACGATGGGCCGCGCCTACCCCGAGGCGCAGATGACCTCGGTGGCGGTGGGCGGCCTAAAACCTTATCCGCTGACGGCGGTCGACGTGCGCGGCCTCGAATCGATCGTCGACAGGGTCCCGACCTGGAAATGGACCGAGCGGGTGGCGCGCAAGATCTGCGTCGAATACGGCTCGGTCGCCGCCACCTGCCAGCCGCCGCGCACCGGCGCGGAGGTCAAGCAGTGGGGCATCCATGGCACCACCACCAAGGCCATGGCGATCGGCCATGCCGTGCGCGAAGCCCAGCGCAAGCATGAGGATCCCGTCGCCGCCATCCTGGCGGTCGAACCCGGCAAGCTTTTGTACAAGGGCAAGGTGATCGACGTGGAGCGCCGCGCGACCGAAGGTTTTCTGCGCGGCGTCGCGCGGTTCGACGGCATGGACGACTGGCGCGGCTCAGACCTGACCATCAATTTCCAGAACGAATGGATCGTGGCGTACCGCGACGGCGGGGCCATCGCCATGTCGCCTGACCTGATCTGCGTGCTCGATTCGGTGTCGGGCGAGGCCGTCGGCAGCGAAACCATCCGCTACGGCCAGCGCGTCACCGTGATCGCGCTGCCGCCGCCTGCCGTCTTCCTCTCGCCGCGCGGACTTGCGCACGTCGGTCCCCGCGCCTTTGGCTATGATCTCGAGTTCAGGAGCGTGTTTAGAACATGAGACGAATCGGCATCGATGTCGGCGGCACAAATACCGACGCCGTCCTGATCGAAGACGGCAAGGTGGCGGGCGCGGTAAAGGCGCCGACCAGCGAGGACGTGACGACCGGCATCCTGGACTCGCTGAAGAGTCTCGCCGCCACGGGCGTGCTGAAGGACTCGGACGGCAAGCTGAAGCGCATCGACGGCGTGATGATCGGCACCACGCATTTCATCAATGCCGTGGTCCAACGCCGTCACCTGAGCAAAGTCGCGGCGCTCAGGCTCGGCATGCCGGCCTCGGCCTCGCTGCCCCCGTTCTGCGACTGGCCCGAGGATCTCGCCAACCTGGTGCGGGGCGGCGTGTGGATGGTCGAAGGTGGCCACGAGTACGACGGCAGGCCCTTCATGCCGCTCGACGAGGCGGCGGTGACCATGGCCGCGCAGGAGATGAAGGCGGCGGGACTGAAATCGGTCGGCATCTCGTCGATCTTCTCGCCGCTCGACCCCAGCCACGAGAAGAGGGCCGCCGAGCTGGTCGCGGCCGTCATTCCCGACGCCGCCATCACCTGCTCGTCGGATCTCGGCCGTATCGGACTTCTCGAGCGCGAGAATGCCGGCCTGCTGAACGCTGCCCTGGCCGATCTCTCGCGCGAGACGATTGCCGCCTTCGAGAAGGCGATCCGCGATTCCGGCATCGCCGCGCCTTTGTTCATCACCCAGAACGACGGCACGGTGGCGGAGGCGGGGCAGGCGCGCCGCCTGCCGGTCTATTCCTTCGCCTCGGGCGCCACCAATTCGATGCGCGGCGCCGCCTATCTCTCGGGCCTGGCCGACGCCATGGTAATCGATGTCGGCGGCACCACCACCGATGTCGGCCAGCTCAAGCTCGGCTTTCCGCGCGAGGCCAATTCGGTGGTGAAGGTGGGCGGCGTGCGCACGCTGTTCCGCATGCCCGATCTTCTGTCGATCGGGCTGGGCGGCGGCAGCCATGTGACGCTCGATCCACTGAAAGTGGGGCCGGTGTCGGTCGGCTACCGCCTGCTGAAGGACGGCATCGCCTTCGGCGGCAGCCAGCTCACGACGACCGACATAGCCGTCGCCACTGATGTGCTGAAACTCGGCGATCGGAAGAAGGTCGCGCATCTCGACAAGGCAACCTGCCAGAAAGTGTTCGCCGAGGCCGCCCGCATGGCCGAGGAGGCGATCGACCGCATGAAGACCGAGGCGGGTGACGTGCCGCTGATCGCCGTCGGCGGTGGGGCGTTCCTGATTCCGGAGAAGCTGCCGGGCGTGTCGCGGGTCGTCCATGTCGAGCATGGCGATTGCGCCAATGCCGTCGGCGCCGCCATCGCCCAGGTCTCGGGCGAGTGCGACCAGATCTTCAAGGACCTGAGCCGGCGCGACGCCATCGCCGCGGCCCAGGGCATCGCCAACGACCGCGCGGTGGCGGCCGGCGCGGACCGCAAGACGCTCAGCACCATCGAAAGCGAGGACATGCCGCTGGCCTACCTGCCCGGCAATTCCGTGCGCGTGCGCGTGCGGGTCGTGGGCGACGTGGCGGCGAGCTAGTCATCACGTTGGACACAACGTAACCTCACCCTGAGGAGCGGCCGCAGGCCGCGTCTCGAAGGGTGGGATGCAGTATCGCTGTTGCCCATGCTTCGAGACGCCGCGCTTCGCGCGGCTCCTCAGCATGAGGTTTTGGGATTGAGCAGATCAATGAAAACGACAATGAAATCCGCTCTCGCCGCTGTTGGCTTCCTGACGGTCGCTTCCTCCGCCTCGGCCCAGGGCGCGGTCGGGCAGAATCAGCCGCCCGATCAATGGGTCATGAACTGTAACACCGAAAGAGGCCGCGACTGCACCGTGTCGGCCATGATCGACGGCGGCCCCGACAACCTGCTGGGCACCTTCCTGATCGTGAGCTATTCGGTGGCCTACACCACGCTCACGGTCGTGATCGACGGCAACGGGCAGAGAGCCACCATGCAGGTCGACGCCAATCCCTTCGTCTCGACCAACATCTGCACAGGCGACGCGTGCTCCTACGAGCAGGGCAAGTCCAGCCAGCTCGTGCAGGAGATGCTGACGGGCTCGCGCATCACCGTGCAGGCCTCTTCGCAGAGCGACAGCATGGTCGGGCCGCTCAATCAGTCATTGAACGGCTTTGCGGCCCAGTATCAAAGAGCCGTCCAGGCCCAGCAGGCCCGCTGAAGCGGCCCTGCGCCGGCTGCCTAGTCCAGCAGGGCGAGATAGTTGAGGCTGAGCGGCATGTCGCCGCCATTGAAATAGGCCGAGTAGGCATGGAAGACCTCGCCCGCCGGGCTGCGGGCGAACACGCTGGTGCCGGGCATGTCTAGGCGATCGATCTTGCACGGCTCGAAGCCGTAGACCGCCTCGCGCCCGACCTCTTCGGGCCGGAACGAGGCCTGATAGTCGAAGTTGAAGTCGCTGGGCTGCGACGACACCCATTTGAAGTGCCATCCCTTGCGCTGTCGGTAGGCCCCGATCTTGTCGAGCGGCGCGCGCGAGATCGCCGCGAAAGTCGCGTCGCGTCGCGGCAGGTGATCGTGCATGCCGTCGAAATGATTGGCCAGACGCGAGCAGTCCGGGCAGCCGTCCTGCCATTCCGGCGCGAACATGAAGTGATAGACGATCAGCCGGCTGCGGCCGTCGAACAGATCGGCGAGCGTCTGCCGGCCGGCCGGCGTGTCGAAACCGTACGCCTTCTCGACCCGGGTCCAGGGCAGCGCGCGGCGCTGGTCGATCACGCTGGCGCGAGCCTCGGCCAGCTTCTTTTCCGAGGCCAGCAGTGCCGTGCGCGCGGTCAGCCATTCTTCGCGGGAAACGATCTCGTGCTGCATGATGCGATCTCCTTCAATTGACCTTGTCGGCCGCGAGCATTCCGTAGTTGCCGACCAGGACGGGCTGGGCGGCGACGGGCGGCTCGACGCAACGTTCGCGGACACCGCTCGAGAAGGCGCGGAATGTCTCCAGGGCGGACAACGGCGTGGCGCCGTCCTCCAGCGAGGCGAGATGGACGAACGTGTCGTCGGGTAGCCGGAACACCGCGTAATGCAGTCCCGCCGGCGCCTTTTGCTGCAGCTCGCCGAACACGGCGGCGCTCAGGCGCTGGTTCTCCTCGGCCTGGTCGGGCCTGGCTTTGTAGCGCACCAATGTCCACTTCATGGCTTTTCCTCCGCGGTTGGGTTGCTGCCCTGAAGACGAACGGGGGATGGCAAAGGATTCGCAAAAAAAGACCGCTTGGTGCCGAATCCTTTCGCCCACGCCAAACGTCCTGCTGGCATAGTGGTCCGGCGAAACCGTCAGAGGGGTGCATGAACGACCCGCGCGCAGGCTTCGAGCAGCATTTGGCGGAGCTCCGGCCCAAGCTGCATCGCTATTGCGCCCGCATGACCGGCTCGGTCATCGACGGCGAGGACGTGGTGCAGGATGCGATGGCCAAGGCGATCGAGGCGTTTCCTCACGCCGGCCCCATCGCCCATCCCGAGGGCTGGCTGTTCCGCATTGCTCATAACGCGGCGCTCGATTTCCTGCGCCGTCGCGCGCGCCAGGAGAATGTCCGTGCCGACCAGGATCTCGACATGATCGCCGATCCCGACAGCGAAATCGATCGCCGCCAGGCTGCCGCGGCCAGCCTGCGCACCCTGATGCGGCTGCCGGTCGCCCAGCGCAGCAGCGTCATCCTGATGGACGTGCTCGGCCATTCGCTGGAGGAGATCGCCATCGTGCTCGACGGCACCGTGCCCGCGGTCAAGGCGGCGCTGCATCGCGGCCGCAACCGGCTGCGCGAGCTGGCGGCCGAGCCGGACGACCGGCCGGCGCCCGTCCTGGCCGCGGCCGACCGGGCGCGCCTTGCCGCCTACACGGCGCGCTTCAATGCACGCGACTTCGACGCCTTGCGCGATCTTTTGGCCGACGAGGTCCGCGTCGAGGTGGTGAACCGCACCCGCCTCAACGGGCGCGGCGAGGCCGGCCGTTACTTCACCAATTACGGCCAGTCGCGCGACTGGCAGCTGGTCCCCGGGCTGGTCGAGCGGCGGCCGGCGGTGCTGGTGCACGACCCCGACGATCCGGACGGCGTGCCACTTTACTTCATCCTGCTCGACTGGACGGGCGACCGCCTGCTCAAGGTTCGCGATTTCCGCTACGCCCGCTACGTGACCGACGGCGCCGAATTGATCGATTTCCGCTAGCGCGGCTGCAACCCTCCCCGTCCTCAAGGCTTTGTGATGGGATACCCACGCCTGAACCCGTGGCATAATGCGGCATCAACGTTTGGGAGGAGGTACTGCCAATGCGCACGCTACTCGTTCGTTCCGGCTTCGCCGGTTTGATTGCCGCGTCGTTTCTCGTTGGAGCACCGGCAGCGTTTGCCGAGATGGTCATGTACAAGGCCACCCTCACTGCCGCGAGCGAAGTACCGCCCACCGACAGCAAGGGCAGCGGCGCGTTGACGGCCAGCTACGACACCGCCACCAAGAAGCTGACCTACAGCGCCACCTACAAGGACCTGACCGGCCCCGCCGCCGCGGCGCACTTCCACGGTCCGGCCGACGCCAAGACCAATGCCGGCGTCGTCGTGCCGGTGCCGGCGCCGGCGAGCGGCGGGCTGGTCAGCCCGCTCAAGGGCGAAGCCACCCTGACCGACGCGCAGGCGGCCGACCTCGCCGCCGGCAAGTGGTACTTCAACGTCCACACCGCGGCCAACAAGGGCGGCGAGATCCGCGGCCAGGTCATGAAGGGCGGCATGTAGAGCGAATTGCGGAAGCGCGAGGAGCTTTGGCTCCTCGCGCTCCATTGCAATTCAGGCAGCGGCTGCAGCGTCAGGAGATCCTATTCTCCGTCCGCGTGTTTCAGTCGCTCGAGATCGATAATCCGGATTTGTTTCCGCCGCACCTCGATGATGTTCTCCGCCTCAAGGCGGTTGAATTCGCGAGTCACGGCCTCGCGATGCGAGCCGATGCGGGCGGCAATCTCATAGTGGGTCGGCGCCGGCTGGACGACGACGCCGTTGCGGAAAGCCTGGCCTTCGGTTGCCAGGCGCAGGAGCTCGCGCCGCACGCGCTCGCGCACACCCAGGGCGCTCACTTCGAAGACCCGCTCCGACATCTTCCTGATCTTGAACACCAGGAGCTCGATCAATCGCACCGAGATGTCGGCATGGCCTCTCAGGACCTCGAAAAACTTCGCCGATGGCATGCGCGCCATCAGGCAATCAGACAGGGCGACGATGGACGCCGAGCGCGGCAGCCGGTCGACGGCGGAGAATTCGCCGAATATGTCGCCGGCGTGCATCTCGCTGAAGATCACCTCGCGGCCGGCCTCCGTGTAGCTGCTGATCCGTACCGATCCGGCGAGGATGAAGAATACGTCCGTCGTCTGGTCCTGCTCGCCCATAATCTGGCTGTGCTTTTCGCAGGCCTGCATCGTGCACAGCCCGGCGATCTGCAAAAGCTCGGCGGGCTGCAGATCCTCGAAGAGGGAAATAACGCGTAGCTGGGAGGCGTGGCTTGCGTTGGTGTTCAAGCGTTGCTCCGAAGGGCGGACAGGACGGCCCAAGCATGGCGCATCGTATCCGCCGCGCAACCGGAGTTTCGCCGGCCGTGGCGCCCCTCCGGCGGCCGAGGCTAGCCGCTAGCCGCGGGCGGTGCCGCCCCGCAGAACTCGCTCGATCCGGGGATCACCGGGTGTCATGCAGTCGTTGGCCTCGAGCAGCTTGCGGGCCTGCTTGATCAGCTCGCCCTCCGTCGGGCGATCCATCGGTTCGACGCCCAGCAGCTTCTTCTTCAGTTCCTCGCCGCGACCTTCGAGGTATTTCTCGAGGTCCTTCTTGGTTCCCCCGGGCCCGGCGATCAGCCAGGAATCGGCCTCCTCGAGGGTGGCCAGGATGGCCTCGAAATAGGTCCGGTCGTCGCGAACATGCCCGCTGCCGCGGACCTGCACCTTGTGGTGAATCCGGCGATGCGGCGTGTCGGCCTTGATGCGCCGGGCGTCGACGTCCTCGGCCGTGATCAGAAAGATCTTCGCTTGGTGGAAATCGAGCCAGACCACGGCGTGCGTGGGGGCGTGAATGGGGGCATGGCTGGGATTGCGCGGCATCGCGGCCCTCCGGTGCTGTTCCGGGGAGTGAACGCGTGCCCCGTCCGCGGCGTTGCGGATAGGAAGGCGCCGGGCAGACGTCCTATTACAGGCTTCGCCGATAGAGGAAGCAATTGTCGGCCTGGGGCATCTTGATGCCCTTGTAGAAGCTCACTGCCGTCGGCGCCGACAGCAGCAAGGTCGTGGTCGAGGCCCCGCCCGCGGCGGCCCGCGTCTCCTCGATCAGCCGCTTGCCGATGCCCTGGCCCTGGCAGGCCTTGTCGACGGCGAGATCGGAGAGATAGCAGCAGAAGCAGAAATCGGTCAGCGAGCGGGCGAAGCCGACCAACCGGCCGCCCTGACGCGCGGTCACGAACAGGTTGGCGTTGGCCAGCATGCGCTCGACCCTGGCGCGATCCTCGATCGGCCTGTTGAGGCCCGATTTGGCGACAATGTCGATGTACTCGTCGGCGCTGAGATATTCCTCGCGGGCGTACACAGTGGTCATTCGGTCAACCATCTCCTGAGCTCGGCCGTGACTTCGTCCGGCTTTTCCAGCGGGCTCATATGCCCGCAATCCTCGATCACCACCAGCCGCGATGTCGCGATGTCGGCCGCCATCTCCTGGGCGTGGGCGAGCGGCGTCGACTGGTCCTGGCGGCCCACGATCACCACGGTAGGGACGTCGATATCGACCAGCAGCGGCCGGCTGTCGGGCCGCGCCATGATGGCCTGCTGCTCGCGCAGGAAGCCCTCGGCGCCGATCTCGCGGGCCATGTCGAGAATCGGCTGGGTGACGGCGGGTTCGTTGAGATGCGAGCGATGGACGATGTGCGGCAGCATCGAGGGCTGCACGCCATGGAAACGGCCGATATGGGTCTGTTCGACCAGGCCGTGGCGACGCGCGATCGACTCCGGTGAGTCGGGCGTGGCTTGGGTGTCGATCAGCGCCAGCCGCTCCACCCTCTCGGGCGCGCGCCGCAGGATCTCGAAGGAGACGTAGCCGCCCATCGAAAATCCCGCCAAAGCGAAGGTCGGCGGGGCGGCGGCAAGAGCGGCGTCAGCCATGGCGCCCATCGTGTCGTAATGCCATAGCTCGGGCACGACGCAGTCGGCGATGTCGGACAGGGCCGCGATCTGATGCTCGAAGACCCGGCGCGTATTCAGCAGGCCGGGCAGCAGGACGAACATCTTTCGAGGCATCAGTCGATCTTAGACCTGGATCTGGTTGCCCAGTTCGATAGCGCGGTTCGGCGGGATGCGGAAGAAGGTCTTGGTGCCCGAGGCCGAGTGGGAGAGCGAGATGAACCAGTCACGCCGCCATTTGCCGAGCCGGGAGTGCTGGCTCGGGATCAGGGTTTCGCGACCGAGGAAGAAGCTGGTTTCCATCTCGTCATAGGCGATGCCGTGCGGGCGGCAGGCGCGCAGCGCCTCAGGCACGTCGGGCTGCTCAGTGAAGCCGTAGCGGGCGATCACGGTGTGGAAGCCCTTGCCTAGGCGCTCGCAGACGACCCTGTTGGCCTCCGACACGCGCGGTACGTCCATGGTTTCGACCTGCAGGATGATGACGCGCTCGTGCAATACCTTGTTGTGCTTGAGGTTGTGCAGGAAGGCGGCAGGCGTTTTGCTGGCGTCGGCGGTCAGGAACACCGCGGTGCCGGCGACGCGGTCGGGCGCGCGCTCCATGCGCTCGAGGAACTGGCGCAGCGGTAGCGCGCCTTCGCTGAGCTCGGTGGCGACCAGCCGACGGCCGAGCCGCCAAGTGGTGATGGTGAAGTAGATGAAGGCCGCCACCACCAGCGGCAGCCAGCCGCCGTCGGGGATCTTGAGCGAGTTGGCGGTGAAGAAGGCGACGTCGGGCACCGCGAGCAGGCCGAACACCAGAACGGCGAGCGGCCACGACCAGCGCCACACCAGGATCGCCACGCCGGTAGCGAGTGCTGCATCGACCATCATGGCGCCGGTGACGGCAATGCCGTAGGCGCCGGCCAACGCACCCGACGAGCCGAAGCCCACCACTAGGGCGACGACGCCGGCCATCAGGATCCAGTTCACGCGCGGGATGTAGATCTGGCCGATCGCCGTCTCGGACGTGTGCTTGATCTCCATACGCGGCAGGTAGCCGAGCTGGATCGCCTGGCGGGTGAGCGAGAACACGCCGGTGATGACGGCCTGCGAGGCGATGATGGAGGCCAAGGTCGACAATGCCACCAGCGCGAGGATGTAGTCCGGCGGCACCAGTTCGAAGAACACCTGCTGCACGATCCTGGGGTCGGCGATGATCATCGCGCCCTGGCCGAAGTAGTTGAGCAGCAGGCCTGGCATGACCAGGCCGAGCCAGGCCAGCCGAATGGGCTTGCGGCCGAAATGGCCCATGTCGGCGTAGAGCGCCTCGGCGCCGGTGACGGCCAGCACGATCGAGCCGAAGGCCCAGAAGATGCCGAGCCCCTGATCGGCGATGATGCGATAGGCGTAGATCGGGTTGATGGCGTGGAGCACGGCGGGGTGCTTGGCGATCTGCCAAACGCCCAGCGCCCCCAGCACGATGAACCACAGCAGCATGACCGGTCCGAACAACCGGCCGACATCGGCGGTGCCGCGCGTCTGCAGCAGGAACAGCGCGACCAGGATCACGAGCGCCAGCGGCAGGACGAAGGGCGTGAAGGCCGGGGCCACGGCGGACAGGCCCTCGACGGCGCTCATGACCGTGATCGCCGGCGTGATGATGGCGTCGCCGTAGAACAGCGCCAGGCCGACCACGGCCAGGAGCGTAATGGCATGGCGGATCCTGAGGCCCTTGCCGTTCAGCCCATGGGTGGCCAGCGTCGCCAGGGCGAGCACGCCGCCCTCGCCCTTGTTGTCGGCGCGCATGATCAGGGTGACGTACTTGATGGTGACGGTGAGCGTCACCGCCCAGAACAGCACCGACAGCACGCCCAGCACGTGCTCGGGCGTCGGCGCCATGCTGCTGTCGTGCAGGAACGTCTCGCGCAACGCATAGAGCGGGCTGGTGCCGATGTCGCCGAACACCACCCCCAGCGCGCCGACGATCAGCCCGGCGGCGGCCTGGCTATGGGGCGCGGTCGGGGCGTCGGCGGCGACGGACGGTGGCGTAAGGGTGGCAGGGGCCATGATATCGAACGCCGCCAGGGTTGGCGGCGGCGCGACGGTTTGCGCCCACGTCTTCCGCCTGTCAACGCGCCGAATCGAGGGGAGTTGCGACGAAAGCACTTGACTCGTAACCGGTCCGGAGGCGGCCTTGAGCCATGAACGGGCCTGCCCCTCCGCATGCCGACGTCAGCGATCCGCGGCTTTATCGCGAAGATTCCTGGCGTCCGCATTTTGCCCGGCTGCGGCGCCAAGATCCGGTCCATCGCCACGAGCAAAGCCCTTACGGACCGTACTGGTCGGTGACGCGCTATGCCGACATCATGAAGGTCGAGCTCGACCCCGGCACCTATTCGTCGGCCTCGGAACTGGGCGGCATCCAGATCGCCGACCAGCCCAAGGGCCAGGAGCTGCCCAACTTCATTCGCATGGACCCGCCGCGCCACGCCGCGCAACGCAGGACGGTGGCGCCGATCGTGGCGCCGACAAACCTCGCCAACATGGAGACGACGATCCGCCAGCGCACCGCGGCCGTGCTCGACGGCCTGCCGCGCAACCAGCCGTTCGACTGGGTCGACCGCGTCTCGACCGAGCTCACCGCCATGATGCTGGCGACCCTGTTCGACTTCCCCTGGCCGGACCGCCGCAAGCTCACTCATTGGTCGGACGTCGCCATCGCCAACATCGAGGCGTCCGACGCCGTGGTGAAAAGCGAGGCCGAACGCATGGCCGAACTCACGCAGATGGCCGAGACCATGGCGGCACTGTGGAAGGAGCGCGCGTCTCAGCCGCCCAAATTCGACCTGATCTCGATGATGGGCCACGCCGAGGCGACGAAGGCCATGCCGATGCGCGAATTCATCGGCAATTTCGCGCTCCTGATCGTGGGCGGCAACGACACAACGCGCAATTCGATGACCGGCGGGCTGATGGCTGTGCTGGAGAACCCGGCCGAACTCGACAAGGTGCGGGCCGATGCAGGCCTGCTCGATAGCCTGGTGTCGGAGGTCATCCGTTACCAGACGCCGGTGATCCACATGCGGCGCACGGCGACCCGGGACACCGAGCTTGCCGGCCGCGCGATCAGCAAGGGCGACAAGGTCGTCATGTGGTACGTCTCGGGCAACCGCGACGAGGAGGCGATCGCCGAGCCCGAGCGCTTCGTCGTCGGCCGGCCCAAGGCGCGCCAGCATCT
>DASZJU010000203.1:0-20086 GCA_035947815.1 Reyranella sp.
CACTGGAGTGGCGCGCCCCCAGCGAAGATTAAGGCAGGCCGGTTCCAATTCTTGTGGGGGGACGTCATGCGCAGGGAAACCAACATATCGAGAAACCCGCTTGCGCACGCGAAACGCGCAATTGCGCTCGCGGTAGCGGCCTTCGTTGTCTCTTTCTTTCCCTTGATTGGCTACGGCCAGGAGGCGACGAATATCACCGCCGGCAACGTAACGTTCGTCAACGGGTGCACGCACCCTATTACCTTCGTTTCAACCGGCTCGCCGGTCGGTCGGATGATCGGTACGCTGCCCGTCAACGGCAGAAAGATGATCCCCCTTTCGGCCTTCAATCAGGGCGGGGCGAATGCGATCCTGGTGTACCCGAATCTGCCCACCACCCAGTGCCCCAACTGCGACCAGTGGACCGCCCTCGGCGGCGTTCCGGGCACCAAGCAACGTGAAGGTTGGATGTGGGACGCCCCGAACGCGACCTTCGCCCGCTATTGCAATCCCAATCTCAGCGGCCGCGCCATCTGCGCGGCACAGCAGAACTGCTGCGGCCAATCCATGGTTCAAGATGGCACCTTTGGCACGCTCTTCGAGCTCACACCCCGGGCGGGCGCCAACGACTACGTCGATCTCAGCACGAACTATGGCTCGGGTCCCCACAACCCGCCCAAACTATGCGGCCCGGGCGTGAACCCGAACGACTGCGTGAGCAAAGCAGCCAATATTTTCTACAATATTCCCGTCGCGTGGAGCACAAACCTCGACTGCTCCTTCACCAAAAGGGGTATCCAGGTAAAGGGCGCGAAGTGTCTCGCCGCGAGCTGTCCGGATGCCTACCAGCATCCCACCGACGACAAGCAGGTGTCGTGCCCCGTAAGCGCCGGCCGTGGCTACGAGGTGAAGTATTGTCCTCTCTAGCCCTCTGAGGCCACGAGTCACTTCTTGACGATGAGCTCGACGCGGCAGCCGTCGGGATCGCTGACGAACAGCGATATCCCGTCCCGGCGCTGCACCGGTCCCTTGGCGATCTCCACGCCGGCCTGACGGAGCGCGCCCGCGAGGTCGTCGATCGTCGCGCTCTCGACCTCCAGACAGAAATGGTCGATGCCGGCCGGGTCGCCGGGACGGCCCGATGCAAAAGCCGGATCGGAGAACATGTTGATTTCCTGGTCTCCGACCTTGAGGACCGCCGAGGCAAGGCCAGCGCCGCCCTTTGCCGACCGGCGCAGCAGCTCGAGCCCCAGGACCTCGCAATAGAAGCGCAAGCTCCGGTCCATGTCGGTGACCGTTAGTCCGACATGATCGAGCGCCTTGGGTCGCAGCATGGTCCTGCCTCCAGGTGAGCCATCGAATGGCAAGCCGAACGATAGCCGGCTTTTCTGGTCATCCGAAGGCCAACCTCAGGCCGCGCGCATCCACACCGCGGTGTCGTGGAAGGCCGCGCCGCCGTTCGGCGGGACCGGATCGGCGCCGATCAGGACATTGATGCCGACGCGATCAAGATAAGCGTCGCTCGGCCAGTTGCCCTCGACGATGACGACGCCGGGTCGCGCGGTGAGCGCGGGCCGGGCGCGCAGCCTGACCTCGCCGCGCCCATTGCCGAGCCGCACCAGCGCGCCCTCGCAGAGACCCAGCCGGGCGGCGTCTTCCTCATGGATCAGCGCGCGCGGCTCGCCCTCGCGGGCGACCGAACCCGGCGTTTCGGTGAAGGTGGTATTGAGGAAGCCGCGCGCCGGCGGCACGACGAGGCGGAACGGCAGCTCCCCGCTTTCGCGCTCGTAGTTCTCGAGGTGGTCGGGCAACGCCTTCATGCCGGCATGGTATGGCCCGACGGCCGCCCAGTCGGGTTTGAAATGGAAACGGCCATCGGCCGAGGGGAAGCCGTCGAGGAAATGCGACGCCTCGAAGCTTTCGACGCAATCCACCCAGCCACGCGCCGCCGCCTCGTCCCAGGTTCCCTTGCCCGATGCGCGCAGAGTGGCGTCGAGCAGCTCCACGGCGCTCATCCGGAAGCTCGGCTGCCGGGCGCCCAGCCGTTGCGCGAGCTGGCAGATCAGCTCGTGGTTGGTGCGGCACTCCTCGTGGCGGTCGAGCACGCTTGGCCCGACCGTCAAATGGGTGTGGCCGAGGCCGTAATAGATGTCGTCGTATTCGAGGAACATCGCGGCAGGCAAAAGGATGTCGGCGTACTTCGCCGTCGCTGTCATGAATTGCTCATGGACGCAGAGGAAGAGATCGTCGCGGCCAAGCCCGCGCGCCACCGCGGCGCTGTCGGGCGCGACATTGGCCGAGTTGGCGTTCTGCATCAGCATCGCCGTCACTGGCGGACCGCCGGCGAGCGCGTCCGGCTCGCCGCACAGCACCGGCCCGATGCGCGACTGGTCGAGCACCCGCGTCGCCGGGTTCAAGAGGTCGAGGCCGTGCGCCAGGGTGGTGTCGAGCCGCCAGTTGTCGAGATTGAGGAAGAAAGCACCGCCGCCCCGATGCTGCCAGGCGCCGGTGATCGCCGGCAGGCAGGTCACGGCGTGCATCGCCGCCGAGCCGTTGCGCGAGCGCGTGAAGCCGAAGCCGATCCGGAGGAAGCTGCGCCGGGTGCCACCGTAGAGCCGCGCGAAGCCCTCGATCTCGGCGACCGGAAGCCCGGTGATGGCGGCGGCCCAATCCGGCGTCTTGTCGGCGAGATGGGCCTCGACCTCGGGGCCGAAGTCGGTGTGACGGGCGAGGTAATCGCGATCGGCGAAACCCTCCTTCAGCAGCAGGTGCATCATGGCCAGCGCCAGCGCGCCGTCAGTGCCGGGCCGCAGCACGAGACCGATATCGGCCGCCTCGACGGTGGGGGTGCGATAGACGTCGACGACCACCAGCTTGGCGCCGCGCTGCTTGCGCGCCTTGGCGATGTGGATCATGGCGTTGACCTGGGTCGAGACGGGATTGCCGCCCCACACGACGATGAGATCGGCCTCGGCCATCTCGCGCGGATCCGGCCCCAAAAGCTTGCCGACTCCGGCGCGCCAGCCCGATTCGGCGGGCGTCACGCAGATCGTGGTCTTCTGGCGCGAATAGCCGAAGGCGTGGCGCAGGCGGTCGATGCCCCAGCGCTGCACGACCCCCATGGTGCCGCCCGAATGGTAGGGCCACACCGATTCGGCTCCGTGGGCTTGCGTCGCCCGGCTGAAGGCTTCGGCGACCTCGTCGAGGGCGGCATCCCACGAGATCGGGCGGAACGCACCTCGCCCCTTCTCGCCGGTCCGCTGCAGCGGTTGCTTCAGCCGGTCGGGATGGTGCACCCGCTCGGCATAGCGCGCGACCTTGGCGCACACCACCCCATCGGTGTAGCTGTTCGCGGCTGCGCCGCGGATACGGCCGATGCGCGTCGACGACACGCGCTCGACTTCCAGGCAGCAGGCGCTGGGGCAATCGTGCGGACAGGCCGACTTCCGGAATTCCTTGCCCATCGCTTCCACTCACCGGTCCACTGTCTTTTCCCTACTCACTGTGCACCATTGCCGAAATGCAAGCCAGCCGGCCGGCCAGCGTTGTGCGCACTCGTTCCGATGCAGCCGCGTCTCTTCAGAGCGAGCGCTTTCGCTCTTGCCCGCAAGGTAAATTCCACACCGGCAGGGGGAATAGCGGCGAGGTCGGATCACGCTCCGGCACGGATCGTGCTGACGACACCGCATGACATCGAGTGCGCTGGAAACGGGCGGGTTGGTGGCAAAAGGAGCACCCTTTCCGCGTTCGGCAGTCGGGCTGGCCCTGCTTCTGCCGGCGCTGGTTTTTCTGATCGTCTTTCTCGTCCTGCCGTCCCTGATCCTGCTGGGCTACAGCGTGCTCAGCCAGTCCCAGGGCGGCGACATCAGCCTGCCGCTGACGCTCGCCAGCTATGAGCGGCTGATCTTCAGTGCCGCCTATCGCCGTGTCGTCATTCTCACGCTTCGTGTCGCCTTTTTCACGTCGTTGTTCACCTCGTTGCTCGCCTATCCCGCGGCGATGGTCATCGCCTACGGAAAACCGGTCTTCAGCAGGATCACGATGATCCTCGTCGTTGCGCCGCTGGTGGTGAGCGTGATCGTGCGGACCTACGGCTGGCAATTGTTGCTCGGCAACAGCCCCACCGGCGGTCTCAACTGGCTGTTGCATGCGCTCGGCGCGGGACCGACGCCGGTTCGTGTCATGTACTCGGAATGGGCGGTGGTGATCGCCTCGGTCCATGTCTTTCTGCCGCTGATGGTCCTGCCTCTTTCGGCGTCGCTCGGCCGGATAAATCCGTTCCTCAACGAGGCGGCCCGGATGCTGGGCGCGCCTGCATGGCGGGCGTTCCTGCGGGTGACGCTGCCGCTCAGCATGCCGGGCCTTGTGGCCGGCCTGACCATCGTGTTCTCGCTGACCGCCGGCTCCTATGTGACGCCACAGATGGTGGGCGGCACGCGCGGGCTGATGCTGGGCGTTCTTCTCGAGCAGCAGATCAATACGGCTTTCGATTGGCCGATGGCCGCCGCGATCGCCGCCGTGATGGTGACCATCGCGCTGGTGGCCAATGTCGGCGTCGGATGGCTCGCCGAACGCCATGCCGCGGCCCGCCTGCGGCGATCGGGAGCGCGCTGATGGCGGCGCGGCTCTCCGGCGGCGGCGGCTTCGTCACCTACCTGCTGGCGGCGGCCGTCCTTGTTTTCGTGCTGGCGCCCCTCGTCGTCGTCGTGGCGCTGTCCTTCTCGACGGCCAACCTCGCGATCTTTCCGCCGGTCGGCTTCACGACCGCCTGGTACGAGGACGTGATCGCCAACGACGACTTCCGCAACGCCTTCATGGTGAGCGTCACCCTGGCGCTCGCGTCCACGCTCGCCTCGTTCGCGATCGGCGTACCTGCCGCCTATGCGTTGAACAGGTGGGGTGTGCCGGGCGCGCGGATGGTCGAGGCGGTGCTGCTGTCGCCGTTCATCCTGCCGGTCCTGATCATCGGCCTCGCGCTGTTGCAGTTCATGGCGATGATGAAAATGCGCGATGCCGCGACGAACCTCTTCATCGGCCACGTGCTGGTGACGCTGCCGTATCTCGTGCGCACCGTGACGGCGAGCCTGAAGCAGGTCGATCGTTCGCTCGAGGAAGCGGCGCTGACGCTCGGGGCGCCACCCTGGCGGGTGTTCACGAAGGTCACCGTGCCCCAGATCGTGCCGGGAATTGCCGCCGGCTGCCTGTTCTCCTTCATGGTCTCGTTCGACGAATTCCCGATCTCCTTCTGGCTCTCCAACGCGGAGACCATGCCGTTGCCCATCTTTCTTCAGAACAGCATGACCAAGATCTTCGATCCGTCGATTGCGGCGATGGCGAGCTTGATGATCCTGACGGGCATTCTGGCGGTGATCGGGCTCGAGAAGCTGGTCGGCCTCCGACGGGCAATGAGCATCTGAAATCGCAAACGATTGGTTGAGAGGAGTAGTTTACATGACTGATCCGACGAAGACGAAGCAAGTGCTGTCGACGGGCCGCCGCAGGCTGATCGCAGCAGCCGGTCTCGCAAGCCCGCTGTTCTTCATGCGCAACGGCTGGGCGGCCGGCAAATCGATGTATGTCGGCACCTATACCGGCGTGCAAGGCGAGTACATGCGGCACCAGGTCATTCCGAAATTCGAGTCCGACCTCAGCTGCAAGATATTCCAGACGGAGAACGTCACGCTCGGCAACATCGGGATCATGCGGACTCAGAAAGCGAACCCGAATTACTCCGTCATGATGATGGACGATGTCGGCGTGCCGATCGCCAAGGGCGAAGGGCTGATCGACAGGCTGCCGAAGGACAAGATCCCGAATCTGGCCAAGGTCTTTCCGAGCTTCATCTACAACGACGGCTACGGCGCGGCCTTCGCCATCTCGACGGTGTCGCCGTGGTACAACAAGAACATTGCCAAGCCGATCGAGAGCTTCGCCGACCTATGGAGCGAGCGGTTTCGCGGCCGCTTCATGTTGATAACCCCCAAGCAGACGCAGTCCGTTCAGCTTTTGGCGGTGGCGGCATCGATGGCCACCGGCAAACCCATCCTCGAGGCCCAGTACGAGCTCGACAAAGGTTGGCCGAAAATGATGGAGCTCAAGCCCAACGTGCAGACGATCTATGACAATTTCGGCACTGCCGTCCTTCAAGTCGTGCAGGGCCAGGCCGATGTCGGCGGTCCCGACTTCTCGAAGAACATCCTTCCCTATGTCCAGAAGGGCACGCCGGTCGCGCAAAGCCAGCCGTCGGAGGGCTCGTTCGCGGGCGTGAATTGCCTGACGCTCGTCAAGGGTGCGCCGGAACCGGACCTGGGTGCGGCTTTTATCGATCGTGTCCTGTCGCCCGCGGTGCAGAAGGGCATGGCCGAATACACGGTCGCGGCGCCGTCGGTGAGCGGCGTCGAACTCGATGCCAAGACCGCCGCGGTCGTTGCCTATCCGGAGTCGCGCATGCGCGAGATGAAGCTCTACGTGCTGGACTGGGAGCGCATCAACCCGCAGCGCAGCGCCATCCTGGACAAGTTCAACCAGGTCTTCGGAAGCTGACAGTGCCGGCGGCCAAGGCGTCCGATCTTGCCCTCTCGGGACTGACGAAGGTCTTCGGCACCACCACCGCCGTCGATCGCGTCACCTTGCGCATCGCCGCCGGCGAGATGGTGGCGCTGCTGGGCCCGAGCGGCTGCGGCAAGACGACGGCCCTGCGAATGATCGCCGGCCTGATCGAGCCGACGGAGGGCGATGTGCTGATCGGCGGCGTCAGGGTCAACCGGACTCCGGTCCATCGCCGCAATATCGGCATGCTGTTCCAGAACTACGCGCTGTTCCCGCATCTGTCCGTGGTCGAGAACGTGGCGTTCGGATTGCAGATGCGCGGCCTGGGCAAATCCGCGATCAGGCCGAAGGTCGAAGCGGCGCTCGCGCTTGTCCAGCTCAGCGCCTTTGCTGACCGGCTTCCGGCGGCCCTGTCGGGCGGCCAGCAGCAGCGGGTGGCGCTGGCGCGCGCGATCGTGATCGAGCCGACGCTTCTTCTTCTCGACGAGCCGCTGGGAGCCCTCGACCGCAATCTGCGCGAGAGCATGCAGGTCGAAATCCGCCAGATCCAGAAGCGGCTCGGCATCACGGCCGTGATGGTGACCCACGATCAGGAGGAGGCCCTGACGATGGCCGACCGGGTCGTGATCATGCGCGACGGCAGGCTGGAGCAGGTGGGGACGCCAGAGGAAATCTATAGCCGTCCGACGTCGCGCTTCGTCGCGGGCTTCATCGGCGCCTGCAATTTCCTGCGCGGCTCCGTCACCGGGCAGGCTGCCGACAAGCTGCATGTCCAGCTCGGCGCCGGCGGACGGGCCGTCGTGCCCTCCTCTCAGGATGCTCGAAAAGACGTGCTCATCTCCGTGCGTCCCGAGGCGGTCGCGCTGAACGATCTGGAGGCCGGCGCGCCCGCTTCGCAAAATGGCACTCCCGCCACGGTACAGCAGGTCGTCTATCGCGGTCAGGCCACGCATGTGCATATGGCGCTCGACGACGGCGCGCCTTTCCTCGCCTTTCTGCCCAATCGTCAAGCAATGCAGACGCGTTCCACGTTCTCGGTCGGTGACAGGGTATGGGCGTCATGGCCGCCCGAGAGCAACTGGGCGGTTGCCGACGCTTAGCCCGCTCCTACGGCTCGTCCACCCCGAAAGCCTTGCGCATCGCCTTCACGCCCTCCTGGTGCGGCGTCCACATGCGGCCGCCGACCAGGCCGCCATCGACGACCAAATCGTGGCCGTTGATAAAGCTCGAGTCGTCGGACGCCAGGAACACCGCGGCATGGGCGATGTCATCGGTGACGCCGGCGCGTGGGATCGGCTGGTTCTTGGCCATGCTGGCCTTCATCGCCTCGGCATAGGCATCGGCCTTGTCGGGCGCGAGACCGAGCGCCTTGGCGAAGATGCCGGTGGCGATGCCGCCTGGCGAGATCGAGTTGCAGCGCACCCCCTTCTCGCCGAGCTGCATGGCGGCGCAGACCGTGAGATGGTTCACCGCCGCCTTGGCGGCGCCGTAGATCATCGAGGTCGAGTAGCCGGCGCGGCGCGCCGCCACGCTGCCGTTGTTGATGATGCTGCCCGAGCCCTGCTTCATCATGATCGGCGCCGCGTGCTTCATGCCCAGCATGACCGAGCGCACGAGAGTCGCCATCGCCGCATCGAAGCCTTCGACCGGCACGGTCTCGATGCCGCCCACCGGCGCCGGCCCACCGGCATTGTTGAACAGGCAATCGAGCCGCCCCCATTTCGAGAGGCAGGCGTCGATCATCGCCTTGACGTCGGCCTCCCGGGTGGCGTCGGCCTGCACGAACACGCACTTGTCCTTGCCCAGCGCCGCCTCGAGCGTGCGGCCGAGCTCCTCGCGGCGGCCGGTTGCCAGAACCCTGGCGCCTTCCTTCACAAAGATCTCGACGGTGCGCCGGCCGATGCCGCTGGTGGCGCCTGTCACGATGGTGATCTTGCCGTCGAGCTTGCCCATGGATTTGTCCCTTGTCTGTCATCAATGCCTCCCCCGTCTTACGTAGGGCTATCGCATATGGCAAAAAACTTCCGTCATCCCGACCGAAGCCGAGCCCCTCGGAAGCCCTCGGGGTAAACTCCACGAGGCGCAGTGGAGGGACCTTTTCTGTTGCCTCGACGACAAGAAGAGGTCCCTCGGCTACGCCGCCCCTTGGGCGGCTTCGCTCGGGATGACGGAATAAATAGTCATATGCGATAGCCCTACCGTCTTACGGGGGAGAGAGCCTCAGTCGAGGCGGCTGCCCATTCCAGATCTGGAATTTTCAAAGATCGTCTGTGTGGCCTTCCTCCTCCGCCCCGTGAGACGGGTCACCTCCCCCGTATGACGGGGGAGGCAAAGGATATGATACACCAACGCCAACCGGGAGAAGCAGATGACGGTGTTGGGCATTCTGGGCGGTAGCGGCGTCTACGACATGGCCGGTCTCAAGGACGCGAGGTGGCGGCGAATCGCCTCGCCGTTTGGCGAGACATCCGACGAATTCCTGTTCGGCGTTCTGGACGGCCTCGATGTCGTGTTCGTTCCCCGCCACGGCCGCGGCCACCGTCATTCGCCGACCTCGATCAACTACCGCGCCAACATCGATGCCCTGAAGCGCGCGGGCGTCACCGACATCCTATCGCTCTCGGCCTGCGGGTCGTTGCGCGAGGATCTGCCGCCCGGGCATTTCGTGGTGGTCGACCAGTTCATCGACCGCACCTTCGCGCGCGAGAAGAGCTTCTTCGACGAAGGACTTGTGGCGCACGTCTCGATGGCGCATCCGACCTGCAATCGACTGGCGCAGGCCATCCACGACTGCGCGCGCACGGCGGGCTTTCCCGTCAAGTTCGGCGGCACCTACCTCGCGATGGAAGGGCCGCAATTCTCGAGCCTCGCCGAATCGCGCCTGTACCGCAGCTGGGGCTGCGACGTCATCGGCATGACCAACATGCCGGAGGCCAAGCTCGCCCGCGAGGCGGAGATTTGCTACGTCACCGTCGCCATGGTCACCGACTTCGACTGCTGGCACCCCGATCATGACCATGTGCAGGTCGCCGACATCGTGCGCGTGCTGGGCGAGAATGCCGAGAAGGCCAAGACGTTGGTCGCCATGATGGCCCCTCGCCTCAAGGACACCAGGCCCAACCCCTGCCCGGCCGGCTGCGACCGGGCGCTCGAATATGCCCTGATCACGGCGCCGGCCGTTCGATCGGCCGACATGATCGCCAAGCTCGATGCCGTCGCCGGGCGCGTGCTTAAGCAATGACCTTCCTCCCCAGCTTTGCTGGGGAGGTGTCGGCCTCATATGCCGACGGAGGGGTCGGAGGCTTCTGTCGCGGCCCATGACCCCTCTGTCGCCTCAGCGGCTTGGTTACAAGCCGCGAGACGGCGACACCTCCCCTTGCTATGCAAGGGGAGGACGCTTGATTTCTAGAGCACCGGCGCCAGCCGGTGGGCGACCTGCGAGGCGTAGCGCGCGGCGACCGGCAGGAAGGCGCGGAAATCGAGATGGCTCTCGGCACCGGCGAGGTCGCTGAGACAGCGCACATTGACGACCGGAATGTCCTCGCCCCAACGCTGCGCGACCTGCGCCACCGCCCCGCCCTCCATCTCGACGGCGTGCGCCTCGAACTGCTCGTGCAGGCGCCGCCTGAGGGATTCGGCGTTGACGAAGACGTCGCCCGTCAGGATGGCGCCGAAATGGACGGAAGGCAGGCGCCGCCCGGCGCCAACCGCTTCCGGCAGCGGTTCCAGCTCCAGGCCTTTCAGCGCCTCGCGCAAGCGTGCCAGCAGCGGCTCGGCTACTCGGTAACCGGGCGTCCAATCGCCGCCCAGCGACGGCCGGCTGCCGGGCTGGATGGTGCGGAAACTGTCTTCCTTTTGCGTGCCATAATCGTGCTGGGTGTGGCTGACGCTAACCACGACATCGCCGACGCCCAGCATCGGATCGAGGCCGCCGGCCACGCCGCACATCAGCAGTGCGCGGCAATCGAAGCGGTCCAGCAGGAGCGCGGTGGCGACGCCGGCATTGACCTTGCCGGCGCCCGATTCGACGAAGATGGCCTCGCGGCCGGCGATCTCGCCGCGCCAGAAGGCGAGCCCGCCGATTTCGCGCGCATCGCCCGACTGGTCGGAGAGATGGGCGAACTCCTCGGGCAAGGCCGATATGACGCCCAAAAGCCTGTTTGCCATGAATGAATGGGCTATAAGGTCGCCGCCTTCAACGCAATGGATTCCGTGTCCAACCTGCCCTCCCATCAGACCCTGCGCCAGGCCTGCACAGGCCTCGCCCGCGCCGCGGCACGCGAGATCATGCGCATCTATGCCGGCGATCTCGGCGTGCGCGACAAGGCCGACAAGAGCCCGGTCACCGACGCCGACCACGCCGCCGAGGCGATCATCGTGGCCGGCCTGCGCACGCTCACGCCCGACACGCCGGTCGTGGCCGAGGAGGAGATGGCGGCGGGCCGCATCCCGGAGATCGGCACCATAGAATCGGGGGGGCCATTCTGGTTGGTCGATCCGCTCGACGGCACCAAGGAATTCATCAAGAGGAACGGCGAGTTCACCGTGAACATCGCCCTGATCGAGGTTGGCCGGCCAACCCTGGGTATAGTGCTGGCGCCGGCCAGCGACACGCTGTGGCGCGGCACGGCCGGACTGGGCGCCGACAAGAGCGAGAACGGCGGCGCCTTCACACAGATTACCACGCGTCCTCAGCCGACCGACGGCCTCATCTGCTGCGCCAGCCGCAGCCATGCCATCTACAGCGACCTCGACATCTGGTTCGGCCGCGAGGGAATTACCGTCGCCGAGCGCGTGCAGGTCGGTTCGTCACTGAAATTCTGCCTGATCGCCGAGGGCAAGGCCGACATCTATCCGCGCTTCGGCCCGACCAACGAATGGGACACCGCGGCGGGCCAGGGCGTGCTGGAGGCGGCGGGCGGCGAGGTGGTGACGACCGACGGCAAGCCGCTGCTCTACGGCAAGCCGCGATTCTCCAACCCGCACTTCATCGCCCGCAGCAAAGCATTGCGATGAGCATCGCTGAGGCCGCGCGCCTCATTCTCGAGGGCGGGCTGGTCGCCTTCCCGACCGAGACCGTCTACGGTCTCGGCGGCGACGCTACCAACGAACGCGCCGTCGCCGCGATCTTCGAAGCCAAAGGACGGCCGCAGTTCAATCCCTTGATCAGTCACGTGCTCGGCCCGGACGAGGCCAAACGCCTCGTCCGCTGGAGCGACACCGCCGACAAGCTCGCCGTGCACTTCTGGCCAGGACCGCTCACCCTGGTGTTGCCGCGCGCAAAGGATTCGCCCATCGCGCTGCTGGCGACGGCCGGGCTCGACACGGTCGCGGTGCGCGCCCCGGCGCATCCCATGGCGCAGGCGCTGATCCGCGCCGTCGGCCGGCCGCTCGCCGGGCCGTCGGCCAACCGCAGCGGCGCCGTCAGCCCGACCCGCGCCGAGCACGTGGCCGAATCGCTGGGCGACCGGGTGAAGATGATCCTCGACGGCGGGCCGTGCGCGGTCGGACTCGAATCGACGGTGCTCGATCTCACGACCGCTGCCCCGACGCTGCTGCGTCCCGGTGGCGCCACGCGTGAGGCGATCGAGGCGGTGATCGGTCCCATCGCGCTCAGCGACGCCATTCCCTCCGGCGATTCGGCGCGCAAATCGCCGGGCCAGCTCGCGAGCCATTACGCGCCGGCGCGACCGGTGCGGCTCAATGCATCCACCGTCACCGCCGATGAGGGCCTGCTGGCGTTCGGGCCTGATGTGCCGCCGGGCGCCCTGCTGACCCTCAATCTCAGTCCGCGCGGCGAGGTCGCCGAGGCGGCGGCCAACCTGTTCGTCATGCTGCGCGCGCTCGACCGGCCGGACATCAGCCGCATCGCGGTCATGCCCATTCCGGGAACGGGATTGGGCCTTGCGATCAACGACCGCCTGCGCCGCGCAGCGGCGGATGACGGCACGGACCGGCGGCGCTAGGCTGACGGCAAACGAGAGGAAACGATGCCCGATACCGCCATTCCCGTCATTCCGACCGTGCCGGTGACGCCGGCCGTGCTCGATGGCCTGCGCGCCATCGTGGGCGACAAGGGCCTGATCCTGGACGATCAGGGAAAGCAGCCGTTCGTGACGGACTGGCGCGGTTCGCTGGTCGGCACCGCCGCCGTCGTCGTGCGTCCGGCCAACACCGACGAAGTCTCCAAGGTCGTAAAACTCTGCTTCGACAACGGCATCGCCATCGTGCCCCAGGGCGGCAACACCGGGCTGATGGGCGGCGCCACACCGTGGCCCACCCATAGCGGCATCGTGCTGTCGCTCGGCCGTATGAACAAGGTGATCGAGGTCGATCCGGTGGGCTATTCCATGACGGTCGAGGCGGGCTGCGTCCTACAAACTCTGCAGGAGACGGCAGCGAGCCACGACCGCTTCTTTCCGCTCAGCCTCGGTGCCCAGGGCTCGTGCATGATCGGCGGCAATCTCTCGACCAATGCCGGCGGCGTGCAGGTGCTGCGTTACGGCAACGCCCGCAACCTGGTTCTGGGCCTGGAAGTGGTGCTGCCCAACGGCGAGGTGTGGAACGGCCTGCGCGCGCTCAAGAAAGACAATACCGGCTATGACCTGAAACATCTGTTCATGGGCGCCGAGGGCACGCTGGGTGTGATCACCAAGGCGGTGCTGAAACTGTGGCCCGCGCCCAAGGACGTGGCGACGGCCTGGCTCGCCATTCGCGACCCGCAGGCCGCCATCGAAATCCTGTCGGAGGCCTATGCCGCGTCTGAGGATAATGTCGGCTCCTGCGAGTTGATGAGCCGCGCCGCCACCGACATGGTGCTGCGCCACATTCCCGGCGTGCAGGATCCGCTGAAGGCCGACACGCCGTGGTTCCTGTTGCTCGAATGGTCGTCATCGCGGCCCAGGGCGGACGGCGCCGAGGGTATGTCCGAGAAGATGGAGCAGTTCCTCGCCGACCAGATGGAGGCAGGCCGCGTGCTCGACGCGGTGATCGGCCAGAACGAGGCGCAGGCGCGCAATATGTGGCGCATCCGAGAGGGAGTGGCCGAAGCTTCGCGCGCCGAAGGGCCGGGCCTCAGCTACGACATCTCGGTGTCGATCTCCAGGATCCCGGGCTTCATCGACAAGGGCATCACGGCCGCCTTCGACATCCTGCCCAGCATCCGTCCCTACCCGCTCGGCCATATCGGTGACGGCAACATCCATTTCTCGTTCATGGGGCCGAAGGGCATGGATCGTGAGACGCTGAACCAATATTCGCCGGCCATCACCCGTGCGGTGAACGACCTGGTGCGCGACATGGCGGGCTCGATTTCGGCCGAGCACGGCATCGGCATCGACAAGATCGACGAGCTGGCGCACTACCGTTCCGGGATCGAGCTCGATACGATGCGCTCGCTGAAGCGCGCACTCGACCCGAAGAACATCATGAACCCCGGGAAGATTCTCCGGTTGTGATCGCCGTCATCCCGAGCGAAGCCGCCCGGAGGGCGGCGCAGTCGAGGGACCTGTTCATGTCGACGCACCAACAGAACAGGTCCCTCCACTACGCCTCCCTTCGGCTTCGCTCAGGGCAGGCGCTGCGCTCGGCTTCGGTCGGGATGACGGGAGAGTTGAGATGACCGACTTCATCGACAAACTGCGCATGATCGTCGGCGAGCGCGGGCTCGTGACCGATGCGCAGGGGCAGCATCCCTACCTCACCGACTGGCGCGACAACTATCTCGGCACGGCGCTCGCCGTCGTGCGGCCGGCGACGACCGAGGAAGTGGCCGCTGTCGTAAGGCTCTGCGCCGCCGAGAAGGTCGCGATCGTGCCGCAGGGTGGCAATACCGGGATGGTCGGCGGCGGCACGCCGCACGAGAACGGCCATGAGATCGTCCTGTCGCTCAATCGCATGAACCGCATCGTCGAAGTCGACGAGATCGGTTACTCGATGACCGTCGAGGCCGGCGTGGTGCTGAAAACCATCCAGGAAACGGCCAACCAGCATGACCGGCTCTTTCCGCTCTCGCTCGCCGCCGAAGGTAGCTGCACCATCGGCGGCAATCTCTCGACCAATGCCGGTGGCGTGCAGGTGCTGCATTACGGCAATGCCCGCCAGCTCGTGCTGGGGCTCGAGGTGGTGACGCCGCAGGGCGAGATCTGGAACGGCCTGCGCGCCCTCAAGAAGGACAACACCGGCTACGACCTGCGCGACCTCTATCTCGGCGCGGAGGGCACCTTGGGCATCGTCACCAAGGCGGTGCTGAAGCTCTGGCCCAAGCCGAAGGACGTCGCGACCGCGTGGATCGCCGTGCCATCGCCCGACGCCGCCGTGGCGCTGTTGAGCGGTGCCCATGCGGCGAGCGAGGACAACGTTACCTCGTGCGAGCTGATGAGCCGCCAGGGCGTCGACCTGGTGCTGAAGCACATTCCCGGCGCTGCCGACCCCCTGGCCGAGCGCCACGACTGGTACGTGCTGCTCGAATGGTCGTCGACCCGGGCGCGTCGCGCCGGCGCCAACGAAACGGGGCTGTCCGAGAAGATGGAAGCCTATCTCGGCGAGGCGCTGGAGAAGGGTCTGGTGCTCGATGCGGCGCTGGCCCAGAACGAGACGCAGGGCCGCGCCTTCTGGGGCTTGCGCGAAAACCATTCCGAGGCGCAGAAACGCGAGGGCCCCTCGATCAAGCACGACGTCTCGGTGTCGGTGAGCAAGATCCCTGCCTTCATGAAGGAGGGGCTTTTAGCGATGAAGAAGGCACTGCCGGAGTGCCGGCCGGTCCCGTTCGGCCATGTCGGCGACGGCAACATTCACTTCAACTGCCAGGCACCGCCGGGCTGGGACAAGAAGCGCTTCATGGCCCACAGCGAGGCCATCAGCGGTGCCGTCTACGATATTGTCGTGGCCTTTGGCGGCTCGATCTCGGCCGAGCATGGCATCGGCCAGCTCAAGGTCGACGAGCTCGCCCACTACCGCAGCCGCATCGAGCTCGACACCATGCGCGCGATCAAGCGCGCCCTCGATCCGCAGAACATCATGAATCCGGGCAAGGTGATCCGGGTTTAGCGACTCGTTCTTTGTCGCCGCTCGCTTGAATTTTGTAGGAGGTCGTCATGCCCGATACACAGATCCCGCAACTGGAGCCCTGGCAGTGGAGCGAGGAGCACTGGCGCAAGCTGGTGGCCCAGGTGCGCGCCGGCAAATGCTACCGGCCCAAGACCTGGAAGGATGGCGCGCGCTGCGCCGTGGCGCTCTCCTTCGATTCCGATCACGAGACCAACGAGCTGCGCGATGGCGGCGAGTCGATCGGCCGCATGGCCTGGGGCCAGTCAGGCAACCGGGTCGGCGTACCGCGCATCCGCAAGCTGCTGGAGAAGCACGGTGTGAAAGCGACCTTCTACGTGCCCGCCGTGGCCGCCATGCTGCATCCCAAGGAGCAGCGCGCGCTGGTCGCCGAAGGCCACGAGATCGGCATCCATGGCTGGATCCATGAGCTCAACTCCGTACTGCCGCGCGAGGCTGAACGCGACCTGATGCTGCGGTCGGCCGATACGCTGGAGAAGATCACCGGCAAGCGCTCGGTGGGCATGCGCACCCCGTCCTGGGACTTCAGCCCCAACACGCTCGCCCTCGAGAAGGAGCTGGGCCTGCTCTACGACTCCTCGCTGATGGCCGACGAGGATTGCTACGAGCTGCTGCTGCACGGCGAGGAGACTGGAGTGATCGAGTTGCCCGTCGAATGGGTGCGCGACGATGCGGTCTATTTCGCCATGCACCGCTTCTCCTCGCTTCGCCCCTACACGCCGCCAACCGATGTCCTCGACATTTTCCGCCGCGAGCTCGACGCGGCGTGGGAAGATGGCGGCATCTTCCAGCTCACCATGCATCCGCACATCATCGGCTACCGCTCGCGCATCTGGATCGTCGACGAGCTGATCCGCCACGCCAAGTCCAAGGGCCAAGGGAAAGATGCAGTGTGGTTCGCCACCCACGCCGAAGTCGCTGCCTACGCCAAGGAGCACGCGGCGTGAGCAAGACCGCCATCGTCACCGGCGGCGCGCGGGGCATCGGCCGGGGCTGCGCCCTCGAACTGGCGACGCGCGGCTACGACATCGCGCTGGTCGACCTGCTCGAGCCCGAGATGAAGCGCACCGCGGGCGAGATCGAGGCGCTTGGCCGCAAGGCGCTCACCTACCAGGCCGATGTCGCCTCGTTCGCGCGCGCCCATGAGGTCGTGGCCGACGTCGCGCGGCAATGGAGCGTGGTCGATTTCCTGCTGAACGATGCCGGTGCTTCCAATGCCAAGGGCATCCTGGAGATCAAGGAGGAGGAATTCGACCGAACCATCGCGGTCAATCTGAAAAGCTGCTTCAACTACATCCACGCCACAGCGCCGATCATGCTGAAGCAGGAGACTGGCGGGCGCATCGTCAGCATGTCGTCGCTGAACGCGCTGAGCGGCGGCGTGACCAGCGCCATCAGCAAGCACGCCTACGCGGCCGCCAAGGCCGGCATCCTGGGCTTGACGCGGGCGCTGGCCAAGGAGCTCGGCCCCAAGATCATGATCAACGCGATCTGCCCCGGCGTCATCGAGACCGAACTGGGCAACAGCCTGACCAGGTCCCGCGGAGCGGAGATGATGAAAGGCATCATGCTCAACCGGCTGGGCAAGCCGGCCGACGTCGCCCAGCTCGTGGCCTTCCTCGCCACCTCGGAGCCCTGCTACATCACCGGACAGCACTTCGTGATCGACGGCTTCCAGTGGTCGTGCTGACGTGGGCTTCTGTCGTCCCGGCTTAGCGGTGCACGTCGTCGTTGCGCTTGTCGACGATCTCGTACTGCACGTCGATCACCTTGCGATCCTGACGCGCCGGCGGCTCGGCCGGCGGTGTCGGCGCAAAGAAGCCGCGGATCCACTGCCTGGCCTTGATGGCCAGGATGGCGATCACGATGACGGCCGCGACGCCTGCGATCACGGCGAAGCCCAGCACCGCCAGCACGATGAAGCCGATCAGACCCAGGATGGCCTGCAGCCAGACCCGCGCCGGCAGTCGTGCCAGCATCTCGAGGAATTGTTTGCCGTTCACTGCGCCCACTTCTTCTCGAAGTCCCATACCTCGGAGAATCCCATGAGCTCGTGCATGCCACTGAATTGCGGCACGTTCATGCCGGTGCTGGTGCCCTTGTCCTTGAGATGCCCCCAAGCCTGGCGCATCGCCTCTGCAGCCACGCTGAAGCCCAAACCTGGGTAGATCGCGATGTCGAAGCCCCATGTCTTGAGGCGGTCCGCCTCAACCCGGGGCGTCTTGCCGAACTCGACCATGTTGGCAAGCAGCGGCTTGCTCACTTCCCGGCCAATGCGTTCGAGCTCGGCCTCGCTCTCGGGCGATTCGACGAAGATCACATCGGCGCCCGCCTCCTCGTAAAGCCTGGCGCGGCGCAGCGCCTCGTCGAGCCCGAGCGCGGTGCGGGCGTCGGTGCGCGCCACGATCATCGTCTCGGGATGCCGCCGCGCCTCGGCGGCCACCCTGATCTTGAGCACCATGTCTTCGGCCGGCACCACGCGGCGACCCGGCGTATGGCCGCACTTCTTGGGCATTTCCTGATCCTCGATCTGGATCGCGGCGACGCCGGCGGCTTCGTAGCCGCGCACGGTACGCTGCACGTTCAACAGCCCGCCATAGCCCGTGTCGGCGTCGGCGATCAGCGGCGTCCCGGCGACCGAGCAGATCATCTCGGCGCGGCCGACCATGTCGGAGTAGGTCGCGAGGCCCGCATCCGGCAGGCCCAGCATCGACGCTGTGGCGCCGTAGCCCGTCATGTAGAGGGCGGGAAAGCCCATACGGTCGGCCACGCGCGCCGAAATGCCGTCGAAGATGCCGGGCGCCAGGATGAACTCGCCCTTCGCCAGCAGCCGGCGCAGCTCGGCCGCCTTGAGATTGCCCGCCATGTTCCGTCCTCGCGTTGGTTCGCCCGACTATATCAGGGTGGGCGGGCGCGTCATGGGCGCGTCAAGACGATCTGACAGGTGCGGCCGCCGCCATTGGCCTCCGGCCCCGCCCCGCTGATGGTGGAGGCGCCGTCGAACTGTGCGTGCATCGTCGCGGTCAGCTGCGCGCCCGGCTGATTGGCCGGGGTGAAGACGCGCGAGACGACAACGTCTCGCCCGTTGACCCTGATGCTGATCGAGTGGACGCCCCCTGTATTGGGCCCCGAGCCGGGCCGGACCCAGGTGCCCGCGCCGCCCGACACGTTGATCAACAGATGGAAAAGGAATTCACCGCCGTTCCTCGACGGCGTGCACTGGAGCGATCCGCGCCAGGTACCGTCGGGCCCGGATCGCGGGATGGTCGCGGCCGCAGTGTTGGGCGCCGCCGGCGTCGGAGTCGGGCCCACGGTTGGCTGAGGCGGCGGCGCTCCCCTCGCGGCGGCTTCGGCCCTGGCCTTCTCCTCGTCTGCCTTCTTCCTCATCTCCTCGAGCTTCTTCTGCTCTTCGTCGAAGCGCGCGATGGCCGGCGCGGCATCGCGCAACAGCGCCTGGCTTTGCGCGCCCGTCAGGTAGCCGGTCGGCGGATCATTGTGAGCCTTCTGCCACGCCGCGATCATCTCGCGCGTGCGTACCGCGAAATTGCCATCGGTGGCGGCGGTACGGAAGCCGAGTGCGGTCAACGCGACCTGCAGGTGCTGCCGGTCGAGCACCGGCAGACGCAACGCATTCTCGGCCGCCTCGGCTGACTTCTTCCCATCGTCCTCGGCCTTGCGCAGGGCCGCAGCCTCGGCCTCTGCCTTCTGGCGGGCCTCGTCCTGTTGGCGCTGCCGGTCGGCCATTTCGGCCTCGACCTTGCGTCGCGTCTCCTCTTCGATCTGGCGACGCTGCGCGGCCTCCTGCTCGGCCTTCTTGCGGGCCGCGGCCTCGGTACGCAGCCTGGCGAGTTCCGCCTGGTCCTTCAGGCGCTGCGCCTCGGCCGCCAGCTGGGCATCCTGTGCAGCCTTGTCGACCGGCGAGGGGGCAGGCACCGCCGCCACCTGCGGCGTCACGCGCTTGCCGTCGACCAGCGCATAGTAGCCACCGGCCAGCCCCACGATCACGGCAGCGGCGGCCCCGATCCAGAGGCCGATACCGCGCTTTCTCGCCGGTACCGCGGCCTTCTCTGCGACCGGTTTGACGACCGCCTGCGGCGGCACTGCCGAGGGCGGCACGAGCACGACCGTGGCGTCGCCGGCGAGCGCGGCGAACTGCCCCAGGATCGGTCGCCAGCCGGCAATGGACTGAGGCCGGTCGCTGGCGCGAACCGCAAGGCCGGCATCGATGCCGGCAAGCAGGCCGCGGCCAAATTCCGGCAGCGCCTTCTTGCCCAGAGGCTCGTAGGCGTCGTCGAGCATGCGGTCGAAGGCGCTGGGCGGCGTCTGGCCTGTGATGGCGTGATAGAGCGTCGCCGACAGGCCGTAGATGTCGGTCCATGGACCCTGCTTGGCCGAGGTCATCTGCTCCGCGGCGGCGTAGCCCGGTGTGAAGATCGCCGTCAGCGCCGTGCTGCGGCCGGCTATTGCCGCACGCGAAGCGCCGAAATCGATC